>JANLYB010000287.1:0-14359 GCA_031365425.1 Hyphomicrobiaceae bacterium
TCGGAAACGCCCCCTGCTGGCGCTTGATGTCGGCAAACACGCGGTACCGCCCCTCACGGCGGAGAGCATCGAGCGCCGACTGAAAATACTGACTATATTCCATGAACGTCTCGCTCTACCGGTCGCTTATGCCGCGCAGTCTGTCAACATGCGTGGTGAATTTTTTAGCACATTCCACGCCTAAGCCATCCACGGCAACATCACAACTGTCGCAGTGACCAACTTTATAATGGCTTTTGCGATGGCATGGGCCTACCCGCATTGAGCCAGCGCAAGGTGCTGGCGGATAGGATCGGCCGCAAGCCGCAAACACCAGCCCTATGCGCAGCTGGGTTCATCCCTTACGCAGGGTTAAGACCCCTGGCGATCAATAACTCGCAGCCAGCGGGCCGACGCCGTCCTTTTGGTAAAGATCGCGGCGGAACTGCACGACACCATCAGGCGTCGCCCAGGCAGTAACATAGACGAAATTCAAAGGCACCGGCTGCTTCAAAGTCACATCCTTGCGCTCGCCGGTCTCGCGCATTTTATGGACGCCTTCCGCACTCCAGCCCTGATTGCCAAGCAGCCAAGCCGCCAGCATTTCAATGTTGGCCACCCGCACGCAACCCGAACTGGCCGCGCGCACGTTCTTGCCAAACAGCGTCTCAGAGGGGGTATCGTGCATGTAGACGGAGTTAGCGCTGTCGAAATTAATCTTGAGGAATCCGAGCGGGTTTTCCTTGCCCGGTTGCTGGCGGTACGTTAGCCCCTGCACGGTCGAACTCGACCAGTTGATCTTGGCCGGATCCAGCTTTTTGCCGGCGCCGTCATAGGCGTCGATGCCGTACTTCACGAGCACGTTCTGACTGCGTTTTTGCATATCGACCCCCTTGGGGATCAGATCCTTGCTGACGACCGTCGGCGGCAACGTCCAGGTAGGATTGAAGTTGAGGTTCGTGATCGCCGACCGCAGCAGCGGCGTCGGCCGCTCGGTCTTGCCCACCACGCCGGTATGACGCGACACAACCTTGTCGCCCTCAACCGCTTCAACGTTGAACGCCGGAATGTTGACCAGCACATATTTCTTGGGCCGCGACCCCGCCAATTCGGCCACCCGCGGAAGGTTGGCTTTTAGCTGCTTCAAACGCGCATCCGCCGGAACGCTCATGGCGGTTGCCGTGCGGTCGTCCACAATCCCAGTCGGCGTCAATCCATTCGACGCCTGAAACCGCTTCACAGCCTTTTCCAGCGCGCCGTCGAAATAACCGCTGGAATTCGCCCCGCCCTCAAGATCGCCAGACGCCGCGAGACGCGCGGCAACCAGAGCAACGGTAGGTGCCGTCTGACCTTGCTGCAACGACTTGCCATCCAACTGCTTGACGTCGGGGATCGGCTGCCAGCCCCCGGCCTTCACGATCTCTTCATAGCGCTTGATGGCAACCTTCATCGGCCCGAGATTGGCCGATGACACGGTGGGAAAGCCTTTGGGCGGGTTTTTTTCCCACTCGCGGATGAACTCGCGATCATAACCGGTGTTGGCGTTGATGCCGCCAGTCGTGTTGCCAGCCCCCCATCGCAACCAATCGCCGTCCTGCGCCGCAGCCGGTGCAGACACGAGCAGAGCCAACGCAGGGACAAGCGCGAACTTTGGCTGAAGAACCTTTGAGATCAGCGCAGTCATCGAAGTCTCCAAATCGCGAGCCGGTTTAACCGTAGCGATTTGATGTATTCGACCGCCTTTGGGAAGTCACATTTACAATCAGTTAGGTATCCGCCGCCTCGCTGCGGCATAGCCACCACAGCCAGCCAAGCATCCCGAATATGAAAACGCCCCTAGCGGTCAGCGCCTCAGCGCAGACCGAAGCGGCCAACGGCCGCCGGCGTTAGCGCCGGACTCAAAACGCCGGACCTTCTTCAGGTCAGGCGCTTGGCAAGACTAAAGCCGATAGCGGATCTGATCCGACCAGAAGCGCTCGAGACGAACCAGCGCCTTGTTCAGGCCCTTCACGTCGTCGTTGTTGACCTGACCAACCGCTTCGATCGACGACAACTGGCGATGATACAGCTTCTGCACTACGTCGCAGGCATCTTTGCCCTTCTGCGTGAGCGAAACCCGCACCGAACGCTTGTCAATGTCCGACCGCTTGTAATGAATGTAGCCCATATCGACGAGCTTCTTCAGGTTGTAGGAAACGTTCGACCCAAGATAATAGCCGCGCGTCTTGAGCTCACCAGCCGTCAGCTCGCCTTCGCCGATATTATACAATAGCAGCGCCTGCACGCTGTTGATGTCCGACCCGCCGTTACGGTCGAATTCATCTTTGATAACGTCGAGCAAAAGCCGGTGCAGCCGCTCGATCAGACGAAGCGCTTGGAGATATTCGCCGCGGAAGCCTTCTTCCTGAACGACGTGTTGGGCAGGGGCAAGTGCGCGGTTGCGCATATCGTACGCGATACTCATGGGACTGACGCCTTCTTACGCATTACTATTTAAGGTTGTACAATCCGGTTCATTTCCGGGTTGAGGTCAGAGTAACCTGGATAACTAAACCTTACCTAAATAGACATAGTAAACAGGGGGTTTAATCTCGCCGAATACGCCTCCAATTCGACCCACAATCGTACAAAACCACGTAGATACAGGTCTGTAGAACATACCGTCGTCCAAATAATCTTTGCGCACGCTCAGAAAATGAACGCCGGAATCGGCTTGACCGCAAAACCATGCGAGCCCGATAGCTGCGCACCAAACCGCTAAACGCGCATACGCTGCATCTCTTGACGCAACGCAAGATTGAGTTCGCGGCTTGGCATCGCCGCAAATAGGTCGTCGAGCTGGTTTTTAGTGACATCGGCGAGCGCGACAGGCACCCAGCGTGGGGCGTGATCCTTGTCGATCAAGGCTGCCCGCACACCCTCGTGAAAATCAGCAACTTCCATGAACCGGCACCCGAGCCGGTAATCAACCTCCAGCGTCTGCCGCAAATCCAGCGCCGCCGCTTCCCTGATGTGGCGCAAAGAAACCTTGAGCCCGAGCGGCGACCTCGTCCGCAAATCCGCCAGCGCCTTTTGCGCAAACACAGCACTCCCCCCCCGCACACCCTCGAGCCGCTCCAGCACCTCTTCGACGCTTGCCGCCGCAAAGCAATGCTCGATCGCCTCCGCATGAACCATCAGGGGTCCTGGTCCTGGATTGCGATGCCGCTCGTCCAGCAACGGATCGACCGGGTGCGCCTCAGCCAACCCGGCCTCGACCTCGGCAAACTGCTCCGGCTCCAAACAATGCGTCACCAGACCCAGCGCATAGGCGTCCGCCCGGTCGACGCTGTGCCCCGTCAGCCCGAGATATCGCCCGATGTGATGCGGCAGCCGCGCCAGCCCGTAAGCCGTGCCAACATCGGGAAAGAACCCGATCGCCGTCTCGGGCATTGCAAACGTATAGCGTGGCCCAGCCACCCGATGGGTTGCATAAGCCGAAATCCCCACCCCCGAGCCCATCACAAACCCGTCCATGAACACGACCGTCGGCTTGGAAAAGCACTCGTGCAGCCAGTTCAGCCCATATTCGGCCCGCAATGCCGCACGCGCCGCCGCAACATCACTCCGCGCCAGAGCACTCAGCGCCCGCACATCTCCGCCGGCACAAAAAGCCTTTGGATCCGCCGACTTCACAATGACGACATAGAGATTGGCGTCGCGCGCGAACCGCCGGTAACAGCCATCCATCCGCGCCACCATCGCAGGCGTCAGCGCATTCAGCGCGCCGCCACGATCAAGCGTAACGACCGCAGCCGCCCCAAAACGGTCATCACTCACTCCATTTGTCGCGGGAATAACTGCCAGCTCTGCCATGAATCCGCCCCCGTTCGTCCACACTCTTCGCTAACTTCAATCCGCGAAGGCCACGCGCAATGCAATCCCGGCACCTTACGGAATTCCAATCCCGCGCGTTTAGGCGAAAGTGTAAAGCGTTTTCGAAATAACCCACCACGAAGACGCAACAAACCCGATCTGCTAGCGTTTGAATAGAACCGGACAAATCAGCACGTTCGCCCCATAGACGTGGGCGGACCATTCCGGAAACGGGCAGGGATGTGTAATATATCGCCGGTGATTCGTTTGTCTTTCAGGCCCTTAAGCGGCTGAACGGCAACGGCGGGCGATGGCAGGGAGACGAAAGTGATCGCATTGTCGACCAAAAACCCCGTGCGCCGCTGGGCAAACACCATCGCAGTCGCAAGCTTCGCTTCTCTTGGCCTGTCCGTCTTCGCGCACGCCGCTCAAGACGCCCCGCCCGCAACGATCAAACCGGCCACCCCCGCGGCGCCCCCAATCGCGGCCTCCGCCGCCGCAACGGTCGCAGAAACCGCCGCAGCCGTAGCCGCCCAGCGCAAAATCGAAATCGACACCGCGCGCGCCCGCTGCACCGCACTGCTCGCTTCCATCAATGCTGTCACGATTGCCAAAGACCCGATCGAAGACGGTTCCTGCGGCGACCTCGCCCCCATCGAACTCGTCAGCGTGGGCAAAAATCCGCAAGTCGCCATCACCCCGCCAGCCATTCTCAATTGCGATATGGCCGTCGCGATCCATAACTGGGTCAAGGCCGACATCCAGCCGCTCGCGAAAAAGCACCTCGGCAAGGAAATCGTCCGCCTGGAAACCATGAGTTCGTATTCCTGCCGCAACGCCTACGGCCGCACGCTGAGCAAGCTATCTGAACACGGCAAGGCCAACGCCCTTGATGTTCGCGGCTTCGCCACCGCCTCCGGCCAGACCGCCTACGTGCTCGATGGTTGGGGCATGACCTCCGGAGAAATCCGCGCTGCTGCAGCCGCCGCCGAAAAAGAACAGGCCGCCCGCCTTCTCGCTGAGAAAGCCCAAGCAGAAGCCCGCACGCGCGCTTTAGCTGCCGCCAAAACGGCGCCCTCTCCGGCCCAGCAGACCTCGCCCAACCCGCTCGCCAACGCCGGCACGCTGATCGAAGGGCTCCCCAAGCCCGCTATCACCTTCGGCAACGGCACAGCCAAACAGCCAACCGACTTCGGGCTTGCCCAGCCAAGCCGTCTCGGCGGCCCCCAAAAACCGGCAGACAAGAAGGCAGATGCGCAGGCGATTCCTTCAAAGGCGGCTGCCGCCCAGGCCACGCCCACCGATCACAACGCGTCAACCATCACCGCGTTATTCCTGCGCGCCGTCCACGAAAGCGCCTGCAAGCGGTTCTCAACGACGCTTGGCCCCGAAACCAACGCCTCCCACCGCAACCACTTCCACGTCGACTTAGCCCACCGCAACACCAATAAAGCGATCTGCGAGTAATCATGACCAGTAGGTTGGGTTGAGCATTGGCGAAACCCAACGCTGGGACAAGGAACTTCGTTGGGTTTCGCAAGTGGGCTCAACCCAACCTACACGTCGCACCCACCCGGAGCCGAGCATGTACACCGTCATCGGAACGCCGAAGACCCGCGCCATCCGCGTCATCTGGATGCTCGAAGAACTCGGCCAGCCCTATGACATCGACCCGGTCCCGCCGCGCGACGCCAAGCTCGCCGCAATCAACCCATCGGGCAAAGTCCCCATCCTCAAGGACGGCGAGGACTACGTCATCGACAGCGTCGCGATCCTTCAATACCTCGCTGACAAACACGGCGCGCTGACCAACAAGGCCGGCACCATCCCTCGCGCCCACCAGGATAGCTGGACCCAATTCGCCGTCGACGACGTCGAATCCCCAATCTGGACCGCAGCCAAACATACCTTTGTGCTACCCAAGGACCTGCGCTGCGAGGACACCAAGAAGGGTTGCCGCCACGACTTCGACCGCGCCATGGCGAACTTCTCCCAGCGCCTCGGCGACAAAACCTATGTTATGGGCGATACGTTCACAGTGCCCGACCTGCTTCTCGCTCATAGCTGCGGCTGGGCCAAATCCATGGGCTGGACCATCCCCGAGGGCAACGTATCCGCCCACCTCGCCCGCACCCTCTCCCGCCCCGCCGCAATCAGGGCGTTTGCTAAGCGGGATGGGATGTAGCTCCCAGCTTCACGAATCCGTGTGAACGGTAACTGCTGGCGCGCAGCCGCGTATCTATAGGCAACCGTCACACTGAGGAGCCTCGTATGCTAACCCGCCGCGATTTCACGCTTGTTGCCGCCTCCCTGTTCGCCGCCCGCCCGGCGGCAGCCGAAACGAATGGAACCTTCGAGGTCACCAAGACCGACGCAGAATGGGCCAAAATCCTGACGCCCGCGCAGTACAACATCCTCCGCAAGCACGGCACCGAATACGCAGGCTCAAGCCCGCTCGACAAGACCTATGCGCCCGGCACGTACGCCTGCGCAGGCTGCGACCTGCCCGTCTACAGCTCGGAAACGAAGTTCGACAGCGGCACTGGCTGGCCGAGCTTCTATAAGCCCATCGACAATGCCATCGGCACCAGCGAGGACAAGAGCCTGTTCTCGACCCGCACCGAAGTCCATTGCCGCCGCTGCGGCGGCCATCTTGGCCACGTCTTCAACGACGGCCCCAAACCCACCGGCCTGCGCTACTGCATGAACGGCAACGCGATGAAGTTCATCCCGAAGACGGCTTAAAAGGCGAACCTAACAGCGCGGGTCCAGGGTCCACGACCCTGGCGGGGAGTTGAGAAGCAAAAAGCCAGCGTTACCGTTCCCGGCGTTTTCCAGTTGTCTCCGCAGGCGGCGTGAGCCCATACAGAGGCTCGGCTTTACTCCGCGAGACCTCGATATGACGTCGCACAACCCCGCTGCCAGTTTTCCCGCCCTCCGCATGCGCCGTACGCGCCGCACGCCATGGTCGCGACGCCTCGTGGCACAGAACGCGCTGACCTCCGCCGATCTGATCTGGCCGATGTTCGTGGTCGAGGGCAAGAACGCCCGCGTGGCCGTGGCGTCGATGCCGGGCGTCGAACGCCTCTCGATTGATCTTATCGTCGAACAGGCCCGCGAGGCAGTCCGCCTCGGCATCCCGGCCATCGCGCTTTTTCCGTTCACCGATCCCAAACTGCGCACGCAAGACGCCAAAGAAGCCTGGAACCCGGACAACCTCGTCTGCCGCGCCACGCGGGCGATCCGCGAGGCGGGCCTCGACCTCGGCGTGATCCTGGACGTGGCGCTCGACCCCTACACCAGCCTCGGCCACGACGGCCTGCTGATCGACGGCAAGATCGCCAACGACGAAACCCTCAAAGCGCTGGTCAAACAGTCCCTCGTCCAGGCCGAAGCTGGCTGCGATATCCTTGCGCCCTCAGACATGATGGACGGCCGCATCGGGGAAATCCGGTCAGCGTTGGAAGCCACCGGCCATCAGGACACAATGATCTTGGCCTACGCCGCCAAGTATGCCTCCGCGTTCTACGGCCCATTCCGCGACGCGGTCGGCTCCTCGTCCACGCTCAAAGGCGACAAGCGCACCTACCAGATGGACCCGGCCAACTCCGACGAAGCGATCCGCGAAGTCGCCCTCGATATCGCCGAGGGCTGCGACATGGTCATGGTCAAACCCGGTATGCCCTATCTCGATATCGTCCGCCGCGTATCATACGAACTCGGCTACCCGACGTTCGCCTATCAGGTCTCGGGCGAATACGCGATGATCATGGCAGCGGTGCAAGCCGGTTACCTCGACGGCGACCGCGCCATGATGGAAAGCCTGATGGCCTTCAAACGCGCCGGCGCCAGCGGTATCCTCACCTACTTCGCACCACGGGCTGCGAAGATATTGAACGGATCATAGTTCCAGCATTAGCGAGACGACCCGTCGGCTCCCCGGCAGCACACCGGCAATGCAGCTATGCAACGCTCAAGACTGATGATGTAATCTTACGCGAGTACAGATCAACTGGAGAAATACCCATGCCGATCGCTGCTGGACCGATAATGACGGGACTTTCGGGCAATGAGATGTATTGCCTCAAACTCAAGGGTCTCTCGCCCGGCGAACTGCTGATCGGCAATTCGGTGCACTCACTAGGCGTACTGGGCTCGATCGGCGCGGGCTTTCAGGCAGCGTTCGGCGGCGAAGTCAGTCAGGTGACATCGATCATTTCCGAAGGCCGCCACCAGTCGCAGGCCCGCCTGCTGCAGGAAGCCCATCGCCACAACGCCGACGGCGTCACCGGTGTGACGAGCGAATTGCGCACCATGCAGGGCAACGTCGAATTCCTCTCCGTGGCATCTGGGCTGCACAACACCGGCACAAATTCCGGCAAGACGATGTTTTCGACGAGTTCCAACGGCCAGGAACTCTACTGTCTGATGGATGCGGGCTACGAGCCGCGCCAATTCGTGTTCGGCAACGTCGCCTATTCGGTCGGTATCGTCGGCGGTTTGCTGGGCGGCTTGAAGACCATGGCGCGCGGCGAGATCAAGGAATTCTCCAACATCTTCAACCAGACACGCCATCTGGCCCTGGCCCGGATTGCAGGCGAGGCCAAACAGGCCGGAGCGAACGCCGTCGTCGGCATCGAAACCCGCATCATGCCGTTCTCGGGCACGCATGAAATGCTCATGATTGGTACGGCCGCCTCCCACCGCGCCCTGCCGGCATCCGCAACGGTCGATCCCGTCACGTCCGACCTCACCTGCGAAGAGATGTGGAACCTCGCGGCGCTCGGCTACATGCCGCTCAAATTGGTACTGGGCACTGCCGTCTATTCGCTCGGCCTGATCGGCGGACTGAAAGCCATGTTCAAAGGCTTAGCGCGCGGCGAAATCTCAGATCTCACCTCGCTCATCTATGATGCCCGCGAACACGCCATCGGCCTGCTCAAAGACGAAGCAGCAGCCATTGGCGCCGACGACGTCGTTGGCATCAAAACACATATCCACGACATTGGCGGCGTCATCGAGTTCATGGCGATCGGCACCGCAGTCAAGAAAATCCCCGGCTGCACGCCGCTGTCAGAGCAACTCCCAGTCCAAGCCGTCATCCGCGACAAGCGCACCTGGATCAGCCACGACGATATTTTCCGGCGTTCCGCATCGGGACCAGGCGAAGGCGGAGGCGAGTCGGGCGGCGGCGACGGCGGCGGGGACTGATTAACGTCGATTGCGCAAGTCGTTCAGCAACGCTTCATCTGCCTACCCTTAGAAAGACGAGAATGCGTGATTAGCGGTGACGGAAATGCAGGTGATCGAACGTTCTACCTATCTCGCGCGTTGAATATCGTCGCACAGCTCCGCTCACGACGCCAAACGTCAACCATTGAAGGAACCACGTGATGACTTCCAAAGCACTCCTGGCATTGACCCTCTGCGCTTCTCTCGTGAGCGCCGAAGCTGCCCAAGCCTTCCCTGCCTCGTCGCCCACGCGTCCTGTCGCAGTCGCTACTGGCGACCAAGCCGCCCTCCAGAACGTTTATTATCGCGGTTATCGCGGCTATCGCTACGGTCGCGGCGCGATCGGTCTAGGCATTGCCGGCGCCATCATCGGCGGCGCAATCATCGCCAACGAAGGCTATCGCTATCGCCGCTATCGCTATGCGGGCGTCAGCGCCCGCCAGCAGTGCGCGGATACCTATCGTTCGTTCGACTGGGATTCGGGTACGTACATGGGCTACGACGGCGTCCGCCACGTCTGCCCGTACCTGTGAGCCCGGCTTAATTGGGATGTGACTTAACAATCGGCGAGGTGTCCCCAGGATGCCTCGCCGAATTTGCGCGTGGGGTTGCCTCGCCGCAGGCGTTCTTTAAGAACGACGCGGCCACGCGCAATAAGAAGAGTTACCGGCGGGCGCGGCGGCGCGGTTCGAGCGGTTCGTCTGGCTCAAGGGGCGCAGGAGCGCCACCCGTGGCAGCAGCGGTTCCCGGCTTTGCAGCAGCCGCCTGCGGGACCGGCTTGGCCGGTTGCTTGCATTCCGTCAGCCAGATGTCGAACACGGGATGTTCGACCGCGTGCAGACCTGGGCTTTCGGCAAACATCCAGCCAGCAAACAGGCGCTTTTCCTGACCGCTCAACATCGTTTCATCGACCTCGACGAACGTGGATGTCTTCGGCTGTTCAGTCGCCGGTCTGGAATAGCAAACCCTCGGCGTCAATTTTAGCGACCCGAACTTGACCGTTTCCCCAAGCGGCGCCTCAAGCTTGGAGATGCGCGCCGTCACCTTGTCGAGCGCCGCAAACACCGCGACCTTGTTCTCGATACGCTGCGCCTGCGCAGGCGTCACGGCCACAACCGCAGTCCCAATGAGCAGCGCCTTCAGCAAATCAGACTTCATCGCAGCGTTGGCCACCTTGAACGAGCTTTCCAGCCAGGATCATTATGAACGCCACCGTACCGCAAAAATGGTGTCACGAGTGGGGCCATAGCATCGCAACCCGGCAAACCGCTTTCCTAGGGCTAGGTACAAAAACGAAGCGGGTTGGGCGGCAGCCTAAAGTGCCGGCAGCTTATTCCGGCCGCCACGGCTTGTAGTCGCCCGTCGCTTTGGGACGCTCGCCAGACCCCAGGATCGAACCGCTGGGACGATAGGCATCCCCCGACCCGGTCATGTTCATCTTATGCGGCTTCTGCCACGACTTAGGCGTGTACGCCTCTTGGGTCGGCGGCGTATCCACCATATGATGGAGCCAAGCGTGCCAATCCGGCGTCACCTTGGAGGCATCCGCAAGGTCTTTATAGGTGACCCAACGGCGCTGCATGCCCATGGGGCCGATGCCCTTTTTCTGCGCATAGTATTTGTTGCCCATTTCGTCGCTGCCGACGAACGTGCCTTGCCGCCACAGTGTGACGCGCGTTCCCCAGGTGTTGCCACCCCACCAGGAAAAGATCTCGGAAATGATGCTCATGGTACCATGGAATAAACTATTCGATTGGCTAGTGTCCAGCGGCACGGGCACCTGTCAGCCTGCGATTTTGGTAGTCCTGTAACGCGTGCCCGCTTCGGCCTACGTGGCACAGCCTTTTATGAACCCATCTGGCGCCGCGGCAACAATTGCTGACTCTAGAGCACCACCTGCCGCGGTATCCAGGCCACAGGTGTCACTGGCAAAGCCAAAACCGCCACCGATGATAACAGCGTCCGCCCGCTCCGGCCGGCATTTCGACTAAACACAATAGCCCCTTTGCCTACGCCGCAAATCCCCAATAGCGTCTGCATCGGCACCGATGATGATAGTGTCCGCCCGATACCGCCCCCCGCAAATGTGCAGCGCTAAAACAGCCAACGAGCGGCACAGCAATGTTATCCACCAGGCGACCCCCTACTTTGATGCCGTTAGGCAACAGTGCACAGAAAGGAATCGGGTAGTTCTGCTGCGCCATTCTTAGTGGCAGGCAACCCTCTCCCGGATCGCTCACACGGCGGGATTACCGATAGGGATTGAGCCCGGGCTCACCACCCTGCTTCCTTCTCCCCGGTCGTGCACACCTTTTCCACAATCTGCGCACCGATTCCCCAGCGCTAGTATGGATGTATCCGCGCCCCACTACATCTAGACAAACACACCTCGAATCGGCGAGTTTGATCTTATGGTTGAGCGCTGTGTTCCTTGCTGATGGCAGGCTGCGCACTTCCCTCGTCAGTCGCCTCGCGTTCAGCCTGCTGTTCTTCCAAAGCCACTGAAATTCCAAAGCGTAGCGCTTCGCTTCGAACGACTTTCTGCGGGCTTTTTCTGGAACCGAACCGGGCTCTTCGTCGCGCGTCAAGCAAACAAGAAACACTCAATAATCACTGGGGACCTTCGTTATGAAAATCGCACGTCGCTTTACGGAAGCCGGCAAATCTCCCTACGAAACAATCAAGTTCCGGCGTGCGATCAGCGAAATCAAAAACCCCGACGGCTCGGCCGTCTTCAAGCTCGACGGCTTCTTCGTGCCCGAGCACTGGAGCCAGGTTGCCGCCGACATCCTCGCCCAGAAATATTTCCGCAAGGCCGGCGTGCCCAAGCGCTTGAAGCGCATCGAAGAAACCCAAATCCCGTCGTGGCTCTGGCGTTCGGTCGCCGACGAGCGCGCGCTGAACGAACTCCCCCCGTCCGACCGCTCCGGCGGTGAAACCGACGCCCGTCAGGTCTTCGACCGCCTTGCCGGCACCTGGACCTACTGGGGCCAGAAGGGTGGCTACTTCACTACCGAAGAAGACGCCCGCGCGTTCTACGACGAGCACCGCTACATGCTCGCCATGCAGATGGCGGCCCCGAACTCACCGCAGTGGTTCAACACCGGCCTGCACTGGGCCTACGGCATCGATGGCCCCGGCCAGGGCCACATGTACGTCGACCACATCACCGGCGAACTCACCGCCTCCACGTCGGCCTATGAGCACCCGCAGCCGCACGCCTGCTTCATCCAGTCCGTCGAAGACGACCTCGTCAACGAAGGCGGCATCATGGACCTGTGGGTCCGCGAAGCCCGCCTGTTCAAGTACGGCTCAGGCACCGGCACCAACTTCTCCTCGCTCCGGGGGGCAAACGAGCGCCTCTCGGGCGGCGGCCGCTCGTCGGGTCTGATGAGCTTCCTCAAGATTGGCGACCGCGCAGCCGGCGCCATCAAATCGGGCGGCACCACGCGCCGCGCCGCGAAGATGTGCGTCGTCGACGTCGACCATCCCGACATCGAAGAATACGTGAACTGGAAAGTTCGCGAAGAGCAGAAGGTCGCCGCCCTCGTAACCGGCTCCAAGATCTGCCAGAAGCGCCTCAAGGCCATCATGAAGGCCTGCGTCAACTGCGAAGCTGAAGGCGATGCTTGCTTTGAACCAGCCCGCAACCCGGCCCTTAAGCGCGCCATCAAAGACGCACGCCGCGATGACGTGCCCAACAACTACATCCTGCGAGTCATTCAGTTTGCCAAGCAGGGCTTCAAGGACATCGACTTCCCCGTCTACGATACCGACTGGGATAGCGAAGCCTACCTGACCGTTGCCGGCCAGAACTCGAACAACTCGGTTCGAGTCACCGACGAATTTTTGAACGCCGTCAACGAAGACAAGGATTGGAAGCTCACCGCCCGCAAGGACGGCAAGGTCGCCAAGACCCTCAAAGCCCGCGACCTCTGGGACAGCATCGGCCACGCCGCCTGGGCGTCGGCTGACCCCGGCATCCAGTTCCACACCACCATCAACGACTGGCACACCTGCCCCAAATCAGGCCCGATCCGCGCATCTAACCCCTGCTCGGAATACATGTTCCTCGACGATACGGCCTGCAACCTTGCCTCGATAAACCTGCTGCAGTTCCGTCAGAAGGATGGCTCGTTCGACGCGCCAGCCTTCGAACACGCCTGCCGCCTGTGGACCATCGTGCTGGAAATCTCCGTCCTCATGGCGCAGTTCCCATCGCGCCAGATCGCCGAACTCTCCTACCGCTACCGCACGCTCGGTCTCGGCTTTGCCAACATCGGCGGCCTGCTGATGACGGCCGGCATCCCCTATGACTCGCGCGAAGGCCGCGCCATCTGCGGCGCGATTTCGGCCATCATGACCGGCGTCGCCTACGCAACGTCTGCCGGCATGGCGTCCGAACTTGGCGCGTTCCCCGGTTATGCCGACAACGCCAGCGACATGCTGCGCGTCATCCGCAACCACCGCCGCGCCGCCTACGGCCAGTCGGAAGGTTACGAAAAGATCGCCATCGATCCGGTACCGCTCGACCACGCCGGTTGCCCCGACCAGCGCCTGATCGCCGCCGCCCAGCGCGCCTGGGATCAAGCCATCGCGCTTGGTCAGGAGCACGGCTTCCGTAACGCCCAGGCTTCAGTCGTCGCCCCCACCGGCACGATCGGCCTCGTCATGGACTGCGACACGACCGGCATCGAACCCGACTTCGCCCTCGTCAAGTTCAAGAAGCTCGCCGGCGGCGGCTACTTCAAGATCATCAACCAGGCCGTTCCGGGCGCGCTCCGCACACTCGGCTATCGCGAAAACGAAATCGCGGAAATGGAAGCCTACGCCGTCGGCCACGGCAGCTTGAAGCAGGCTCCCGGCATCAACGAATCGACCCTCAAGGCCAAAGGCTTCACCCCTGAAATCCTCAGCAAAGTCGCTGGCAATCTGGTTGCCGCCTTCGACATTAAATTCGTCTTCAACCGCTGGACGATCGGCGACGACTTCCTGACCGGCACGCTCAAGATCCCGGCCGAAAAGCTCGCCGACCCCGCCTTCGACCTGCTCTCGCACTTGGGTTTTACCAAGCAGCAGATCGAAGACGCCAACGAGCACGTTTGCGGCGCGATGACGCTCGAAGGCGCGCCCTACCTCAAACAAGAACACTACGCCGTGTTCGACTGCGCCAACCCTTGGGGCCGCAAGGGCCGGCGTTACCTCTCGGTCGAAAGCCACATCCGCATGATGGCGGCTTCCCAGCCGTTCATCTCGGGTGCTATCTCCAAGACTATCAACATGCCCAACGACG
>JANLYB010000348.1:0-39962 GCA_031365425.1 Hyphomicrobiaceae bacterium
ATCCCGCGCCGATTACACCAGCGCCCGCGGCTACACCCTCGCCCGCGCCTTCCGCGCCCTGGCTTTCCTGACGATCTTCCTCCCCCTAGCCGCCCTCCCAGCCCTCCTGACCCGCCTCCTAACCCTCGCCACCCGCAAAAAACCCGCGCCAGTGCCTTAAGGCCCATCCAGCATAAAGTTCGCCTCCCCCCCAACTCCATGGCCGGGCGTGACCCGGCCATCCAGGGGCCACGCACGCAGCATTTCGATCAGTTGCGGCGTACCTATCCATTTTGGCTCCGTCGCCCCAGCGTCATCGCTGGCGATGCGGGGCATCGACGGCCGGCGCCCACGCACGCGCCCCCCAAACGACAACCCTTTGCCCTTGCCGCGCCATCAGGTAACATCACCTGCAATTCCTACCCCTGCGCCGGAAACCTGATTAATGACCACACTCCTGCTCACACACCCAAGCTTCGTTGCTCACGACACCGGCCCCGGCCACCCCGAACGCCCCGACCGGATGCGGGCCATCGACCGCCTGCTGACGCATGAATTCTTCTCGACCCTCACCCGAGCCGAAGCGCCCATGCGCGACGACGCCGAGGATGCAATCCTCCTCGCCCACCCGCCGCAGCATCTGGCCCACATCCAAGCCGTCCGCGCCCAAGCCCAAAAAGACTCGGTCTACGTCGATGGCGATACCATCATGTCGGCAGGTTCCTGGGAGGCGGTGATGCGCGCGGTCGGCGCCGGCATGGACGCCGTCGATAAGGTGATGGACCCCAACTCCGGCATCAAAAACGCGTTCTGCCAAGTCCGCCCGCCCGGTCACCACGCCGAAGCCGAACGCGCCATGGGCTTCTGCTTCTTCAACTCCATCGCGGTCGCCGCCCACTATGCCCGAAAAAAACACGGGGCAGAGCGCGTCGCCGTCATCGACTTCGACGTCCACCATGGCAACGGCACTCAGGACATCTTCTTCTCCGACAAAAACCTGTTCTACGCGTCCACCCACCAGATGCCGCTCTATCCGGGCACCGGCGCGCTCAACGAAACCGGCGTCGGCAACATCTGGAACGCCCCATTGCGCTCAGGCGACAGTGGCGAGCAATTCAAGGACGCGTTCCAATCCCGCATCCTGCCCGCGCTCCACAACTTCGCCCCCGATCTTGTGATGATCTCGGCCGGCTTCGACGCCCATAAAGACGACCCGCTCGCGAGCCTCCGCATGGTCGAAGCCGACTTCATGTGGGTCACCGAGGAGTTGGTCAAAGTCGCAGACCGCCATTGCAAAGGCCGCGTTGTCTCGATGCTTGAAGGCGGCTACGACCTCGCCGCCCTTGCCCGATCTGTCGTCGTCCACGTCAAGACTCTCATGGAAGCCTGACACTTGTAGGTTGGGTTGAGCCCCCTTGCGAAACCCAACAACTATTCACAGGCGAAGTGTTGGGTATCGCCAAAGCTCAACCCGCCCTACGGGTCAATCCTTCAACCGCCAGACCTTCACCGGCCCGCTGTCAGTCGCAACCGCCTCAAGCCCATCCGGCACCCGCCCAGCAAGCAATTCGCCGCGCAAAGCATCCCCCGGCGCGCGGACCGCAACCGTATCGCCCAGCGCCGGACACAGCACGACATACCGCGCGCCTATGCGCTTCATCCGCAACGGTGCCTCAGCCGCCGACGCATGCAATAGATCGTGCGCCGCCAAAATCGAGCGTCCCATCCGGTGATACGGCGCCGACAGCACCGACAGCTTGGTCCACGCCACCAGATACGACCCCAGATCGATGTCGTTGACTGCCAAGCCCTTCGGCAGCCCTGCCAAGCCCTTGATGCTCTTGCCCGACGTGCACGAAGCAAAATCGCCCGTCGCTACGTTTGCCTGCGTCGCCTCGCTCGTTGTCACGACCGGCGTTGCGGCAACCCCAGGCCGCCCGGACATCAGCACGAAACCGACCGTGGCAGCCGCGGCAACAGCCGCCGCGATCCCCCCAGCTAGCCCCCAACTTGCCGGAACCGGCTGCGCCCGCTCGACCGGCACAACGGCCGGTACGCGCCGGAACAACCCAACCGCAATCAACGGCACCGACAGAAAACTCGCATACGGCAGCAACCGGATCTGCCACAGCCCCAGCAGCACGGTCACAACAAATACCGCAAAGTACGTTGCCGCATGCGGCATCAACCGGCCTCGCACCACAAGCAAGCCATACCCGAGCGCAATTAGCGGATACCCCGCAAACGACAACCCATCCGCCAGCGACGACTCCGACACCGCCCACAGCGACCGCACCTCGGAAACATAATCGAGCCAGATCGGCCCCAGCCGCGGCTCAACCTGCCCATACGGCCCCGCCAGACACGCCGGCTGCACATACCCATACAGCCCAAGCCCCACGGCCCCGGCAACCGCAATGATCCCAAACGCCTCAAGCTGAGAACGCCCGCTTTCCCGCGCAACATACGCGCCCAAAACGCCCGCAGCCCCGCACGCCGCCAGCGCAATCAGATTGACCGACAACGCATCGCACACGATCAGCCCGTCCGGCCGTCCTGGCCCAAAGACCAGATACGCCGCCAGCAACGTCGCCGCATATCCGGCCGCCGCCCGAGCCACGCCTGCCAGATCATCGCTCACAAACAGCGCCGACAGCGTCACGATACCCAGAGCCGCAAGCGTCAACCCCAGCCCCTCGAACCCGACCGCACAGCCAACCCCGAGCAGAACCCCGGCCAGCCACCCGGTCCGCGGCCGGTCCAGGCAAGCCAGCAGCGCAAACGTCCCCGCGACCGCGCCAATAATCATCGCGTTATGATGATCAATCCGCCCCGGTGTGAACTGAAAATGCCCGGTGCACGGCACCACGAGCAACAAAGCAAGCAGCGCCGTCTTCCGATCGGCAACGATCTCGCAATACCGCGCCACACTGTAAGCGATCACCCCGCTCAACGCCGTCGGCCAAACCATCCGCGTCACGACCTCGGCCATGTCCTGGCCCAGCACGGTCGAAAACAGCAAAACCAGCGCCGACAGCGGCAAATCGATAATCCGCGACCAGTGCGAAACGAGCGGCTCTGGTCCGCCAAATCGCCACAGACGCATATCGAACCAAGGCTGCCCCGCGATCAACTCGCGCACCTCGGTCAGCCGCGCCGCATCGTCCGTATCGCCCAAAACTGTGCTCAAAATCGCCGGATTGGCCGCCAGATCGGCGAGCCCCATGACCGCCGCGGCCCCAAACGCCACCGCCCATAGCGGCTTCTGCGAAACCCACTCACAGGCCTGCGCCGTGAAAAGCGCCGCTCGCGCTTTCCCCTGTTCGACCAATGAACCCACGAGCTTTCTCCGCGATCACACTAACCGCGCGAAAATACCCCGCTAACCTTGCCGTTCAGTAAAGACCGTTCCAATCTAAGCATTTCGCAAGCTTGTCAGCCCGGCCCTTCCTGTCGTCATCCCGGCGTCACCGGACTCGATGCGCTCCAACAAGCCTGGGATCCAAGCAAGCCAGTCATTTGCAGGATACACACACCGCGATCGCAACTGCAGTTCAACCAAATCCACCGAATTCGCTCCACGTCGTTACCCCGGTAACAGCGCAACCCAAGCCATCTTGCTTAATTCCGGCCTAACGCATCCAGCCCAGAGGTCGAGCATGACAGCCAACGATCAGACATATCGCATCCCCGGCGGCCGCACCGGGATCATCCTGATCCACGGCACCGGCGGATCCCCCTCAGATTTGCACCAAATCGCCAACGGCTTATCCCGCGCCGGCTACACCGTTCTCTGCCCCCACCTCCCAAACCACAGCAGCGCGCTCAGCATCTGCGAAGCAGGACTGAGCGAACTCCACGCCACGTGCGACACCGTTATCGCCGGCGGGCTCGCAACCGGCGCGCACCTCAGCCTCATGCTTGCCGCCAAGAACCCCAACAAAGTGAACGGCCTCGCCCTGCTGGCCCCGGCAGTCTGGCCTACAAATGCTCCTTGGTACGCCCGTCCATTCACCTCCGGTCTATCCCGTGAAATCCGCCGTTGCCTCCCAGCCATCAACCAGCCATCCCTCATCGTCCATTCCCGCAATGACGAGAAGGCCAGCAATACCACCGCTTGCCTCCAGCACAATCTCACTGGCACGGTCGAAGTCCTGGTTCTCGACGCACGCCACCCACAAGACCTCGCCATCGAGCGCACCGCAGACTTCATCGACCGCGTCGCCCGCAAAATCACAAAACCTTCCCAAGGGGTTACACTCCAACTCACCCCAGCCAAAGCCACCCCATTCCGGTTCCCATTCTTCCAAGCTGCTGCAGCTTAATGACCCCGGATGGAAACCGCGTTTGCGGTTTTCATTCGCGTCGTTTTTCATCATGACCGCGTCGACGCCATCCATCGCCACCTAACAAGGTGGCCACCAACGGCACATCAACTGCACAAATTTTGCTAAAATTTATATTTAGATACAAAGACTTACCTGTTTTTGTCATGGATTCCGGCGCGATGCCAAATCTTTTCTTTTTCCCTGTTCCGCACGAAACAGCGCCCGCCCCCAGGTTACGGCAAATTCCAATCACGAACTGAGCAACACCCAATCTTCTGGAGGACGCCATGACCAAGATCGCAAACATCCTGCCCCTGATCGCCGCCGCGACCTTAGCCGTCGCATCCACCGCCTCCACACAGGCCGAAGCCCGCGGCTTCCGCGGTTTCGGTTGGGGCATCGGCGCCGGCCTCGCCCTCGGCGCTCTCGCCAACTCCGCAGAACGCCAGGAACGCCGGGTTGAGCACTACCCCGTCAAGCGCAAGGTCATCGTCGACAACAGCGCCGCCGAAGCCCGCGCAGAGGCCCGTGCAGAAGCCAAAGCCGCTGAAGCCCGCGCCGAAGCCAAGGCCCGCAAGCAACGCCTCGCCGAAGCCGCTGCCGAAGCCGAGGAACAGGCCCGCAAGCGCCGTGCCCGCGAAAACGCTCAGCTCGCCAAAGCCAAAGCCCAGCTCGACGAAGCGTCCATCAACCAGGCCGCCGCAACCACAACGGAAGGCACCACCGAAGTATCGCCTGCCACTCTGACCCAGACGACCACGAACACGGTCACCACGACAGCCCAGGTCGCAGCCATCCAGGAGCCCAAGGTCGAACCGGTCAAGGAAGTAGTAGCAGCACCGGTCAAGACGGCAGCGGCCACCACCACCAACCCGGCCCCGGCCCGCAGCCCCGCCTTTGCCGCTGCTTCCGCCACCGAATGCCGAGCCTTCGTCCCTGCCGTCGGCATGACCGTCCAGGTCCCCTGCAACTGATCCCTCGGAAGGCCGCTCTCACAAAAGAGCGGCCTTCCCCACGAACAAAGACCACCAGATTCGGTTTCGTGACCAAATTCCCGGATTACTTGGAACTTCTCAGCCCGGCATGGCACAACACACCACGCGCAGCTCTCACGCTAGGAACCGACGATCATGCATGAAGATCGCGACATCACCGGCAGCACGCCCGCAAAGGGTGGCCCCCAGAATGGCAGCAAGCGCCGCATCAGAATGGCCCCCAAGCTGGCCTACCGCAACCTCTTCCATGACCGCACCAGCCTGTTCGTTACCCTGATCGGCATCGTCTTTTCGGTTGTCCTCGTCGCCGTCCAGTGCGGCCTCTACCTCGGCTCGGAACGCACCATCGCCGCGATGCAGGACCACGCCGACGGCGACCTCTGGGTTGTAGCGGTCGGCACCAAGAGTTTCGACGATCCGGCCTTTTTGGGCGGCCGCGAAAAATACGCCGTCCTCGCCACCCCCGGCGTCGCCAGCGCCAATGAACTCGTCGTCGGCTTTGCCAACTGGCGCAAACCCAAGGGCGGCACCACCGCCGTCCTGATGATCGGCTCCAACCATACCAATGGCGGCCTCGCTCCCTGGGACATCGTCGAAGGCAGCGTCGCTGCCATCGCCGCCCCCGGCGGTGTCGCGGTCGAGCAGTCCTATTTCAAGGATCTCGGCATCACCGACATCGGAGCCCCCGCCGAAATCAACAACACCAAAGTGACCGTCCACGCCGTCACCAAAGGCATCCGCTCCTTTACCACTCTGCCTTACGTCTTCACGACGCTCCCGAGAGCCCGCGCCCTTCTCGACGCCGGCCAGGAACAATCGACCTACATCATGGTCAAGGTGCAACCCGGCGCAAACATCGAGACCGTCCGCAAAAACCTCGCAGCTCGTCTGACCAACGCGGAAATCCTCACCCACGACGAATTCCGCCAGCGCGGCCTCGACTACTGGCTGTTCGAAACGGGAGCGGGCGCTGCCCTCATCGCCGGTGCCATCCTCGGCCTCATCGTTGGTATCGTGATCGTCACCCAGACGCTCTACTCAAGCACGAAGGACCACATCAACGAATTTGCCACCCTCCGTGCGCTCGGCGCCTCCGCCGGCTACATCCACAAAGTCATTCTCTACCAAGCCCTGCTCTCCGCCGTCATCGGCTACGCCGCCGGCATCACGTTAAGCGTGCTCGTAGTCGCGGCGTCTCAGTCCACCACCTTGAACATCGTGATGACACCCAAACTTGCACTTGGCCTGTTCATAGTCACAGTCGGAATGTGCGTGTTCGCCGCCCTCTCCGCCATCTTCAAAGTCACCCGCATCGATCCCGCCGGAGTATTCAGCCGATGACACCCGCAACCCTGACGACCGGCCAGCACCAAGCCGCCTCCGGCACCAAAACCCTCCTCGCCGCCAACGGCATCAAGAAAGTGCTCGGCGAGGGCGAGGCCCAAGTCACCGTGCTGAAAGGCATCGACCTCCAACTCCGCTCGGGCGAACTCACCCTCCTCATGGGTCCCTCGGGCAGCGGCAAGACCACACTGTTGTCGATCCTTGGCTGCATCCTGTCGCCGACCGCCGGCCACGTCGCCATCGGCGGCCAGACGACGGACGGCATGGACGCCGAAGGCCTCGCCGACTTGCGCCGCCGCGAGATCGGCTTCGTTTTCCAGTCCTACAATCTGTTCCCGACCATGACCGTGCTGGAAAACGTCCTGATCGCCCTCGACGTTCGCGACTACGAGGTCGAAGACCCCGTCCAGCACGCCCGCGATGCCCTGGCTTCCGTCGGTCTCTCCCACCGTGTCGATGCCTACCCCGCCAAACTTTCCGGCGGCGAAAAGCAGCGCGTCGCTATCGCCCGCGCGCTGGCCGGTGCCGCGTCCGTCATCTTAGCCGACGAACCGACCGCCGCCCTCGACAGCGAAAACGGCAAAGGCGTCATGGCGCTTCTGCAAAAGGTTGCCCAGGACCCTAACCGCGCCGTCCTCGCCGTCACCCATGACCACCGCACGCTCGCCTATGCCGACCGCGTCATCCGCATCGAGGATGGCCGCATCGTTGGCGACGAACGCCCCGACAAAGCCGCAGCAGCAGCAGTTGCCGCTGCCCACGGCCACTAGGTCACTGTTCCACCGGGAACTGAACATCACAGCATCTGCGCGCAAAGTCTCCCGGCACCACTCAGCGTCATTCCATTGAGATCAAACCAATGTCGGCAAAATCAAAAGCAGGATCAGGCACCATGATGAAACCACTCGCAATCGGTGCAGGACTGGCCATTGCGGCTGCCGCCGGATATTTCGCTGCCGCTGGCAAGGTCCCCAGCTACTCGCTGAACGTAGCAGCCCCGGCGGCTTCGACCTCGACCACCCCTGCCAAACCAGCAAACACCGGCACCGTCGACTGGATCGCAGCAGCGCCCGGCCGCGTCGAACCCCGCTTCGGCGAGGTCAGGATCAGCACGGCTATACTCGGCCAGGTCAATGAAGTCCTCGTCAAGGTCAACGACGTCGTTGAGGCTGACGAACTCCTGATCCGCCTCGATGACGACGAAGCGCGCGCCCGTTTGGCCGCCGCCGAAGCCGAAGCCGGTGCCCGCAAGCGCGACCGCACCGCATCGCCCGTTCAGCCGGGCCGTGAAGACGCCATTAAGGCCGAAGATGCCGTCTTCGCCGCCGAACGCGCCGTCACCGGAGCTCGCTACGAACTCGACTACGCGCTCGCCGCCAAGCGCAAATCCAATGGCCAAGACAGCGGCGTGACCGACGCCAGAAAGCGCCTAGCCGAAGCCAAGGATCGCGCCACCCGCGAACGCATCAACTATGCAACCGTCCAGGCCAAAGCGAACCTTCCCACGCCCACTCAAATCGAATCTGCACTGACGGCTGCCCGCGCCAACGTAGCCATGGCTGATGCCTTGCTCGAAAAAACCCGCCTGCGCACAGCCGATGCAGGCACCGTGCTCCAGGTCAACGCAAAGGGCGGCGAAATGGTCGCCCCCGGAGCCGAGCAGCCTCTTGTCGTCGCCGGTGACATGTCCATCGTCCGCGTCAAAGCCGAAGTCGATGACGGCGATATTGCCAAGTTGAAAGTCGGCCAGAAAGCCTACGTCCGCAGCCTTAACTATCCAGGCCGCGATTTCGAAGGCCGCGTCGCAGCGCTCGCGCCGACGCTTGCCGCTCCCCGCATCGGCGGCCGCGGCCCCCGCCGCCTCACCGACGTCGAAGTCCTGGAAGTCACCCTTGAACTGGACGGCAAAGTCCCCCTCCTCCCCGGCATGCGCGTCGACACCTTCATTAAGCGCGAGTAGAGCGAACACCCAGAGCAATCCCCTCCACTGCTTCCCCGGACGGCACCGCGAGCTCAGCGAGCGACGCCGATCTGGGGTCTTTACCTGTATGAGAGTGATAACGATCCCGGATCTGCGTGCGCAAGAGAGCGCACTCGTCCGGGAAAACAGTGGGAGCAACTTTTAAGCCCGGTCGTTGAGTTCGGCGGTGAGCGCATCGCGGCCCAGAGCTTGGAACACGGCGCGGACGATACCGCTGCTGTTGAGGCCCGCCTGTTCGTACATCACGTCGGGCTTGCCGTGGTCGATGAAGGTATCGGGCAAAACGAGCGACCGCACTTTCAGGCCGCGATCCAGCAAGCCGTCTTCGGCGAGATACTGGAGCACATGACTGCCAAAGCCACCAACAGAGCCCTCTTCAATGGTGATGAGGACTTCGTGATTCGTCGCAAGCTGGCGGATGAGGGCGGCGTCGAGCGGCTTCATGAAGCGGGCGTCGGCGACAGTGGCAGGCAGGCCGAAGGAGGCGAGCTGATCGGCAGCCTTGAGGCATTCGCCAAGACGGGTACCGATAGAAAGAAGCGCGACTTTCGAACCCTCACGCAGGATGCGGCCGCGGCCGATTTCCAATGGGATGCCTTGTGCAGGCATCGCAACGCCCGTGCCTTCGCCGCGCGGATAACGGAATGCAGACGGTCTGTCGTCGATGGCTGCAGCCGTTGCCACCATGTGGACCAGTTCGGCTTCATCGCTGGCGGCCATGACCACGAAGTTCGGCAGACAGCCAAGGTAGGCCATGTCGAATGATCCGGCATGCGTTGCGCCGTCGGCCCCAACAAGCCCGGCACGGTCGATGGCAAACCGGACCGGAAGTTTCTGGATTGCTACGTCGTGCACGACCTGATCGTACGCGCGTTGCAGGAACGTCGAGTAGATAGCGGCGAACGGCTTGAAGCCTTGGGT
Organism: Hyphomicrobiaceae bacterium; assembly: GCA_031365425.1. Classification (GTDB taxonomy): domain Bacteria; phylum Pseudomonadota; class Alphaproteobacteria; order Rhizobiales; family Hyphomicrobiaceae; genus JANXVY01. The sequence goes on from JANLYB010000348.1 coordinate 9,549, forward strand.
CGCAAGCCCGGCGGCAAATGTTACGGCGTGCTGTTCCGCGATGCCGACATCAAAGGCGCGGGCGGGGAATTCCTTGGCGAAGTGATCTAGGCCGGTGCCGCCGGGCATGGCTGCGTTGATGGCAACAATCTTGTCGTCGCGGCGCGCCTCGGCAATCAGAGCATCGGCGAACACTCGCGTGTAAGCGGGCGCGGACGGCTTGGGCTTGTCCTGCGCGCCGGTAATGACGTTGAACTTGTTGACCCCATGATACTTATCGTCGGCAGCTTCCGCAGGCGCGTAGCCCTTGCCCTTTTTCGTCACCACATGAACCAGGATAGGTCCCTGGCGGGCGTCGCGGACATTCTTAAGTACCGGCAACAGCTGGTCGAAGTCATGGCCGTCGATAGGACCGACGTAATAGAAGCCGAGTTCTTCAAACCACGCCCCGCCTTGCCACAGCGAGCGGGTGTACTCCTCCACCCGGGCGGCACGGCGTTCCCAGCTTTTGGGCAGATGCTTGGCCAGCTGTTTGGCAAAGTCGCGAACGTAGAAGTAAGTGCCGCTCGATGTGATACGGGCAAGATAAGACGACAGCGCGCCCGTCGGCGGCGCGATGGACATGTCGTTGTCGTTCAAGATTACGATGAGGCGCGAATCTGCCGCCCCGGCGTTGTTCATAGCCTCATAAGCCATGCCCGCACTCATGGCGCCGTCGCCGATGACGGCGATGACATGGTTATTGCCACCTTGCAGATCGCGAGCGACAGCCATGCCGAGGCCAGCGGAAATCGAGGTCGAGGAATGGCCGGCGCCGAACGGGTCATATTCGCTTTCGGAGCGTTTCGTGAAGCCGGACAGCCCCCCCGGTTGGCGCAGGGTGCGTATTTTGTCGCGGCGGCCGGTGAGGATTTTATGCGGGTAGGCTTGATGCCCGACGTCCCAGATCAATTTATCGGCGGGGGTGTCGAAAATGTAGTGGAGCGCAATCGTCAGGTCCGTAACGCCCAGCCCCGCACCCAAGTGGCCGCCGGTTACGGAGACGGCCTCAACCAGCTCGGTGCGTAATTCGTGAGCCAATTGAGGGAGTTGCTTGGCAGCCAGCGCACGCACATCGGCAGGAAAGGCGATGGTATCCAGCAGCGGTGTCTTGCTCGTGGGCGGAATGGAGGTGGCATCCGGAGTCTTGTCGCGCTTACTCATGGCAGCCCTCAAGTGACGCTGGTTCGTTGCGTATACGCTGGCAAGGGTGGGGCGGTTTAATGATGCAGGTCAAGGGGAAAGGGGCTCTCACTCCCCATCCAGCGGCTCAGTCCCCTTAGGCGCGCCATCCTGGGCGAAGGTTAGTTTTTCGACTTTGGCTTCGGCTTGTTTAAGCAGCCGGTCGCAGTGTTCTTTGAGAGCTTCACCGCGTTCGTAGATTGCAATGCTTTCTTCCAGCTCAACGTCGCCGCGCTCCAGGCGGGAGACGATGGTTTCGAGTTCCTTCAAGCCGCGCTCGAAGCTCATTTCGGCGATGTCAGGATGGGTCGTGTTGGGTGCTTTAGCCATTGTTCCACATCGATTTTAAGATGCCTGGAGCGCTCTTGTCTGGAGCCACTGTTGGCGTCGATTTAACGGGAATCGGGGGCGGACCCTAGCGATTTGTATATGTTGTGCGCAGTCAAGCACGAACGGTTCCGCAGGGAACAGCAGGCGTCGTGGGCGTGACGTAGTCTGTATCCTAGGTCAGTCTCAGGTTCTAGGAGCGCGTTATGGCACGGGTCGAAACGGCGGGCGCTACGCCGGCAGCCATTGAAGGTCCATGCAAAAGCTATTGGCAGGAACAGACCGCGCGGACTGCGCCTGCGACGCTCAACGAATTGCCCTGCGATTGCGATGTCGTGATCGTGGGCGGCGGGTTGGCCGGGCTTTCGACGGCCATTGGGATCATGGAAATGTCGCCATTTGCCAAGGTGAGCGTCCTCGAAGCAGCCTTCGTCGGCTACGGCGCGAGCGGGCGTTCAGGCGGGTTGATGTCGCCGCTGGCCGCCCCCGTCTGGCTCCTGTCGGCGCAGAACAACACAGAACATGCTTGGGCAATCAAGTACTTACGCTCGCTGGTGGATGAGGCGGCGGCATGGATCAAGCACGCAATCCCCGAGAGCGAAATCAAATCCGAGACCTTGACGCTGGAAAGCATGGGCAAGTTGACCGGCCTCGGTCTGGAAGCTCTCAGCGGCATTCTTGAACACGCAAACATCGGCCACCGACTTGGAGCCAACCCGGCACGGCCTGGCTGCGACGCCCTATCAATGGCATGCCACACCGTTAATCCGTTCGGCCTAGTCCAAGGGCTGGCGCGCCATGCACGGGCTTTAGGCGTCAAAATCTATGAAGGCATCCAGGTAGAACGGATCGAGGACTGCGTGAGCGGAGCTTACATTCTACTGGCTGGCGGACACGCGGTTTGCGCCGATACAGTCGTCGTTTGCACCAACGCCTACAGCGATCAGATCACCATGGCCCGCAAGGCGCGCGGCAAGGTCGTCTCCAACTACATGCTGGCGACGAAGCCGTTATCTGCCGAAACCCAGGCCATGATTGCCAAGTCGGGCCGCTTCACCGTCGAACTCAACGGCGCGTATGTCTTCTACCGCCTCCACGAAGGCCGGCTCCTGTTTGGCGGGATCGACACGTTTGGTCAGCCCGGCGGCGGCGGAGTTCACGTGCCAGCCGAAATCCTGGCGCAGCTTGAAGCGCTGATGCAGCAGAGTTTTCCGGGCATTGAACCGCTCGAGATTGCCCAAGCCTGGGGAGGTCAGTACCATTTGACGGCGACGGACCTGCCGGAAATCCGCCGTCTGCCTCAGCTGCGGGGCGGCGAGACCGGGTCAATCGTCATGAACACCGGCTACGGCGGAACCGGAATTGCTTTGACCCTCGCCATGGGTGCCCGTGTGGCAGCCCTCGCACTGCGGCAGCCCGCGGTTGAGCCAGACGATGAGCGCTTGCACGATATCATGCAGGCCACACGCCTGCCGCTAGCAGGGATCGCCCGTCATGTAGCTAAAATCGGCTGGGTTTGGGCGACCGGCGTACTTAAGAAGCGTCATGCGCGCCATTCGCCGGGTTCCCTCCGAACACGTCCCAATATCGCGGCGATGGGCTAGTATGCGGGCCTAGCGACATAGCGTTGCGGCGAAATGAACCAATTTCACCATGATTGGGTCGCAAAACCCATTTTGAGCGTTAAGCCATTCTCACAAAACGCTATTCGGAGAGCATTATGAAAGCTTCACTTCATTCGGTTTTGATGGCGGGCTTGGTGGCTGCAGCGATTGCGCCTGTTGGCCGTGCAGCCGCGGCCGATGTGGCGACAGGGCTCTGGTATGATCACACGGGTCGCGGCGCGGTCGAGATTTCCGATTGCGGCGGCAAGCTGTGCGGCAAAATCGTCTGGCTCAAAGATGCCAAGAACGCGAAGGGGTGCGGGATCCAGGTTCTCGCCAACGTCCCCCCGGTAGGCCCCAATACGTGGGATGGCGGCTGGATTTATGATCCGGAAGAAAACAGCAAGTATGACGTCGAACTGAAGTTACTCAGCGCCGACAAGCTCAAAGTGACAGGCTATGCCGGGGTCAAATTTCTCGGCGAGACAATGATGTGGACCCGGGCACCACTCGATATTCAGCGGTGTAAGTAAGGCTCGTCAACGTTCAATTCACGCAAAAAAAAGCGCCGGCCCGGAAGGATCGGCGCTTTTTGATTGCACCCGTCCTGCGCGCTTCCTTAGGCCGCGAGGCGATGGGTGGACGGCTGCGATGCTGCGGGAGCGCTGGCCATGAGGGCCGCGACGAAGTGTTGGGGCTTGAATCCCCAGTGGACATTCAAGCGGGTTGACGCAGCGCAAGCAGCAAGCGGGGTCAAGGCTGCAAAACCGCGGTCGAGGAACATGTTTTTCAGACGGCGGGCGGACATGGCATCGACGAGATGCCAGAACCGGATGAGGGTCGCGTTGCCGCTGGTGCGGTCACCGGCGTGAGCTTGCCAGAAGGCGCGTTCGATTTCGCCGCGGGTGGCTGGCGGCGCGCCGTGGAACAGGATAAGAGCCTGGCCGCGTTCGACGACAAGATTGATCATCGCTTGAAGGACACCAGCAGGGACCACCGGGATGTCGGTCGGGTCGAGGTGGGTGGCTTGACCGTGAATAGCTGGGTGCATGGCGCTCTCCCTAAAGGCTTTTAGCCTCGTGTTCATGGAGAGAGTTTGACCCATACAAGCGCGCAGCGCTGTTACGTACGGGACACGGTGGTGAAAATAGTGTCAGTTATTCCGGTGGCTCGTCTGGGCGTATTAGAACCGGTACCCGTACCGCACGCCGAGCCGGTCCATGCCCTCATTGTACTGCATCGTGTAACCATTCGAGGTGTGCTCGAAATACGCCGACACCGACTGCTGCGCATCGAACCGGTAGCCGAATTCCAGCGGGATATGAAACAAAACCCGCGATCCCAACGCCTTTCGCGTAGGGTCTTCCTTGCCAATGTTGCCGTCGTGAACCGCAGCACCAAGCCCAACACCGAAGAACAACCCCGATGCAGCCTCATAAGTCCAGCGGGCATCGACGTACCCCATGCTGGTCAAGCCCTGGGTATTGAAGGTGCCGCCAACAGCTGGCCGAAGCGTACCGAAAAACACCTGCATGGCCGGCGACAACTGCGCATCCACATTGATGTCGAGCGATTCCTTTTCCCGGCGGAACCCGCTCCACATATTGCCAATGTCATGATCGAGCGCGCCGACGCTGAGTTGATAGATCAAGCCGTCACCCGCCCATGCAGACCCGATGCCAGCGGTCAAAACGAACGCAGCACCTGCAAGTCGCGACAGAATATGGCGTGTTTTCATTCAGGTTCCCAACGAGATCAAGGCCGCCCCCGCGGCACAGTCTGGTCCCTACCGCTATAGGTGACGCACTCTGAATCGGCAACGCGCAAATGACCTCAGTTCCGTCGCGTCCACATCAACGGGCGGCGCACATGCCCTTGGCAGCCGAAACGGCAGCAGCCTTTGTGTCGTAATGCCCGACGACTTCCCCGCCCGGCGCGTGCGTCGCAATGAAATTCTCAGCCATGCTCCGCCGCTCGGCAGCAACTACAGTCACCGCCGTCAACCGCACTTCGCTGCCATTACGCGACTGGATAAGTACGCTCTCCGTTCCGCCATAACTGGCTGAATAGATACGGCAATTGACCGGCGCGGGAATCCCGCCAATCGCAATGCCAGCCTCCGCCGCCAACGCAAACCGCGCCGCGCCGGTATGCTCAGGGACCGGCGCAACCGCAGGCGCGCTCAAAGGTTCGGCGGCATCGGGCAGCGCAGCCACCTGACGCTCGACCGCGACCGGGGCTTGCTCAACGACCGGCACAGCAGCTTCCGTCTTGACACGCGGTGCGGCAGGACGCGGAGCTGGCGGCACCGGATCGCCGCGCCGCCAAATCGTCTGCACGAGATCCGGCCCGATCGAAGCCGCAGAGGGCTGCGGGTGCTGCGGTTCAACCCCGGAAGCGCCCAACCGGTTCGCCCGTACAAATGCCGTCCGCGGAGCGGTCACCGGTGCCGGAACCGGAACAGCCGCCGCCGTCGTCGTGCAGTGATTGCGCGCAAACAATTGCGCCACCGTCTCGATATTGCGTCCATACGCACGGTCGACTGCCCAGCGCCGCGACAGATCGCTGAACGTCACCCGCCGCCCAAGCTTGCGCGAAATCTCGATGATATCATTCTGGTACTCGCGCGTCCGCGTCGCGACCGGCCGCTCGACCTTTTCGCCCGAGTACGCGACCAGATGCTGGATATGCGCCAGCACCCCGGTCCGCACATCGCCATACTTATCGCCGGGAACGCCGCCGCCGGTTGCCCCGATGCCCGCGAAATTGTTCTGCGTCTGACCGACATCGCCCGAGCTGCCATCGCCCCGGCGGTACATCAGATAATTCGTCTCCAAAACCATCTGGAAGAACGCATAGTCCCACCGCACGTGGGCGCTGTCGCCCAACTCACGATAGATGGCAGCGATGTTTGAAAACTTCGGCGGCAGCCGCAGATTGCGTGCCGCAATGAATGCCATCAGCCGGTCAGGGGTCGCGCACGCAGGAACGCGGTTGGTGGCCGACGTACGGATTTCTGGAACTTCAAAACTCTCGGCGGACCGCGCTGCCGTTCCCGAAATCGCAAAGCCGGCAATCATGATCGGAGCAAGCAGCCAACGTCCGATTTTACGCTCGACACGTGACATGAAACACTCCGCTCAAACTACCAGCACAGCCGCACGCACGTCCAAGACGCTCAACCTTCAGGGCAAAGCTCGAACGCCTTGTCGAGCGCATTGGCCTGCGTTTTGAACTCGCCGACCTGCTTGCCGCCGGGCGCATAAGCCGCGATGTAAGCGTCCGCTTCGCGCGCTTCCGCGCCTTCATTCACGTCCAGCACCGTGTAGTGGGTCACGTCGTTGGCGACCGCTTTGATGATGACCGTCTTGGCCCCGCCATAGCTCGCCTGGAATACCTTGCACGCCCCGGCGGCAGGCTTTGCCCCCTTTGCCGCTGCACCGGCCGCAACCTTGGTGGCAGGCGGCGTCGCCGCTTCCGCGGGCTTGCCATTGACGGCCGGTTCAACCTCCGGCTTGGGTGCATTCAACAGCGCGTATGACTTCGCCTTCGCATCGCCAGCCTTTGCGTCGGCCTCATTGGCCTTCGCGTCGGCTACCTTGGCTTCTGCCGCCGCAGCCTTCGCCGCCCCGCCAGCGCCAAGCGCCGAGCGCTTGCCGGTACCTTCGGCGCGCGCATCTTCATTCGCGCGCTTGGCCAATTCAACGCCCGGCGTAGCCGTTTCAGCTACCGGAGCAGCAGCCACTTCAAGCGCGGGCGCAGCCTTCACCGCTTCGTTAGCGCCAGCCTTGCCAGCATGAACCGCCGCAACCAGCTCGGGGTGCGGATCGGTAGTCTTGCAGGGGCCATCCACGAAATTCTCGGAAACCTGTTCGATTTCATGCGCATACTTGCGCGCAGGCGGTGCCCATTTCTTCGCAAGCTGCGCGAACGTCAGCGGCCCCTTGATCGTCTTCTGCCACTCGGTCAGCACGCCCCATTCCTGAACCTTGCGTGTGCGTTCCGCGACCGGATTGGCAACCTTTTCACCCGTATACATGATGAGATGTTCAAGGTGCGCGCGCACCCCTGTCGCCACATCTTTAAAGCTCTCGCCGCGCTCGCCGTTCCCGGTCGCGCCAAGCCCCGCGAAATTGTTCTGCGCAGGCTTAACATCGCCACCGAATTTGAGATTGCCCGTCTCCAGTAGCATCTGGAAAAACGCATAATCCCAGCGCATGCCAAGCTCTTCGCCATGGCGCATGTAGTCGCTGGCAATATCACTAAATTTCGCGTCGAGCTTGTCGTTGCGCGTCTTCAAAAACGCCATCAACCGTCCCGGCGTCGCACACGACATCACCTTATTCGACGAGCTGACCTTGACGGCAGGCAAATCCCCGGCAGCGGCCTGTTGACTAACAAATGCGCCGGCCAAAACAACAAGACCGGCAGCTGTGACACGAAAATTCATGGCTCACCCTGAAACATGCGGCGTTCCGTCGGCAGAACACAGCCAATCTTCCTACCCGTTTAACCTTAACGTTCGGTTAGCCCTTGAGAACCGGGCCCTCTTACCCATCCCCAGCAATGGGGCATGAGTTGGAGCACGCAGGGGAGGAAATAAGGCGCCGCCGTCAAATTTGATGTCAGAGTGCTGCCCTCCTAGACCGGGGCAAGCCTTAGCGCGACCTACGCTTCGCCCGGAGCTTTCGCACGCACGAGCGCCGCATTGGCGGCGAGGGGAGCAAACGCGACCCGGCGCGAGCGCCGGAAGCACAACTGAAACTCAAAACATCAAGTGCTGTCCACCATCCAGCACGATCATCTGCCCCGTAATCGCCGGAGCCTCCAAGATAAACCGCACCGCCGCGGCAATCTCGCCGGGCGTCGAGCCGCGCCCCAGCAACGTCGACGCCTGCTCAATTGAAAATTCCGCAGCACTTTGATGCACGCTCGCCAGCACCGGACCCGGCCCGACCGCATTCACCCGCACTCGCGGACTCAACGCCTGCGCAAGGGTCTTAGTCGCCGTCCAAAGCCCCGCCTTCGAGATCGTGTACGAAAAAAAGTCCGGGGTGAGTTTCAGCACCCGCTGATCGATAATATTGATGACGTTCCCAGTCTCCCCCTCGGGCAAATGCAGAAACAGCGCCTGTGACAGCAACACCGGCGCCCGCAGGTTCGTATCCTGATGGAGCGCCCAACTCTGCGGCGTCATCGTTGCAACTGTATCGTGCCGGAACTCCGAGGCGTTATTGACGAGACACACCGGCGGCCCGAGCCGCGCGGCCATCTGCGGGATCAACCCCATGACCGCGCCGGCATCCGCCAAATCCGCCGCAAGCGCGACCGCCCGCCGCCCCCTCGCCTCGATCTCGGCCACCAACTCCAAGGCTTCGTCCTGCGACCGGAAGTAGTGCACGCCGATGTCATACCCCGCGTCGGCCAGGGACAGCGCGATCGCCCTCCCGATCCGCCGAGCCGCCCCCGTGATGAGCGCGCATGGTGCAGGCGTAGATTTCGTCATGATGGATCGGGACCTTCAACATCCGTTGCGTCTGGTCGAACGCTTTACTTGAACGCAAGCTCAGCCTCAAACGATCAAACCCAAACAACGAGGCTGGAAAACCCAAACAAGGACGAATCTCCCATATTTTTCGACCCTGACCGCCTTCCAGTCCGCCAACCGCCCTCCTTGATTTCCGTCAACCAAACGCCTTGCTGGATAGTGCACTTGCCTAAATAACAAGCAATAGCCCTCAAATTAATCATAACCGTCGGGTCAAACACCGCTCCAATCGCACACCAATTGAACAAGTTTTAGTCACAATTTTCGCCCCGTTGCTCAAGGGTAACACCCCCCTTGCCACAGGCGCAGCCCCGGTGTTTCGTGCTTGTTGTGCTGTGCAATTTCACGTTCTCTCATCCTCAAGTCATCACGATGAAACGCCGGGAGATTGTTACCGGCACGACCACTGGGGGTTTTTTTACAATGGTTTCTCCGATCAAAACGTCGCTGAGCATGCTGGCACTTGTTGCCACGATGGGCAGCTTCTCGGCTGCGGCTCTGGCCAGCGACCCAACGCCTGCGCCTGAAGATCGCAAGTTTACTTACTCGTTCAACATCGGCGGAACGAGCGACTACGTGTTCCGCGGTGTTTCGCAGAACCGCGAAAACCCTGCTATCCAGGGCGGTATCGACCTCACGTACGGCATTGCTTACTTCGGTCTGTGGGCCTCCAACATCGACTTCGGCAACAACAGCGCGTTCGGTGGCAGCCCCAATCAGCAGCAGGTTAACACCGAACTCGACATCTACGGCGGCATCAAGCCGGTTTGGGGTCCCGCAACCTTTGACCTCGGCGTGATCTACTACGCTTATCCCGGCGCACACGACGGCGGCGCAGCAAAATTCCAGGTCGAGAAGCAGGATTACGTTGAATTCAAAGCTGGCGTCAGCGGCGCGTTCATCCCCAAGCTCGACAAGCTGACTCTCGGCGGCACAGTGTACTACTCGCCTGAATATCAGGGCAAGCAGGGCGAAGTCTGGACCACTGAATTCACGGCCGGTTATGAACTCCCCGCGATCGGCAAGTTCACCCCGACCATCAGCGGTACGTACGGCATGCAGTTCGGCGATAGCTCGGGCGTGATCGGCAATCTGCCGGTCGGCAAGTTCAACCTGGGTAACGGCTCGGACGATCTGGCTTACTGGAACATCGGTATCTCGCTCGCCGTCGAAAAGTTCACTTTCGACTTCCGCTACTGGGATACCGACATCTCTAATGCCGGCAACTTCTGCAACGGTGTGTTCCTCCAGTGCGACGAGCGCTTCGTGTTCTCGGGCAAGTTCACCTACTAATCGTCTCCTGACGGTTGCGCCTACGAGAAAGGGTCCGGTTCGCCGGGCCCTTTTTTATTTCGCATTACTGTCGCAAGCGGACAGCCCTTGCTGGTCGAAGCGCCGAAGAGGCGCCGGCGCAAGCGCCAAACTCAAAAAAAGGGTCCGACCTCCTATAGGTCAGACCCTTTTGAAAACGAGAGACCTCATCAACAACGATCAAGCCGCATCCTGATCTTTTCCCCAGCAACTCTGAGCCGGTCACTTCGCACTGTGCCCTCAACGCTCTACTCTCACAGCAACAGTCGAGTCTTGATCGAGCACCATGACAGCTTTTATCGCCATTTTGATCATTGCCACGATCGCGATTGCCTCGCTGATTCTGGCCCCGCACGTCGCCGAACGACAAGTCATCTTCGACGCGTCACCCGACAAACCGTGCGGATTCGGTCCAGACATGACCTGGTTCGCCATCAAAACCAATGATTATGCCGCTGTAATCGACGCGGTAGGCGGCGTTCAGCCCATCGCAGCAAACTGGAATTCAGGCATAGGCACGATTTACGATGCCGAGTTCGGCCCCAACCGCATTTTCGTATCGTCGCCCGTCGATGGCTGGGTCTTCGTGATCGGCACAGCCCTGCCCCATCCACCAGGCCGCGCCTTCGTCGACAAATGCACGCCGCTTCTGATGCATTTGGGCGAACGCTTCAAGGAAGTGCAGTATTTCGCCTCCTATCCCGAACTGGATCTATTCGCCTGGGCGAAAATGGTCTCGGGCCGCATCGTCCGGGCCTTTGGGGTCGGCGACGAAGGCGTGATCTGGAACCGTGGCCGCACCACGCGCGAAGAACGCACCCTTGGCCTGAAGCTATTCGAACTGCGCGGCGTACGCGGACGCAAAGGCGATGCAGGCGGCGAACTCTTGATGCACCCTACGCAGGAACACGTCATGCGCGTCGCCGGCCACTGGAGCATCAACCCAACGCTCCTCGACACGACTGAGGCCCCCGACGGCATCGGCGCCGTCTGTCACGCTCCGACTACGTGGCGCACGGAACGCCTCCGCAAAACCGCCTGAGACTATCAATCAGTCGGCTGGGTTGAGCCGGTTGCGCGACTCCTTAACAAGTCCCTTTAGGGAAAACCCAACAACTACCTTCAAGCCGCCCGCTTCAAGCGCGGAGCGCCCGGCAACGGCTTACGGAGCGGGAACTTCAAGATTTCGGCAGTCTTCTGAGGCTTCTTTTCGATATAGATCCGCGTCGTTGGCTTCTTGGCCGTCACGGGCTTCATCTTGGCCGGGAACAAGCTGGGCCCGCGCGTCTTGCCAACCTTGCCAGCGACAACCGGCTTCGGCTTGAGATTTGCGCGCGCCTTGCCGGTCGGCTTGGGCTTCTTACCGTTTTTCCAGCGCTGAACCTTGGCAACATACGCCAACCGCATGGCAAGCTTGAACTGCGGCGAGCGCCGCACCGGCACAACAACGGCGTCGGCCACTGCCTTTGCGATGGCAATCGGTAAGATCACGTCGCGCGCGGCCGCTGGAACGGGTACCTCGCAAACAGCCATTGGATCGGCCAGCAAAACCGGCGTCACATCAGCGTTGCGGCCCGAAAATCCAAACAACCGCGACAGACGCAAAATGACATTATTTAAAAAAAATCCGGACACGTAATACCACTCCCTGCTCACATCTCAGATCCACATCCCATGATTGAATCTGACATGTCAGGGTTAAGATGAATCTAATCGCTGTCCACTTTCAGCACCTTAAAGGGATTTATTCAGTCCGGATCGCCGTATTTCTGAAGTACATCAGCCTTTGTCACACATAAACTCAGCCATTAGAATCAGGTTGCAGCGCCCCCCGGCCCCACAATATCGGCCATCTGCCGCGCAATCAGTTTGTCGAGATATCCATCGAACGGCACCGTAAACGTGGACAACCCGCGCGGATCTGACGCCCAATGTTCCATCTCGGCGGCAAACGCCGCAGGCGGCACGTCCATGCCATCGGGTGCCACGACCGTCGCAGCGAACGCCGCATGCGAAAACGGCAGAAAGGCAATGTTGACCGTATCCACGCTCCCATACGATTGCCGGCGGGGAGCACCTGCAACCGCCGCACACACCACCCGGTCATGCACCCCAAAACTCACGACGGCCCCGATCACAATGCGCGAGGCCTCGAATCCCGGCGGTGGGCGATACGTCCAGCGTTGTCCCGCAGCAAAGTCCATCCCGGCCTCCGAAATCGCGCGCGGGGTTGGTGAGGCAACCGCGCGTATGCAAAGAACCGATCGACTACGCACCTATCACGGCAGCAATCAGACGAAAGAGCCCGCGTGACCTTTAATCCGCCTTCTTACCCTTAGCACCAGGCCCCTCAGTCGCCTCAATCCGCGCCGACCACCCACCGACAGCCGCCCCGCCAACGCCCTCGCCGCTGATAAGCGTCGGCACCGGACTCGGCCCGAAATCCCCGCGATCGGCTTTGACGATATTGCGCGCGGGCAAAAATTTGAACGAATGCCCCTCGCATCCCCGCGTCTGGACGTCCCCGCCGGTCCGGTCCATCGCCGCAATCGAGCAACTCGCAATCGCCGCCGCATTCGCCACCGCGCCCGGCTGCCGGCTCTGGTTCTTCACCGATGCGCCAGCCGCCCGCTGTACGCCTTTGGCAGCGCCTTCAGGCCGCGCATAGAAAACGGCTTCCGTCATAAAGCCCCAGAACCCCACGAAATGCCAGCAGACCGCCCCCGCCACGAACCCCGCAAGGCCAGACCAAAGGAGCCCGAGCGGCTTGGTGGTGCGTGGCTTCGCAGCGCCGGTGCGCGCCCGGTTTTGCGCAGCCGGCCTGCGCACATCGTGCCGCGCATGCCCAACGGCCGCAGGCGCCCCCATCGTCGCCAGACCCAAATCGGCCCCATGCATGTCTCGATCCCCGTGAACCACGCCGCTGCTTTCTGCTGATTCGGTCAGCCACAGCTTGCGGACGAGTGGAACGAGTGACAAGCAACCGCAAACCACACACGCCTGAAGCGAGCGATTTGTCCACAGATCAAGCCGGGAACGGCATCAGTTGCAGCACTAAAAATCAGATGTTTCGCGCGTTGGGGATAAGCTTGGGCCGCGGCAGCCCCGGATTCGGGTCCTTGGCCGGAACATCGCCCGAGTGCGTGGCCCGCACCGGCGGAAGGTACATTTTTTCCGCCGTGCAAAGCTTACGCTGATCCTCGTTGCGCGAACACGCGACGGGCTGGCCCTCCTTGCTGAAGCAGATCCGGATTTCAGTGAGCCGGTTGCCCGTACCGCCACAATCGACACCGATCATGTTTGGCTTTAGCCAGGGATTTGCCTTGGTGAAATCGGAAACCAGTTCCCCGGGAGAAACGAAGCTCGTTTCGAACGGATTGCGATAATCCTCCGGAATCGTCACCTTTGTATAAAGCTTACGCGCCAGATCGAAATACTGCGCCGGTTCAAGCCCCGAGCACGTGCCGTGCTTGCGATACTCGTGAATGACGAGCTTATCGTTGGGCATAATGTCGAGCATGCCGTTGATCATCGGGCGCGGCACGAAGGCACGTCCGCGCACTGGACAATCCTGCGGCCAGCCGCGCGGCGAATACTGCGGCCATAGACCGTGCAGCACGAACGAATAGCGCTTGCCGTCCTGACGGTCGCACTGCGGATCATACCCTTCGCGCCGTGCACCGGCGCAGTAAGACGGGCTCCAGGACAGCACCAGCGCATAATAGTCGAACTGCCCGGCGACATTGCGCCCTTCACTCGACCCGCGACTGTTTCCGTAAGGCCGCTGCGCCAGGGCCGCACTCGTAACGGTCACAACAACCGCGAGCGCCAGCAGCCCGTTTCGAACGACTTTGCGTGCATCCATAGTGGGTAAAACTCCGCAAGCCAGCCGCCACCGATCTGGCGCCGAATCAATGCAACTGCAAGTTAAGCTAACGTTAATCTCGGAGCAACAGCTCCTGGTACCGATTTTAGCGGCGAATGAGTACGCCGCGGTTACCGTTCAGCCAGCGCTGCCAAAATCCGCACCCAGCTCCGCGCGCCCTTCTTGAAACTTTTCAGGTTGTACTTCTCATTCGGTGAATGGATGCGGTCGTCGTCGAGCCCGAACCCGATCAACAGGCTGTCCATCCCGAGTGCGTCCTGAAACGACCCCACGATAGGGATCGACCCGCCACAACCCATCAGCACGGCAGACTTGCCCCACTCCTCCTCCAGCGCCCGCGCGGCGGCCTTAACCGCCCCCGTATGCGGATCGAACGCCGTCGCCGCACTCCCCCGCGCGCCGATGAACTCGACCTTGCAATCTTCGGGCAGCCCCTCCCGCACAAACTGGTGGAGTTTCTTGAGCACATGATCGGGGTCCTGGCCCGGCACCAGCCGGCACGTGACTTTCACCGACGCTTTCGATGGAATGACCGTCTTCGATCCCACGCCCTGATAACCGCCGGTGATCCCGTTGAACTCGATCGTCGGCCGCGACCAGATCTGTTCGAGCGCCGAAAACTTGCGCTCGCCAGCCGGATGCACCAACCCGACCGACCCCAAAAAAGCGGTTTCATCAAAACCAAGATGCCCCCACTGCTTGAGCTGCTTGTGGCTCGGCTTTTCCACCCCGTCGTAAAATCCCGGAACCGCAACCTTCCCCTTGTCGTCGTGCATCGCGGCCATCACGCGGGCAAGCGCGCGGATCGGGTTCATCACCGGCCCGCCATACATCCCCGAATGGAGATCCCGCGACGGTCCCGTGACGACAATCTCGGTCCCAGCCAGCCCGCGCAGCATCGTCGTGATCGCCGGCGTATCCTTATCCCATTGGCCGGTATCGCACACGAGCACCAGATCGGCCTTCAGTTCCGCGCCGCACGTTTCCAAAAACCCCGGCAGCGACGGCGACCCGCATTCCTCTTCGCCCTCCAGCATCACCGAAACCGCAACCGGCAACTCGCCGGCAACCGCCTTCCAGGCGCGCACTGCCTCGAAGAACGTCATCAGCTGGCCCTTGTTGTCTTGGGCCCCGCGCGCAACGATCACCTTGCCGTTGCCCCGCTCGGTCGCAAATCGCGGCTCAAACGGCGAAGTCGTCCACAACTCAATCGGATCGGCCGGCTGCACATCGTAATGACCATAAAACAGCACATGCGGCATTCCCGGCGGCACGGTCTTACGGTCATGCGCAACCACCATCGGATGCCCCGTGGTCTGCCGCACGCTGGCGCTGAACCCGATATCCTTAAGCGTCTGTGCGCACCAGTTCGCAGCCTTGACGCACTCTTTCGCAAACGCCGGGTCGGTTGAAACGCTTTCGATCCGCAGCAGTTCGAACAGCCGCTCAAGCCCCGCGTCGACGCTGGCATCCAGTGCTTTCAAAACCTTCGGAACCTGCTCGACTGCCGCCGTCATCGTTATCCCCGCGCTGAATTGCCCACAACAACATTGCTCCAACTGGCCGACCATCGGCCAGCAAAATTTTGATCCGGGTCAACGCTGCAAAAGCCTGCGAAAATATTTTCGAACAATATGAGCACAACCACTGCAAATCGGCACATTCACGCCCCAGATATGCCCTGACGTTCTTCAGGCGGATCGTAGGAGGGTGTGGCGGTCAAGGGAACAAAATCATCATGTTAGACGTTCAGCGCATATACGGCACCCAGCTAAGTCTGAATAAAGAGGCAACTGTTACATCATGACCAAACTATCGAACACTTTGATTGCGTCCGCCTTTGCAGCGGCGTTGT
The DNA here is from genome assembly GCA_031365425.1 of Hyphomicrobiaceae bacterium. Classification (GTDB taxonomy): domain Bacteria; phylum Pseudomonadota; class Alphaproteobacteria; order Rhizobiales; family Hyphomicrobiaceae; genus JANXVY01. The sequence continues at coordinate 25,280 of JANLYB010000348.1, forward strand.
TTGCAGCCCCAGCGATGGCGGCTGAAGGTAAGCCAGGAGGTGGCGGCGGAGGAGGCGGTCAGGCTGCACATAGTGGCGGCGGCGGTGGCGGCGGAAAAGCCGTTTCTGGCGGCGGCGGTGGCGGCGGTAAAGTTTATAGCAGTCATCGTTCATCCGGCTCGGCTGTCACTCAACGCAGTACCGGTAAAATTGTAAACCAAAATCGCACCGTAGTTCGCGATCGCACGGTCGTCCGTGATCGCAATGTTGGCGGCGAGCGGCATCGCAGTTCCCACCGCGGAACGCGCTACCTTTGGGGCGGCCTGCCGTTCTACTTCTATGACGGTTATTACCACGGCGATTGCGGCTGGCTCCGCCGTCGCGCCGAGGCAACCGGCAGCCGCTACTGGTGGGTCCGTTATCGCCAGTGCCGCGAAGACGATTAAAATCGAACGCCACGCCACTGTTGGCGAGAAAGGTCTGGCCCCCGACGGGCCAGGCCTTTTTCGTTTGATCAGGCTCCAATGAACTGCTCCCCTGTCGCTTCGGCCCGCATCTTGCTATGCAACATGACGACCGCACTGCAATCCAAGGACTAGGCAATGACGAAGCCCGCCTCAGGCAACCCGGCAGCCCCGGCCGCAAAGCACGTGTACGTGTTCGCGAACGGCCGTGCCGACGGCGACGCCTCAATGCTTGGCCTACTCGGCGGCAAGGGCGCTAACCTGGCCGAAATGGCCAGCCTGGGCCTTCCCGTCCCTCCCGGCTTCACGATCTCAACGCAGGTCTGCGCCGCCTATTATGAGAACGGCGAAAAACTGCCAAGCGACATCCAGCCCGAAATCGAAACGGCTCTGGCCGAAATTGGCCACGCCGTTGGCGCGACCTTTGGCGACCCGGCAAACCCGCTGCTCGTCTCGGTCCGTTCGGGCGCGCGCGCTTCCATGCCCGGCATGATGGACACGATCCTCAACCTGGGCCTCAACGACCGCACCGTCGAAGGTCTCGCAGCCCGTTCGGGCGACCCGCGCTTTGCCTACGACAGCTATCGCCGCTTCATCCAGATGTACGCCAACGTTGTTCTCGGTGTGGACCACGGCGTGTTTGAAGACATCCTGGAAAACTACAAAAACCTGAACGGCCTATCGAGCGACAACGAAGTGAGCGCACCCGCCTGGCAAAACATCATCGGGCTCTATCAAAAAGCCATCGAATCCGAAACAGGCAGCCCCTTCCCCTCCGATCTGAACGCCCAGCTTTGGGGCGCAATCTCAGCCGTCTTCTCGTCTTGGAAATCCGCCCGCGCGCTGACCTATCGCCGCCTCCATGACATCCCCGAACACTGGGGCACCGCCGTCACCGTCCAGGCGATGGTTTTCGGCAACCTCGGCAATACCTCTGCAACCGGCGTGGCCTTCACCCGTAACCCCTCCACCGGCGCCCCCCATTTCTACGGCGAATTCCTCATCAACGCCCAGGGCGAAGACGTCGTCGCCGGCATCCGCACACCTCAGGTGCTGACCGAGGCCGGCAAACGCGAACTCGGCGCCAAACGCGCGTCCCTCGAAGCCGCGATGCCCCAATCTTATGCCGCGCTGACGACGGTTTTCAAAAAGCTCGAACTCCATTACCGCGACATGCAGGACATCGAGTTCACCATCCAGGACGGCCGCCTCTGGATCCTTCAAACGCGTTCCGGCAAACGAACCACCGAAGCAGCGCTGCGCATCGCCGTCGACATGACGGCCGATGGCCTCATCACTCCCGAAGAAGCCGTAATGAGAGTGGACCCTTCGGCCCTAAACCAACTGCTCCATCCAACGCTCGACCCCTCCGCCCAGCGCACCATTCTGGCAACCGGACTGCCGGCCTCCCCCGGTGCAGCCTGCGGAGAAATCGTCTTCAGCCCCGACGAAGCTGAATCAGCCGCTGCCAAGGGCCGCACCGTCATCCTGGTCCGCTCCGAAACCAGCCCCGAAGACATCCACGGCATGCACGCCGCCGCCGGCATCCTTACCGCGCGCGGCGGCATGACGAGCCACGCCGCCGTCGTTGCCCGCGGCATGGGCCGCCCCTGCGTTGTCGGCGCAAGCACGCTGCGCGTCGATGCAGCCCTTGGCACCATGACCGCCGGTCGCGAAACCCTCCGCGCAGGCGACATCATCACCATCGACGGCGGCACCGGCCAGGTCCTCAAAGGCGAAGCGAAAATGCGCCAACCCGAAATGTCGGGTGCCTTCGGCCAGATGATGGCGTTAGCCGACAGCGTCCGCCGCCTGGAAATCCGCGCCAACGCCGACACACCCCGCGATGCCAAGATCGCCCGCGACTTCGGCGCGCAAGGCATCGGCCTCTGCCGCACCGAGCACATGTTCTTCGATTCCGCCAAAATTCTCGCTATGCGCGAAATGATCTGCGCCGATACGGAAAAGGGCCGCCGCGCAGCGCTTGCCAAAATCCTCGTCCTCCAGCGCCAGGACTTCGAGCAGCTGTTCGAAATCATGGCTGGCCTCCCCGTTACCATCCGCCTGCTCGATCCCCCGCTGCATGAATTCCTGCCGGAAGGTGAAGCCGAAATCGGTGCGGTGGCAGCCTCACTCGGCATCACCGCCACCAAACTGCGCGCCCGCATCGCCGACCTGCACGAAGTCAATCCCATGCTCGGCTTCCGCGGCTGCCGCTTGGCGATCCGCTATCCCGAAATCGCCGAAATGCAAGTTCGCGCCATCCTCGAAGCCGCCGTCGCCTCAGCCAAGAAAACCGGCCAACCCGTCACGCCTGAAATCATGATTCCGCTGATCGCCTATCGCGCGGAATTCGACATCCTCCGCAAGGTCATCGTCGCAACCGCCACAGCCGTCGAAAAAGAAACCGGCGCACCGCTCGCCTACGAGCTTGGCACCATGATCGAACTTCCGCGCGCCTGTCTGCGCGCCGCCGAAATCGTCGAAGGTAACGAAGGTGCTGCCTTCATCTCCTTCGGTACCAACGACCTGACGCAAACCGCCCTCGGCCTCTCGCGCGACGACGCTTCGCCGATCCTCTCCAGCTATCAGGAACGTCACATCCTGGAAGCCGACCCGTTCACCTCGATCGACGAAGGCGGCGCCGGAGAACTCGTCGAAATAGGAGTCGAGCGCGCCCGCAAAGCCAAACCCGGCATTAAAATCGGCATCTGCGGCGAACACGGCGGCGACCCTAAATCGATCACCGTCTTCCACAAAGCCGGTCTCGACTACGTATCCTGCTCGCCGTTCCGCATCCCAGTGGCCCGCCTCGCCGCCGCCCAAGCCGCCATCAAAGCCAAATCAAAGGCCGGTTAACCCCATCCTGCAATTTCCTTCCCATGAATTGCGTCGCGCCTCACGTTCCAATCGTCAGACACCGTGCGCGGTGCAACTCATCCTCGGCGTGCATAGGCGGGTTGCTCGTGCCGAACCCGCAACACCCTCATCTATTTTGCTGCCGGTCGATCTCATCCAGCGTAGGTTGCCGCGGACGCGGCCCTTGGAGACGCGGGGCGAGTAGCGCGTAGTAAAGGATGATCGGCGGAAACACGAATCCCCACCCCATCCAGACCGAATAATCGCGGTTCTTCATGTGCGCAAGAATTCCGGCAATCGCAGCCCCCGACAGGGCCGAAATACCCCAGATTGTCGAAGCCATCAGAAAATTCATGGGATCACCTAACGGATCGTGCTGCAAACTCAACGCGCTATCATATGCGCTTGGCTATCTATACCAGGACCTTTGAATATCACTCCTTCGCAAGCAAAGTATGGCAAACCGGGCTGCGCGCCAAGCGATCGAGTTCACCCTGCCCCGAACAACCGTAGAAACTTGGCCTGCTCCCCGCCCGCCGAACACGCAGCCCGCGCCGCTGCCTCGTCAATGACCGCCGCCTCAGGCAGGATCACCAAAATCTCCGCAGTCATGACCCGTCCCGCCATCCCCAACAGCCGGCGCTGGAGTGACACAAGGCACATGAATCCGCGCCGCCCCGCCGAAAACGCCGCCGCCCTCTCGCTGCACCCTTGATAGTTCGGCCTGCAGATTGCCAGCACCCCATCGCGAACAATCCCTTGCGGCGTCACCCAAGGCGCCGAAGCCGCACTGAAGTTCGTAAACGCCACCGGCCTGGACGCAATATCGAGCGCCGCCGCATTCGCGCTCTGCGGATCTCCTGCAACGATCACCGGCTGACGCCCCGCCGCAGTCGTGAAAATCCAGCCTGCCGCCCGCACCATTTCCGCCCGCGGCTCGACCGCATTCATCTCCCCCATCGCAAACGTCACCGCCAGCACCACTGGCCCAGCCAGCGCCACCAGCCAGAGCCCCGCCCGCGCGACCGCCTTGATCCGCGCGATCTCCTGCATGTTCAGCGGCGGCAGCATCCCGGCCAGCAGCACGCTCGCCACACAAAAATCCGGCAGCGCCCAGCTCGTCGCCCCGCGCAGATGAAACATCGCAATCAACGCCGCCGTCAGCAAGAACGGCGCACTTGCGAACGTCCAAAGCTCCGTCGGCGTCTTCGTCCGCCGGTCGGCGTCCTCACGCGGGGCCGGTCCGGTCAGCCACCAGGCAATCGCGACATGCCCCGCCATTGGCGGCAAGAGATACAGCGGTGCCAGCACCAGGAAATGCAGCATGGACCGCGATTCACGCTCGTTCTCACGCAACGCATATTCCAGCGTCTCCCCCTGATGCGTCCACATCCACCACGCATGCGGAGCCATCAAAGCAAGGAACACGCCGACGGCCACGTACCCGCCCGGCAACCGGTAAAACTGCCCGCGATGCACACTCACCAGCGACGCTGCAAAACAACATGCGAGCAAAACGCCCGAATAGTACTTGGCGAGCATCGCCACCGCCGCCATCGCCCCAAACGCAACCCCATAAACCGCGCTTCGCTTCGCGGTCTCTTCCCGCAAGCACAGCAAAAACGCCAGGATCGTCAGCGGCCACAGCGAAACCAGAATGGCGTTGTGATTGAGTTTCAGCGCAAAAAACGTCCCCGCTGGCGACAGCGCATACAGCATCAACGCAACCGCCGCCCGCTCCTCGCTCAGGTACATGAGCGCGATCCGCCACACCGCCCAAGCCCCAAGCACAATATTGGCCGCCGTCACGAGCGACAGCGTCACCCAATTCAACGGCACCACATAGGACACAGCCCGGAACAGCCACGGCAGCAACGGCGGATGCTTCGGCAAGCCCATCGGCCAGCCGAGCTCGCTCCACATTGCAATCTCGGCGGTATCGTGATGCACATACCCAGGATACCGCGACGTCAGCGCAAACAGCGCCACCGCCGCAAAGGCATATGCAAAGACCGCCGGCGAGATAACGGGCGTAACGGAAATTGGCTTCATGAGTGAACAGCGAACCCGATCAAACGGCATAATCCGCGCCACCATACCCGCTTTGCGTAACCCTCGGAACGCGCAAATCCGCGCTTACCTTACCGGCCCTGCCGGGTCGCCTTGAACACCCGCCCAAGCGGCGTGATGAACACCCCCGTCTGGAGGCAACGCTGATACGGCTTCGTGCAGTCCGACTTATCGTCCCGCATCGTGTGGCAGAGCGACCGCAACTGTTCGCACGTCCGCGCCTCCGCAGCGCTCGCATACGAAACAATCCCAACCGCCAAGCTCAAACCAACAACCCACTTCGACATATCACAATCCCCAGCAGCCTCACTGGCCACACACCGGCAGCCTGCACTACACTCACGCAAAAATAAGGGGAGAGGATCACCGATGAGCAAACTGTACGCCGAAAACCACCGCGCCCTGCAAGACCAGTTCGACACGCGCCGCATCGCCGACAAGGTCGAACAACTCGCCGTGAAATCTGAACTCGACGAACAGGCGGCCGGCTTCATCGGCAGCCGCGATATGTTCTTCCTCTCGACCATCAACGCGACGGGCCAGCCGACTGTCAGCTACAAAGGCGGCGAGCCCGGCTTCGTCCGGGTCCTCGATCCCCATACCATCGTGTTCCCGAGTTACGACGGCAACGGCATGTTCCTATCGATGGGCAACATCGCGCTGACGAGCCTCGTCGGCCTGCTCTTCATCGATTTCGAAACGCCGCTCCGCATGCGCGTCCAGGGCAGTGCCACGGTCTCGGCAACCGACCCGCTGCTCAAAACCTACAAGGACGCTGAACTCCTGGTCCGCGTGAATGTCACCGAAACCTGGATCAACTGCCCGCGCTACGTCCACACCTACAAAAAAGTCGTCCAGTCCCGCTACGCCCCAACGGCTGCTTGCGAGACCCCAATGGCCGAATGGAAGCGCGTCGACCTGCTCCAGCAAGACCTTCCCGCCAAGGACGTAGGTCAAGCCGAAAAAGCCGGCGGCACCATCACCATCGACCAATGGTTCAAAAATATCGGCGAAGGGAAGGGCTGACTCTCGTTGGAAGCGATCGCGCAGAGAACTGCACCCACTGCTCCTCGCCCCCTGGGGAGAGGGTTGGGGTGAGGGGCTCGTTGGGGTGCCAGGCCTACCCCCTCACGTTCGGCACTGTCTTACCCGCCGTCTGCACAGCCGACCGCGCCTCATCTTTCACAGCCCCGTCCGCCGCCAGCAACTGCCCGATCAGCTCGTTCTTCTGCGGCAGCAGCGTCAGCGTCGCCGGGCTCGCCATGATCCGCTGCGTCTCAAGTACATCGAACAGCGCCGTCGCCACCGCTGGCCGCTGAGAAATCTCGTGCAGCGTTTCGCCCACGATCTGCGGACGCACGGCAGCCGCCTTGGCGAACTCAACCGCCGCCTGCCGCTCCGCCGTGCTCGTGATGATGCTGACCTGATTGGCCCCGTCCTGCCGGATCGCCGACGTCACCTGCCGCAGCCGGTTGACGACCTTGCTTTCGATCTGCTGGATCATGGCCGTATCGCGGAAATGCACCTTGCGGATATAGACGGACCCAAGCCGGTAGCCCCATTCGTGCGAGCGCGGCGACACCTCGCGGCGCACCGTATCGCTCATCGCATGCCGGTCCGTCATCATCTCCGACAGCGGTAGGTTGCTCAAACACCGCACCGCGCTGTTCGACACGTTCGCCGCGAGCGACCCGCGCGGATCGGCGTTGCGGAACAGGTACGCAATCGGGTCCGAGATGAACATCTCATGCCAGATGCCGATCCCCATGGGCGCGCCCTCTTCCGAGTTCACCGGCTGGCTGCGCAGATATTCCTGATCAAGCCGCATATCGAGCACATGGCAGGTACCGAGCCAGTTGACGACGAACGCTGCAATCCCAAGCTTGGCCGGCAGGAAATGCAAGCCCGGCTCGCTGATCGTCCCGACCACCGACCCGAACAGCACGTACACGTTGGCCTGCCGCTCCTGGATAATCACATACAGCCCGAAAAGCCGCGCGATCCCCAGCATCAGCGGCAACGCAATCGACAAAGCCAGGATCGTCAGGAACATACCGGCGAAAAAACCGCCGCCGCTCAGCTTCATCAGCAAATCGTTCAAAGCATAACCCATGTCACTTCACCTCGACGAGAATGCGTTGCGCTTTATCGAGCATCGAAAGCCGCACGTTACGGACGTACGCCGCCAGCGCCCCCGCGCCGCGCGCTTCCAGATCGCCCAACTGCGCGGCAAGCTTCTTCAAAGGTTCCGCTTCCGCCTGCGCCTTCAGCGTCTCGATCTCGACCGCGCGGCGGCTCTGTACGATCTTCTGATCCGCCGCAGCTTGAGCAAGCGAAATGTCGGACGACACGTGATTGTAGGCGGTATTGATCGCTGCGAGCGCACTCTCGACTTCGCGCGGCGGATCGATCCCGGTAATGAGCGTATCTTCCAGAACGACGCCATACCGCGCCGCGGCCGACCGGCACTCGACGCCCATATGTTCGTTCAAATCGCGCAGGTTCTTGCGCAGATCGTTGATCGAAATTCCGATTACGTTCGCGCCTTCCATGGCCAGCGTCGACGTCGCCGCCATGTTCGGATCAACCACCTTGGCAACCGGCGGCGCTTCGAAATTGGCAATCCGCTCGCGAAGCACCGACACAAAGTATCCCATCGTATGGGCGTACGGCTTCTTGATCCCGAACAGATACGCATACAAATTGCGCTCGGCGACCCGGAACCGGAGCTGCCCGGTCAACCCCGTATTGAGCTGATCCTTAGTCACCGCCTCAAGCAAAGTACCGTTGCTGTTGGCCGTCGGATCTTCAGGGTCCCAGCCGATATTGACCGTCTCGGTCGCAATCGAGACCTTGTAAACCCGTTCCCAAGGCCACTTGAAATACGGCCCGCCCGGCTGGATCACGCGCACCTGCGGATAGACGTAGCGTTCGCGCTGATCGGCGGTGAGATGCTCGCAGATCGGGTCATCGAGCGTCGTCGCCGTCCCGACCCGTTGAGCGCGACCGAAACTCGTCTTAACCGCCCGTTCGTTCTGGTTGACCGTATATAGCCCACCGACCAGATACTTGGCCAAAAACCAGACAATAAAACCAATCAAGCAGCCAAACGCCGTCGTCATGGGAAATCCACCGTCCTGAACAACTGTTCAATGGACTTTGCACCCACGTCGTTAAAAAATTGTGGCGCGATACGCTAGCTGACGGAATTTACTCAATAAATCGACAGGCCTCTACTTCCCATCCTCGCCAGGAATCTTCTTGTCCCATACCGCGCTCGGCGGCGGTTTGGTGCTGCTCGCTGGCTTATCTCCCCCCGCAGGCGCGGTCCACGTTTCCGGCCACCCCTCGCGATTATCCCACAACACACGCTCCTTTGCCTCGACCGGAGCCGCAGGCGCCGCAACTGAAGGAGCGCTGACAGCAGGCGAACGGCGGACCACCGGCTCAACCCGCAACACTGGCGAAGTCTCGCTACGGCGCCGCTGTTCGGCTGCTTGTGCGCGAACCGCCTCCTCAACCGGCGGCGCGATCAGCAACGCGCAGCAAAACGCCATAACCGCCATAAGCGCGCTCGTCCGCAACGGATAATCCACCAGCGAATGAACGCTCAGCAGCACGGCGGCGAAAAACGCGGATTGAACCAAAGCGGCATCGAACGGCGAAACTTGGTGCGGCGTCTTACGCCAGACGATGAACCCCATCCCAACCAGCCAGAGCACGAACGCGAGCGCAATTGCAGGCCCCATGATCCCCGACTCGAGCCAGATTTCCAGCAAATCGTTATGGGCATGATTGGCAAAAATATTGGCGATCATATCTTCGCGGTTCTCAAAACCCGAAAACGCCGGCACGAAGGTCCCAAACCCCGATCCGAACGGCATATACGCTTTCGCCGCTCGCATCGTAGCGCGGGCATAAGCAATCCGGCTGTCTCCCAGCGGATCGGAACCAAACCGCTCCAGAATACGAAACAGCACAAATTGACCCGACAGCATCAACGCACCGAGCAGCGCGCCCGACAGCATCCAAGTCGAAGTTGTACTTCCCCCGCTGGACCGCCGGATCGGCATGGCCAGGAGAAACGCCCCCAGCAGCGCCAGGATCGTCAAACCCAGGCCGGCCCTGGAACGCGTCAACGCCTGCGCGGCAAGCAGTACAACCAGCACCGTGAACCACCCCAGCACCGGGATCATCGTAACGGTCCAGCGCTGCTTGCTATGGTCGCCAGCCGTCGTCGAATGGATCGCCCACACCGCCGCAAACAACAGCAGCACATACGCAAGCGCCGCAAAATGATTGCGATTGGCAAAAAAGCCGACTGCCTCATAGAGGTTGGTATACGGGAAAAAACGCAACTGGCTGCCCGGACCCTGCGCAACTTGAAGGATTCCAACCAGAACGCTCACCAGCCCGATCCCGAGTAAGACAAGCGTCGCCGCCCGCCGCTCGCCCCGGCCAAGCAAAAGCGTCCCAAAGAAAATAGCGAGCCCTGGGATCAGCCCCAATGCGCTCATCGCCGTCGCCTTTACGTCAAGTGTGAGCGGCATCCAGTTCCCAGCATCGCCCGACAGCGCAAGCGCGTCCGCATAAGCCTTCTGCGTCGGCAACGCGAGTGCGGTCAAGGGCGGCAGCGGAATCAACTGAAGCAGCGGCGGTAAGACCAGCAGGCACGCCGCCATCGCCGCAAACTTCAACCGCCCCGGCGTTTGCGCCGAAAAAATGCGATTGGCCGCCAGCAGCAGAAGCGGCAGACATGCCATCTGCAATATGGCGTCGCACAGAAACCCTGCCTTCGTGCTGCCACCCAGCAGGATCACCAGAATAAGTGTGACCGCCCACAACCAGCCAATCGGGCTGAAGCTCAATGTCAGACCTTTGAGCGAACTAGTCACGTCTGCGCCCCCAATCTCGGGTACATGCTGTGTCGGCCCAGCGCAGTGCGACCGGCCACGAGTGGATCAAGGACCAACCTTAGCCCATCCCAGTGTCCCGGTTATGTTCAAACCAAACCGCGCACACGTTTTTGCTATGCACGCAGTTTCGCGACCGCATGGAGACCTGCATTCAGATCGCCAATCAAATCGACCGGTGATTCAAGCCCCAGCGACAGCCGCAACATCCCGTCGGTAATCCCAAGCTCCGCCCGCGCCTCCTGCGTCAGCCGCTGATGCGTCGTCGTCGCCGGATGCGTAATCAGGCTCTTCGCGTCGCCAAGATTGTTGGAAATCTTGATCAACTTCAACGCGTTGAGGAATGCAAACGCCGCAGCCTTCCCGCCCTCAAGCGTGAACGTGACGACTTGGCCATGCCCCATCATCTGCCGCTTGACGAGATCCGCCTGCGCAAAGTCCGGCCGCCCCGGATACAGTACGCTCGATACCGCGCCCGCCTCCGCCAGGAAATCCGCAACCTTCGCCGCATTTTCGCACTGTGCCCGCACCCTGAGCGGCATCGTCTCCAGGCTCTTCAACATGACCCACGCATTGAACGGGCTGATCGCAGGCCCCGTCTGACGCAAAAACACGCCGAGATGATCTTTGAGGAACTGCTCCGAACACAGCACCGCGCCGCCCAGGCAGCGGCCCTGGCCGTCTATATGCTTTGTCGCTGAATACACCACGACATCTGCGCCATGCTGCAAAGGCCGCTGCAGCATCGGCGTGGCAAACACGTTATCGACAACGACCAGCGCCTTGTGATCGTGTGCGATTTTCGAAACCGCCGCGATGTCAACGAGTTCAAGCGTCGGATTGGCCGGCGTTTCGAAAAACACCATCTTGGTATTAGGCCGCATCGCCTTTTTCCACGCAGTAAGGTCTGTCCCGTCTATCAGCGTGGACGTGATCCCAAACCGCGGACACAAATCCTCAATCACATACCGGCACGACCCAAACAGCGCGCGCGCCGCCACCACATGATCGCCGGCCCGCAAGTAGCACAGCAGCGCTGCCGTGACCGCCGCCATCCCAGTCGCCGTCGCGCGGCAGGCCTCAGCGCCCTCCAGCAGGCGAACCCGCTCCTCGAACATCGCGACCGTCGGATTGGAAAACCGCGAGTAAATAAAGCCCGGCTCTTCATCCTTGAACCGCCGCTCGGCCTGCTCCGCGCTCTCATAGACGAAACTTTGCGTCAGGAACATTGCCTCCGACAGCTCGCCATGCCCCGAACGCAGGCTGCCGCCATGCACCAGCAAAGTCTCGGGTTGCCAGTCGGGAGCGGGCGGAAATTTGGGATCAGCCATGGGACAACAAGCCTCGTGCGAGCGAAAATGAGTTGTCAGCTACTAACTGACCGTTCTTGGCGTCAAGCAATCGTTGGCTTAGACCCTCTATTCCTCTTCCAGAATGGGAGGGGAAAGCGCACGAGACGACCACCGGAGACGACACCGATGCCCGATGCCGCACCCCTCGCCGGAATTCTGCCCTCGCAGGAGATCCGCCAGCTGATCGCCGCAGGCATCGTCAAATTGGCGCAACCCCCAACCGCCGATCAGGTCCAGCCCGCCAGCATCGACCTGCGCCTCGGCAACCGCGCCTGGCGGGTCCGGGCGAGCTTCCTGCCCGGCGAAGGCGCAAGCGTCGCCAAAAAGGTCGAAAGCCTATCGCTCCACAATTTCGAATTCGGCCCCGAAGGCAAAGTCCTGGAAGTCGGCTGCGTCTACTTGATCCCGCTGCTCGAAAGCCTGAGCCTGCCCGCAGACATCTCCGCCCTCGCCAATCCCAAAAGCTCTACCGGCCGCCTCGACGTCTTCACCCGCGTCATCGCCGACGGCGTGACCGCCTTCGACAAAATCCCGGCAGGCTTCACAGGCCAGCTCTGGCTCGAAGTGTGCCCGCAGTCGTTCCCAATCATCGTCCGCGAAGGCACCCGCCTGTCACAGCTCCGCTTCCGCCGCGGCGAACCCGGCGATGACGACAAAGCCCTGCGCGCCCTCCACAGCCTGGAACGTCTGGTGTCATCCGGCGACGAAGCCGCCGACATCGCCAACGGCATCGGCCTCAGCGTCGATCTCACCGGCGGCATGCTCGACGCCTCCGCAGGGGGCGCAGACGTGATCGGCTACCGCGCCAAGCGCCACTCCGGCGTCGTCGATGTCGACAAACCGGCCTCCTGCGAAATCCTCGACTATTGGGAACCAATCTACGGCCGCGGCACCCGCCGCCTGATCCTCGATCCCGACCAGTTCTACATCCTGGCCTCGAAGGAAGCCGTCCACGTCCCGCCGACGCACGCCGCCGAAATGATGCCGTTCAATCCGCTCGTCGGCGAATTCCGGGTCCACTACGCCGGTTTCATGGACCCGGGCTTCGGCCATGCCGCAGCAGGCGGCACCGGCTCACGCATCGTGCTCGAAGTCCGCTCTCACAAAGTCCCGTTCATATTAGAACACGGCCAGATCATCGGCCGCCTGATCTACGAGCGCTTGACCCAAGTCCCCGAACAACTCTACGGCCGCGACCTCGGCTCCAACTACCAAGCCCAGGGCCTGAAGCTGAGCAAGCATTTCAAGTGAACGAGCATATCTCGTAGGTCGGGTTGAGCCCCCTGGGCGACTCCTTAGAAGTCCCTTTAGGGAAAACCCGACAACTATCCACGTCCAAGCGTTGGGTTTCGTAAGGTTGCTCAACCCAACCTACACGCCAGCAACTCAATCGACCGCCGCCTGCAACTGGATCGCAACCCGCGAAACCTCGATCAGCTCGGCGACCCCGGCGTCACCCTGCGCAGGCTTGGCAAACCCATCGACGAACGCCTTCACACACGCGCGCTGGCCCTTGTCCTGCCGCCACAGCGACATCCCCGAGAACCCGGGAAAACCCCACGCCTTGAGCTTGATGAAATTGTCGAGCTGCAACACGCGCCCGCCGCCAAACACCTCAAGCCGCTCCTTCGCGACGCCCTTGTGCCCGTTCGCGAGGTAATGGATCGTCCCTACGCTGCCGTCGCCGAACTTCAGCGTCAGCGACACCTTATCCGCATTGTCCGCATGCCCGCCGGACAGCCCGAGCGCAACCGCTGAACTCTCGATAATCGGCGCACCCGCGAGATACCGCAACAGATCGATAAAATGGCACGCCTCTCCGACAATGCGGCCACCGCCGGTCGCACGATCCTGCGTCCAGTGATCCCCCGGGATCTCCCCGGCATTGACGGTCATGATAAACGACTTCGGCTCGCTCACCGTGCCTAACAATGCCTTCATCTTGACGGCATGCGGCGCAAACCGCCGGTTGAACCCGACCACCACCCGCCGCTCCGGATGGGCCACCATCGCCGCCTCGACCTGCGCCAGCTCGGCCAGCGTCAGGCACAACGGCTTTTCAACGAACACATCCTTACCCGCCGCCAACGCCTCGATGACGAACCGGGCATGCGTGTCATGCCGCGTCGCTATCACCACGCCGCTGGCGGCCGGATCGGCAATTGCCGCCGCCGTATCTGTGGACGCCTGCGCAAACCCGTACTTGCGCCCGTTGTGGACGCCCGTAACACCGCCCGCCGAAACCACTGTGAGCAACTGCGCGCCCGCAGCCTTGAACGCCGGAGCAAGCACCCGCCCCGCATAATTCCCAGCCCCGATGAAACTAATCGTCGCCTTACCCGGACCGGCCTTCCAATCCTTAGTGAGCACGACCGCCGGCGTCCGCAACGCAACGACCTCGGCCTCGGTGGCCGCTTGGGGGTAGGTCAGCATAATCCCGAGCGACGGCGCGCCGCCCGACAGCACCGCATACGCGGCCTGCGCCTCTCCGATCGCGAACGTATGCGAGATCAGCGGCGCAACATCGAGCCGCCCATCCGCCATCATATCGAGCACCGCTTCGAAATTGCGCTGCTCCGTCCAGCGCACGAAGCCGACCGGATAATCTTGGCCCTTCAACTCGTAGTTTGGATCGTAGCGCCCCGGCCCGTACGAACACGACACCTGGAACGTCAGTTCCTTCTCGTAGAAATCCGCCCGCGACAGCGACAGCCCCGTCACACCGACCAGCACAATACGCCCGCGCTGACGGCACATGGTCGCCGCCTGATGCATCGGCTCGCTGCTCTTGTTCGACGCTGTGATGATGACCGCGTCTACGCCCCGCCCGCGCGAAAACGCTTCCGCCGCAGCAACCGGATCGGCCCCGCTCGAAACGTCAAACGTCTCGGCCCCGTACTGCCGCGCCATAGCAAGCCGCGCCGGATCGAGATCGATCCCGAACACTCGGGCTCCATGCGCTCGCAGCAGTTGCACGGTCATAAGCCCGATGAGCCCCAACCCGGTTACAACAACGCATTCCCCAAGCGTGGGCGCAACCAGCCGG
>JANLYB010000360.1:0-4797 GCA_031365425.1 Hyphomicrobiaceae bacterium
TGCGCGGCAGTTCCTGGAGATGATGCAGAAGCCGGATGTGGATCACATCGACGGGTTGAGCCCGGCTATTTCCATCGAGCAGAAGACGACGAGCAAGAACCCGCGCTCGACGGTCGGCACGGTGACCGAGATTTACGATTATCTGCGTCTGCTATTTGCGCGTGTGGGCGTGCCGTATTCGCCCGCGACGGGACTGCCGATCGAGAGCCAGACCGTGTCGCAGATGGTGGACCGGGTTCTCGCGCTGCCGGAAGGCACGCGGCTCTATTTGCTTGCGCCAATCGTGCGGGCGCGCAAGGGGGAGTATCGCAAGGAACTGGCGGAGCTGCAGAAGAAGGGTTTCCAGCGGGTCAAGATCAATGGGACGTTTTACGAGATCCCGGATGCGCCCAAGCTCGACAAGAAGTTCAAGCACGACATCGATGTGGTCATCGACCGGATCGTGGTGCGCGGGGATATCAAGTCGCGGCTGGCGGACAGTTTCGAAACGGGGCTCGCGTTGGCCGACGGGCTGATGATCGCCGAGTTCGCGGATAAGCCGCTCTCTATTTCCCCCCCGCCTCGCGGGGAGGGGTTAGGGGTGGGGGGCGCCACAAAGGTGACCCGAAAAACAAAATCCCATCCCACAAGCGAAGTCTTTGCCGAGGATACCCCCACCCCCGACCCCTCCCCGCAGGGGGGAGGGGAAGAGCGCGGCATTCTCAAGAACAAGAACGAGACGCACGAACGGATCACGTTCTCGGCGCGGTTTGCGTGTCCGGTGTCGGGGTTTCAGATCGACGAGATCGAGCCGCGGCTGTTTTCCTTCAACGCACCTGCCGGGGCATGCCCGAAGTGCGATGGGCTAGGGACCGAACTCAAGTTCGAGGCGAACCTCGTGGTGCCGGATGGCGAGATTTCGCTGAACGGCGGGGCGGTTTATCCTTGGTCACGGACGGGGGCGTCGTCGCCGTACTACTTGCAGACACTGCAGGCGATCGCCAAGCACTTCAAGGTGTCGATGGATACGCCGTGGGCCAAGCTGCCAATCAAGGTGCGCGAGGCGATCCTGTATGGAACCGAGGACGAGATCAGCTTCACCTATCAGGACGGGCTGCGGTCGTTCACGAGCGAGAAGACGTTCGAGGGCGTCATCAACAACATCGCGAGGCGCTTCAAGGAGACCGATAGCGACTGGGTGCGCGAGGAGCTATCGCGGTATCAGAACGCGCACCCTTGCGACTCATGCGGGGGCTATCGCTTGAAGCCGCAGGCGCTGGCGGTGAAGATCGGCCAGAAGCACATCGGCGAAGTCACCGAGATGTCGATCAAGAAGGCCAATGGCTGGTTTGAGGAAGTCCCGGCGACGTTTACGCAGCAGCAGCGCGAAATCGCGGTTCGGATCTTGAAGGAGATCCGCGAGCGGCTGCAATTCTTGAACGACGTGGGTCTTGAGTATCTGACGCTGTCGCGGCCGGCGGGAACTCTGTCGGGCGGGGAAAGCCAGCGCATCCGGCTTGCGTCGCAGATCGGATCAGGGCTCACGGGCGTGCTGTACGTGCTGGACGAACCGTCAATCGGGTTGCATCAGCGCGACAATGCGCGACTGATCGAGACGCTCAAGCATCTGCGGGATCTGGGCAATACCGTCATCGTGGTCGAGCATGACGAGGATGCGATTTTGGCCGCCGACTATGTGGTCGATATCGGGCCGGGCGCGGGCATCCACGGCGGCGAGATCATCGCGCAGGGGACGCCTGCCGAAGTGATGGCGAACCCGGCAAGCCTGACGGCGAAGTACCTGACCGGCGAGTACACGATCCGGCAGCCTCGGGAACGGCGGACGCGGAACCCCAAAAAGACCGTCAAGGTCATCGGCGCGCGGTCGCATAACTTGAAGAACGTCACGGCGGAAATTCCGCTCGGGCTGTTCACCTGCATCACCGGGGTGTCGGGCGGGGGCAAGTCGTCGCTGCTGATCGACACGCTGTACAAGGCCGTGGCGCGCCGCCTCAACAACGCACGCGAGCATCCCGGAGCGCATGACCGCATTGAGGGGATGGAGCACCTCGACAAGGTCATCGACATCGACCAGTCGCCGATCGGGCGGACGCCGCGATCCAATCCGGCAACATATACGGGCGCGTTCACGCCGATCCGCGAATGGTTCTCGGGGCTGCCGGAAGCCAAGCTGCGCGGCTATGGACCAGGGCGGTTTTCGTTCAACGTCAAGGGCGGTCGGTGCGAAGCCTGCCAGGGCGACGGCGTCATCAAGATCGAGATGCACTTTCTGCCGGACGTGTACGTGACCTGCGACCAGTGTAAGGGCCACCGCTACAATCGCGAAACGCTCGAAGTGAAGTTCCGCGACAAGTCCATCGCCGACGTGCTCGACATGACCATCGAGGAGGCGGCGGAGTTCTTCAAGGCGGTTCCAGCCATTCGCGACAAGATGGAAACGCTGGTCCATGTAGGACTTGCCTATATCAAGGTTGGCCAGCAGGCGACGACGCTCTCAGGCGGCGAGGCCCAGCGCATCAAGCTGGCGAAAGAACTATCGCGGCGGGCTACCGGACGGACGCTGTACATCCTCGACGAGCCGACCACGGGGCTGCATTTCCACGACGTCGCCAAGCTGCTGGACGTGCTGCATCAGCTGGCGGACGCGGGCAATACGCTGATCGTCATCGAGCACAATCTGGAGGTCATCAAGACCGCGGACTGGGTGATCGATCTCGGCCCCGAAGGCGGCGACGGCGGCGGGCGGATCGTGGCCGAGGGGACGCCGGAGGACGTGGCGAAGGTGACGGAGAGCTATACCGGGCAGTATCTGCGGGATCTGCTGGTGCGGCGGCCTTTGGGGCAGGTCGCGGGGGCGGCGGCGGCGGTCGGGAAGAGGATGAAGGCGGAACGGGCGGCGGAGTAGTGGGGACACGCAATCGATAATTGAATTGAACACTTTGGATTCAGACGACACCATGACTATTCCCAACGCCGAAAAGCAATTTCTACAAGCATTGCCAAGTGCGATAAAACTTGAACAACGCTATGCTTTAGAGGCAATAGGACACAGCCTTACAGCAATTCGTATTAGCTACAAGAGATTGCAAAGCCACGCTCTTTATCACGATGCAATTGAATGCTCTGAAATCGAATGTCGCGCGTCTTGGTTCGTGGACGCATGGGCCATCGTTGATGCGACATACGCTTTGTCGACATTGCTGAGGAGTAAGCAGGCGAACCTTTCACCGCCTGGCTCTTCGCGGTATGAAGAGGAGTTCAATACCGCCTCATTGATCCGAAACAAGATGGATCACCTCGCACAAAACCTAAATAATCTTTCCAGCAGAAACCTGAAGGTGCTGCCTGTGTTCGGGCTCTTGTCCTATTTCAAGACTAAGCAAGGCGGAGGGGACATGGTGCTGGTTACGTCAGTTTTTATAGCGGGAGATGGCTCAATTTCCATTCCAAACCCCGCTGGACACGAAATTGAAGCACCAGTTGGCTACTTTCATTTTTCCGCTTTCGATTTGGTCTCGAACCTATCAAAACTCAACCTCTATGCGACGGAACTCCTAAATTTTTTGAACGGCGACTATGCGAGATTGGCGTATGATCAGCTGCGCGATGCGGCTAAATTAAATGGCATCGATCCCAGGCTCGCTACTGAACCTGGCCCGACAGGGTTAGTGATATCGATAGGAATGTCCCACACTAGCGCATGAATTCTTCGTATAGTATTTCGCAAGGCCAGGTCGCAGGACCCGAATTTTGCTACAATCATCACGGTCTATCGTCCCGACCCCGAACGCTGGATGGATGACCTGATGACGAGTAAACCGCGATGAGCCACACCGTGAAGCACTTGGTCCGTGGGGGCAGATATGTCGCCGAGGTCGAGGTCGAAGACATTCCCAATGATGGGGCATGGGGGCCGTATTTGTCGCTCGATGACGCAATGAAGCTGCAGCGCGTCGAACTAGCGTTGAAGACTGGTGATCTCAAGGCGGCGGTCAAGGAAGCACAGGTGTATGAGTTGAGGCCGATTGCGGCGGAGTGAGCCGCTTCGCGGATAAGGACTGCCCGCCCGCTCTTTTAGTATGTCGGCCTTCGCCTCGGCCACTTGGCGGGACACCCGCCAAACTACCCGTCTTTTGGGACGAAGTAGGATCGGGGACGGGCTTACGCCCCCACTGTCATCCCGGCCAGGCGGAGCTTCTTGGCGGAGCGCCGAGCCGGGACCCAGCGTATGAGCGCCGAAGGCACGAAAATTCTGTTTCTGTGGCCCTAGGTCCCGTGTCTGCACTGCACCGTGAAGGACGCTGCAGTGCGCACGGGATGACAGCAGGTGCGGAGTGACGAGGCTAGCGGCGAGGTATGGATTGTAGGGCGCAATAGCTTCTTGGCGTATTGCGCCATTGGGCAGGACTCGTGGCCGGTGCAATACGCTGCGCTATTGCACCCTACGTTATGTACCCCTCACCCGCTCCCCGTGAAGGACCGGAGAGAGGGAAGAAAGTTATCCCCGCTCTCTCAGCGTCAATCTATTCTGGCTGGGTCTTGTTGCGACGAGGGGTGCCGATCCGGAGGCGATCCTGTTGGTGGCAGCAAGGTGCAAGTCGGGGGTGCTGAACGCATCAGACGATCCCGAGGCTCGCCGCACCCACCTGGGGGAAAGTCCCAGGTCAGCGCAATGTCAAATGCTGCGGGTATGCCATAAATCTTGCTGGAGCAGCGCCACAAGTGCTCTCTACCCCACTCGGACTACCCGCGCGCTTGACGCGCTGCTCCTCCCCTCATTTTTCTGTTGCCGGATTG
>JANLYB010000372.1:0-7237 GCA_031365425.1 Hyphomicrobiaceae bacterium
CTCTCTTCACTCGCCCGAAGGGCAGGGGAGCAAAGCGACCCGCGCATGGTTGCGCGCCCCACCGGAGCGCGATCAGCGCGTGAGGTTAAAAAGAGGGTATGCGGGAGAGGTCCATGGACGATTGAATGCTGTTCTTATCGCCCGGCGGCCCCGCCGAATTTAATTACAGGGATCTTGAGGCCGTTGTCCCGCGAGCCGTTTCCGACAACCTGGACACACCTCTCCCGCGAATAAATGCGGTGATCACAAAGCCGTCCAGCTGATCCGTTTCCGGAACGTCGTAGACTAAACTACTGCAATGCAATCCGGGTCGCTGATGGATGACCGAATACCGCATCTAAACCCGCCCCACCCGTATAACCCAGCTCGTCAGCCGTGACCCTCGCGTGGTGCGATGAACCCAATCTCTCATGAGGCCTTGGGGGCGGGGATAAGTATTTGAAAAAAATTGTCATCCCGTGCGCACTGCAGCGTTCTTCACGCTGCTGTGCGCACGGGACCCAGGAGCCACAATCACCAGTTCCACTCCCCCGCCCTCAATGCTTCCCCAACGCTATAATTTTCAACAGCGCCTCATCCTTGGTGATGACCGCCAGATCCTTGCACTGTGTCTTGGCCTTCGTGCTGCACTCGATCGTCACCGTATAGGGGATATCGGGGAATTTCTGCACCGTATATTCGATGACGAGCCCCTCCATGCCCTCTTCCTTCGATGCATCGAAGATGGAAATCCGCGGCTTCGCTTTGGTCCCTAGCGTCGCTTCCGCGCCGACGTTGGCCGCCCCGATCTGGAACTTGGCATCGCCCTCAACATTCACGCGCCGGTCCGCATTGATCGCGATATTGATCCCATCGTAGGTATCTACGAGATGATACCAAAATGGCTGCTTGGGATCGGTAATGATGGATCTCGGCTTGATTGGGCGCGCATCCGGTCCAGCGACGTTTTTCACCACCTGCGGAACCTCGCCGAACGCCAGGATCGGCAGCTTCAAATCAAGCCCCTTCGCCGCATCATCAGGAGCAGCGCTGGACGCCTTGAACGCAGTAATCTCAGGATCAGCCCAATCCACCTTGAGCAGATTTTGCCCGCGCCCAGTTTTTTCCTGCACCAACGGCTTCTCCTGCGCCACTAGCGCCGAACCGGCAGCCAGGCAAGCAGCAAGCGCCACAACAGCGCCAGCCCCCCAGGCAAGTCGTCCCAATCCCAGCACCCGCATCCGCATTCTCCCGTTCAAGACCGGCACCCGGCACGACACGTCCTTACACCCACAACCCAACGAAATTGGGGGCGATTGCAAAAATTCGCAAGCCCCCGCTTGCTTCCCTGCGCGGGCCTGCCTTGCTGATCGGTGACACAGCCCAGCCAAACCGCAAGCGCAGCACGTTGCTCAGTTGCCGCAGCGGCCAAGTTTGGGCATAGTCCCGCCACGGTAGAGTTGAGGGGTATTGATGGCGTTGGCTCGGCTTCCATGCGCGCTGAAAATGGCACAGACCGGGCACGCCCGGCGCGCACGCTTTTTCGCTAATGCCGTCGCAGCGTTCGCAGTTATTGCGCTGCCCGCACATCTCGCCGCCAAATGCCTCTACACCAACCCCGATGCGCCCCTGTCGACGCTTCCTCCCTCCAAGCCCGCCGATACGGCAAACATTCCGCCCGAGAAACCCGCCGAACCGGCCAAACCGTCGACGGCAGCGACGGGCTTTGCCTACTACTCCCCCGGCGATCTGAACCCCAAGGACAAGGGCCGCGGCCGCGTCGGCGACCGCAAGGTCTACCTGCCCGACATCATTTTCCCAGTTCGCCTAGCCGCCGGCCTCGAACCCGCCCCGGCTGGAAAACATGCCTTCATGAACTCCCAGATCTGGGGGTACGGCGGCGGCGGCTGGAACGGTAAAGGTGCCGCCGGCGGCAGCGAATGCGACCCGCGCAATTACGACCCGATGATTCAGCGCGACGACTATTGCGAAGTCCGCGGCTGGGCGATGCCCATGTGCCCGTCAGGCCAGGGCCACCAAGGCCAGGATATCCGGCCGCCCAAGTGCGAAGACAACAAATGGGACGTCGTCGCCGTCGTCGACGGCATCATCACCCAAGTCACCTCCAACACCACTGTCCGCCTGAAGGGCGGCGACGGCACCGAATACTACTACCTCCACATGCACCCGGACTCGATCAAGGTGAAAGACGGTAGCGTGGTCAAGCAAGGCGATGTCCTCGGGCGCATTTCCAACTTCATGAACGGCGGCCGCGAAACCACCCACCACCTGCATTTCCAGGTCTCTCAGTCTGTCCGCATCGGCAAAGACACCCAGCGCGTCTACGTGCCCGTGTTCTCCTCCCTGATCGCCGCCTACCGCCGCTCCAAAGGCCTCGACAACGGCGTCGATGCAGCGGGCAACCTGATCCAAGACACGGTCCGCGAAATCACCGGAACGCCAGCCGATGCACCCGCTCCGCCGTTCGTGACGTGGCCGATCCCCAACGTCACGGGCTACGACGGTCAGGCGCTCCCGCCGCTCTCGGTCGTCCAGTACTTCAAGCCGAAAGACCCCAAGACCACCGTCAAATACGCAGCCACCGGCCTGCCCGGCAGCCTGACTCTCAACGCCGCCACCGGCGCCATCAAAGGCAACTTCGACAACAACGCCTCCAAGGGCGGCACCAACGGCGCCTACACCGTCACCGTGATGGCCGACGACGGCAAGGGCAACACCGCACAACAAAGCTTCACGATCCAGACCAGCAAATCTCCCCCCGTCATCGGCACCGCCACGCGCGGCAAATTCTTCAAGGACGGCGGACGCGTCCTCATCGATGCCGGCGCGGCGTTCCTCAACCCCAGCGATTTCCAGCTCACCTACTCAGCGACCGGCCTGCCCCCTGGGATCATCATCAATCCATTGACCGGCCGCATCAGCGGCAGGCTGGCCAAAACCGCCTCGAAAGGCGGAACCAACGGCGGCGTATATTCCGTCACCGTAACAGCCACCGACGGCAAGACCACCCCGGTGAACGAACGCTTCACCATCACCGCCGAACCCCAGACCGATCCCAACGCGGTCGTGCCGGATCTGCCGCCGCCGGTCGTATCGACGGCCCTCCCATCGGTGCGCGCCTTCAACGGCCAGGCCATCACCAACATCAACGCCGCGAGCAGCTTCACGGTCTGGTACGGCGCAAGCCCGCTGCGCTGGTCCGCCGTCAACTTGCCGATCAATCTCTCGATCGACTCCGACACCGGCATCATTTCCGGCACCCTCGGCGAAAACGCCTCCAAGGGCGGCGACAATGGCTCCTATACGGTCAAAGTGATCGCCGATAACGGCGAAGGCGGCACCGCCTCGCAAAGCTTCGTCATCACCGCCCGCAATGCCCCGCCGGTCTTGAGTACCCCGACGATCAACAAGACCTACAACGAAGGCGAAACCGTCGACATCAGCGTCGGCAGCGCATTCGCGGCCCCCGATCCAACGGTCATCACATATACGATCAACGGCCTGCCACCCAGCCTCACCTACAGCCGCACCTCTGGCCAAGTAACGGGCAAGATCGCAAGCGGCGCCGCATCCGGCGGCAAGGCAGGCGTCTACACAATTCAAGCCACCGCCGACGACGGCAAAGGCGGCACCGCGGCGCAAACTTTCACGATCACCGCCGTCACTCCGCCGCCTCCCCCGCCACCCGCTCCAGAACCCGTAGTGCCAACGCCGCCACCTGCGCCGGAGCCTGTGAAGCCAATCCCGGCCCCAGAACCCGAGCCCGTCAAACCTTCGCCGCCACCTGCACCGGAACCTGCTCCGCAGCCAACGCCTGCGCCTGTCCCAACTCCTGCGCCGGTCCCGGTACCAGCACCAACTCCGGCCCCTGCACCCGCGCCGGCACCCCAGCCGGCTCCGGCTCCAGCGCCACAGCCTGCACCGGCTCCGGCTCCGGCTCCGGCTCCGGCTCCGGCTCCGCCCGCACCCACAACCGACCCCGCCGTGCCACGCACGTGGAAAGGCTGGGCCTGGGATAAAGCCACCGGAGCATGGTCGTACGTCTCGAGCTGGTGGACGAAGAAATAGCCCCGCTGTCATCCCGTGCGCACTGTATCGGTTTCCAGATCGTAGGTTGGGTTGAGCCTTCGCGAAACCCAACAACTTCCGTTCACACCCACACAGTTGTCATCCCGTGCGCGCTGCAGCGTTCTTTACGGTGCCCAATCGCTTGCGATCCGGCGGCCACCTGGCCGCCGCCGCAGCGAGCGGCAAGCAAAAAGCAGGCACGGGACCCAGGGGCCACGCAACGGCACGTCTCAGCGCCCCGCGCTACCCGTCACCTCCGGCGCAATCACCACCTGCGCCGGATCCTCAATCAGCCGGTAACGCCGCTCAGGCACCACCGCGCCCAAGCCCACAATCCGCCCCTTCAACACCGCACCATCCAACTGCGGCCCGCCCGCGAGAGCACGCCCCGCCAACGCCGCCAACCGCGCGGCCGCATCCCCGCTCGTCTCACCCGCACCGGTATCGACCGGCACCACTACATCAACCGACGTCAAATCGTCCCCCGCCGCAACACACTCCGCCCCGGTCCGCACACACCCGCGCACTAAGAGCACATTTGCCAGCCCGTCGGCTTCAGCACTCCGCCCAAGCGCCCCATCCGCGGCCACGACGACCAGCCGGTCAGCCAACCTCTGAGACACCGCTGCGAGTCCCTCCCAGCGCAGCGTCGCCCCAGCTTGCGCATCCAGCAAAACAACCCGCGCCGGGCTCATCGCCGCCATCGCAATCGCGCGACCAATCGAGGTCAATTCCGCGCCATCTGCGCGAAACACCACCAAGCGGCTGGCGCGCGCACCGCTCAACACGATATGAACCGCCCGCGCAGCCGCGTCCGGCGGCACCGCCAAAGCCGCATAGGGCCGCCGGTCACCATCGATCAGATCAAACCCGACGATCTCGCCTTCACCATCGCGCGCCAACCGGCCGGCAATCTCCGGCACCGTGTAATCGACACCCGGCCCCACAATCGCAATACCCGTCCCGCCCGGATCGCGCCCAGGCGGCACGCGCGGCTTCTCCGCCGCCCAGACACTCGTAACCGCTTGTATTGAAATCACACCCGCCAACGCCACCAGCAGCGCCCGGCCAGCCATCGCCCTCAAGCCTCGGGCTTATCAGCTGTCCGCACAGGCTCGCCCGCCGCCGCCCGCGCCTTGGCAACCCGCCGCCCAATCGGCCCGATCTTGGCCGTGATCAAATCGGCAATCTCCGCCACATCGTCGCGCGAAAAGACCGGCACCCGCTCGCCGGGCTCATCCTTATCCGAAGCAATCGCAATAACGTGCGGATCATCGCCCGCCAGCTTGTTCTTAGAAAATGCAATCGTCGACCGCACTTCGATCTTGGGAATATCGGCGTACTTATACCCCTCGACCACGATCAGATCGGCCGGCGACATCCACGACAGCACTTCCTCTAGCGAGGGCTCAGGCTCCTGCACCAATTGATGGATGATCGCCCACCGCTGCGATCCCACGATACAGATCTCGTTCGACCCCGCCGTCCTATGACGCGAACTGTCGGTCTGCGCGTCGTCGACCTGGAAGCTCTCATGCGCATGTTTGATCGACGCCACGTGATGCCCGCGCCGTGTGAATTCCTCGATCAGGCGGACCGCAAGCGTCGTCTTACCCGACTTTTTCCACCCTGATACGCCAATGACCGGGACCTGATATTTCATCGATGCGGGCTCAAAGTTGTCGTTAAGTCATCATCCTATACCAGAACCGGATAAGTTTTGACTTATCCGGGTTTGGTATCCGCGCGTGGGGTTGGTGGGGCGGCCACGCGCAAAGTAAAGGAGCAGTCACGTATCGGCAGACGACTCCTGTTCCAGATACATTTCCGCCTGTTCGAGTTCGGCGGGCGTATTGGCATTGAAGAACGGATCGACCAGCAGCGGACCAAGCTGCACGAACGCAAAATCAACCGCCGTGGTACCATGCCGGTCGGTCCAGGCAAGCACCTTCCGGACGCCACCCTTAAGAGCCGCCTCCAGATCGTCCGCCAGCGCCACCGGCCACAACCCGATGACCGGCTGAATTTCGCCCCACGACGACGCCAGCACAATGGGCTTGTCCCCGAGCTTTGCCGCCAATCGCGCAACCAGATCGAGCGGCAGCAACGGTGCATCCGTTGAAACCGTCGCAATATGCGTCGCCTCTGGAGCGTTCGCCGCCGACCAGCGCATCCCGGCCAGCACACCCGCCAGCGGCCCAACGTGACCCTCGACCGTATCAGCCACCACCGGCAGCCCGAACGCTACAAACCGCGCCGGATCGCCGTTCGCGTTGATGACCATCGCCCCGACCTGCGGCTTCAGACGCGACGCGACATGCGCCAGCATCGGCTGTCCGGCAATCTCCAGCAGCCCTTTGTCGCCACTGGTCTGAGCCCCAGCAAACATCCGCCGCGACTGCCCCCCCGCGAGCAACACGCCAGTAACGCAACTCGACCCACTCTCTGTCAGTCTCTCTGTCATCCCCAAACCCTACCACACGCCCCGCCCCCTCCGCACCCAGCTTGGCATCGGTGTCTTAACCCGCCTCCCGGTTTTGACAAAAGGTCATCGGTGCCCCGCCCTTGCCCTTCCTGAGTACCGCAGGTATTGACCTCTGAGCCAATCTTAACGGCTGGACTTGGCTGTGGGGGAATCGTGGCCGGACTTGCGGAAATCGTTTCAGAGTTTGGCGCTTCGGCCAAAGGTAAGCTTGCCAATGTAGCCGTTGCGGGGGCACCCGAGGACCAGCTTCGCGCGCCGTTCGAAACGCTCGTACTGCAATTGGCGGAGCTGGCGGGACATCGCACGAACACAGTCAGGCTCGTCGGCGAGACGACGCTCGCCCATTTATCCTCCCGGCCCGACTACGCTGTCTCGGTCCGCAATGCGCTCGCCGGTTTTATCGAGGTCAAGGCTCCTGGCAAGGGCTACGATCCGCGCCGGTTCACGAGCGAGCACGACAAGAAGCAGTGGCAGAAACTCAAGACGCTACCCAACCTAATCTACACTGACGGCAACGGGTTCACGCTGTGGCAGGACGGCGAGCTCAAAGCATCGGTAGCCCTCGACGGCGATATAGCGAAGGCAGGTGCGAAGCTTATCGCGCCAGAATCGCTGCTCGGTCTGTTTGCAAGCTTCTTCGAATGGGAGCCTATCGCGCCGCGAAGTGCCAAACAGCTCGCCGGT
>JANLYB010000014.1:0-5951 GCA_031365425.1 Hyphomicrobiaceae bacterium
CGGTCGCGGTGATGACGTCGAACTTCGCGGGCCGGCGCATTGCCATAGTGCACGACCGGACGGCTTATGCGCGGGCGCTGGCGGACGCAGTGGCGCGCGGGCTCAAGTCTGCCGGGCAGCCCGCGATTGCGATGGAAGGCATTGTCGCTGGCAAGATGCAATACAGCGATGTGGCCGGACGGTTGAAATCCGTGCGGGCCGACGCGATTTATTTTGCGGGCTTCCCAGCCGAATATGAGATCCTGAGATCCGATCTAAAGCGATCGAGCCCGGAGATTGTGATTATCGCGAGCGATTCCGCGGCGGGCGGCTCAGCGCTTCACGCTTTGCTGCCGCATCATTTAACGGATGGAAGCCATTTTTTTATGGCTCGCCATTCGGCTTTGGCGGCAAATCTCAGCAAATTGGTATTGACTAGTTTCGAGGCGCTCAAAAATTCTGCCCGGAATTTGTCCACGTTTAATTCGCTGCTCGGAGTAGATGCGAATGGCGACTCTCAAGCTGCTACGTTCGTTCCAGCCGACAGGGCGTGCATCTCCAGCAATTGCCCGTGAAGACTTGCGAAACTAGCCGCCGCGGCTTTGGCAGATGCATTCGGTCTGGAGGTTCTTCTCCATGCGGATCAGCTCCGCAGGCACGTCCTGGCCAGCCTTGCGCAGCTCGTTAATACGGGCTTTGACCATGGCGAAACCTGCGCGCGGATCGTCGATCTGATCGATCTGGGCGTTGAGGTTAGCCATCTCGGCCTGCATTTGTTCAGACACTGCTTTAGTCTCCCGCTTTGTCCTGACACCGTCAGGTGTTGTTCGTTACCGTCTCTCGTCGCGTCTGCGAGACCACTTGCGTGATAACCCGGTTCGCTTCACTCGTGCCGCACACGAAATGAATGGATCATGAACTCGTGGGCAAACAAGACGGATTGATGACTATGGACTATAATTCCTACCGGATCATCAATTCGCAAGTGTTTCTCGTGAAGATCTTTAAGCTGTCACCAATTATCCACACTCCAAATCAAAAGACAGTAAAAAAATCGGATAATTGTGCTTTGCAATACTTGCAATGCACCCATCGCAACGCAGCATAATTGGAATAAAAATAAGATGACTGCCGCATTGCACAATTCGATTACAGACGTACCTGGGCTTAAAGTTGGCAATGCGCAGAGTGCGACGTTGTGCTCAGGCGTTAGCGTGCTGTTGTCCGAGCGGCCTTTTGTTGCGGCTGTCGACGTGCGGGGCGGGGCAACAGGCACGCGGGAGACGGAGGCCATCGGACTAGCCGGGACCGTCGAGGAAGCACATGCACTCGTGCTTGCCGGTGGATCGGCATTCGGTCTCGCGGCAGCGAGCGGGGTGCAGGTTTGGCTGGCGGAGCGCGGGGTGGGCTTTGCGGTCGGTGCTGCCCGGGTACCGATTGTGCCCGCGGCGATTCTGTTTGATCTTCTGAACGGAGGCGACAAGGCATGGGGGGCCAGACCGCCGTATGAGGAGATGGGCCGGGCGGCGTGCGAGGCGGCGTGCACCATGCTCGAACCCGGAAGCTTTGGGGCAGGTTATGGCGCGACGACGGCGACACTGCGGGGCGGGCTCGGAACGGCGTCATGCAGGCTTGCCAACGGCGTCATTGTCGGAGCACTCGTAGCGGTCAATCCGCTCGGGTCGGCGACGATCGGGTCATCGGGGCATTTCTGGGCGGGAGCTTTCGAGCAGGGCTGCGAGTTTGGCGGTCGCGGGATGCCTAACTCGTGGCCAGCAGACGGGCTTGATATACGGCTCAAAGGTACGATCACCGGGACTTTGATGGCGCAGAACACGACGATCGCCATCGTGGCCACCAATGCGCGGCTCAGCAAGCGGGAGGCGCACCGGCTGGCGGTCATGGCACAGACAGGGCTGGCGCGGGCGATCTATCCGGTGCATACGCCGCTGGATGGCGACGTGGTGTTTGCGGCGGCAACCGGCGACGTTGCTCTGGAGCCAGGGCCTGCAGCGCTTGCCGTGGTGGGCGCGCATGCTGCCAATACGCTCGCGCGCGCCGTTGCGCGGGGGGTGTATGCGGCAGAGACGCCGCCTGCATGCTGGACGGCACCACCTGCTTATCGCACGGCGTTTCCGGCGAAGGGCAGCTGAGACACAAGGATGGACCACATCGCAGACGAACCGACAGAAGCTGCCGGACTGAGCCGCCGCACCAAGTGGTTCGTGGCGTGGACGGTCTGCAGCGCGCTCGCCGTGTGGCTAGGGCTGTCGGTTGCGGAAGGGCTGGCCGCTGAGCGCTGCACCATCGACGGGCTTTCTTGGGACTGGAAAGCGTGGACTTGTGCGCAGCCGCGCGGCACGATCATTTTGCCGTCCAGCTTGAGGCGGGCCGGTAAGCTCAGTCCTGGG
Organism: Hyphomicrobiaceae bacterium; assembly: GCA_031365425.1. GTDB lineage: Bacteria > Pseudomonadota > Alphaproteobacteria > Rhizobiales > Hyphomicrobiaceae > JANXVY01. The sequence goes on from JANLYB010000014.1 coordinate 2,391, forward strand.
CTTGAGTTCAGCGCCGGCACCGGCCGGGCTTGGTCATTGGCTGAGACGCTCCCCAACCAACTCAAGCTCGCCAGCTAGAACCGGTCACCCTAAAGCGCAAAGCAGACGTAGAAAGGGTGGGACAGCTGCTTGGGAAAGCTGCTGTCCCACCCGTTTTCGATTGGCAATTGCGGTGCGGATGGGGACATCCGCGCCGTGGAGACTGATTAGGCGGCTGCCTTGGCGGCGAAGGCCACCGAGGCGATCGTCTTCAGGATCTGCGAGGCGATCTGGTATGGGTCGCCTTGCGAGTTAGGACGGCGGTCTTCCAGGTAGCCCTTGTAGTCGTTCTTGATGAACGAGTGCGGCACGCGGATCGATGCGCCGCGGTCGGCGACGCCGTAGCTGAACGCGTTCCAGGGCGCCGTCTCGTGCTTGCCGGTCAGACGCATGTGGTTGTCTGGACCGTAGACGGCGATGTGGTCGTGCAGGTTTTTATCGAATGCGGCCATCAGGCGCTCGAAGTAATCCTTGCCGCCAGTATCGCGCAGGTAGGTGGTCGAAAAGTTGGCGTGCATCCCTGAGCCGTTCCAGTCGGTGTCGCCGAGCGGCTTGCAGTGATACTCGACGTCGATGCCGTACTTTTCCGTCAGACGCTGCAGCATGTAGCGTGCGATCCACATTTCGTCGGCGGCGCGCTTGGAGCCCTTTCCGAAGATCTGGAATTCCCACTGGCCTTTGGCCACTTCGGCGTTGATGCCTTCGTGGTTGATGCCGGCAGCAAGACAGATATCCAGGTGCTCTTCGACGATTTCGCGGGCGACGCTGCCGACGTTGCTATAGCCGACGCCGGTGTAATAGGGGCCCTGGGGTGCCGGATAGCCGGTTGCGGGGAAGCCGAGCGGCCGGCCATCTTTGTAGAAGAAATATTCCTGCTCGAAGCCGAACCATGCGCCTTCGTCGTCAAGGATCGTCGCGCGCTTGTTGGAGGCGTGGGGCGTGACACCATCGGGCATCATGACTTCGCACATGACGATCGCGCCGTTCTTACGGGTGATGTCTTCAACGATGCGGACGGGCTTGAGAACGCAGTCAGAACTGCGGCCTTCAGCCTGCATAGTCGAACTGCCGTCAAAGCCCCAGAGCGGGAGCTGCTCCAGCGCCGGAAACGACGAATACTCTTTGATTTGCGTCTTGCCTCGAATATTCGGCACCGGCGTGTAGCCATCGAGCCAGATATATTCAAGCTTGTACTTTGTCATTGCGAAGCTCTCATTAGTTGACGATGCAAAATGCCGAAATACGCGCGTTTGCGGGCAGCCGGACACGCAAGCTGCCAGCATGCTACAGCGATGTATGGCAATTAATGTGCCACATTGGACCGCTGCCTGGCCTTAAGGCACGCGGCCGAAACCACCCTGGAAATAGACGAGCACTGGAGTGCCTGGACTGGCTGTGGATAAGGCGTCAGGCGCGCTGGAAAAGTGCTAACGCGATCACAACGTTAGGGGGGCAGCAAACCGCAATCCTCCAAGCGGGACGGGGGTTCGTGTAAATGTCGCGGTGGTCCTGGAACGCAATGGCCTTCCGGCGGTTTTAACCTACCGCGCCCCAAGAGGGCAGAATCTCAAATTGATTATAAAATAGGCAAAATCTGATTATTTTTGGGCAAACAGCATAATTGCTGTGCAGATTCTGCGTTTTTTGTTATGTTCGTCCTGCGCCGGGGCACTTCGTCCTGCGCCAGGGCGCAAGGCAATAGGAGATGGCAATGGCCACAATCACTCATGGCGAAACCGCCAAGATCTATCAGTTCCCGGTGAAAGGACGGGCTGGTGCGGACCGCAAGGGTCCCGAGTCCAAGCTGGCGCTCGACCGGAAGCAAGTGGCATATGCCGATTGTGCCTTCGGCGGGGCTTGGTATCACGAGGCTGCATTGCTCGAGACAGACGCCTTACCTCGCAGATAATAAATCGCTGCGCGACACGATGCGGGCCACGGCGCGTGTTTGGCGCGTCAGGGGCCGAAGATTGACCAACCTAATTTTTTGCTGAGGTTTTCGAGCGCGATGCGGCCCAGGTGTGAGTTTCCCGAGGCGTCGAGGCCGGGCGACCAAACAGCGATGGAGGCCTTGCCCGGTGCAATGGCCAGAATACCGCCGCCGACTCCGCTTTTGCCCGGCAACCCCACCCGATAGGCGAATTCCCCCGAACCATCATAATGGCCGCAGGTCAGCATGACGGCGTTGATGCGGCGGGCTCGTTCGGCCTGGACAACTTGCAGGCCTGTAACCGGGTGCCGGCCGTTCTGCGCGAGAAAGCGCGCGGCCATGGCAAGCTGGCGGCAGGACATGGCAATCGCGCAGTGGTGGAAGTATACGCCGAGCGTGTGCTCAACACGGCACTCCAGGACGCCGAACGATTTCATGTAGTTGGCAAGAGCTGCATTGCGAAATCCGGTACGCTGTTCGGAGGCCGCGACCGCCTCGTCGATGGTGATCGTGGGATCGTCGGCGAGAAACTGCATGAAGCGGAGGATTTCGCCCAGAGCTTCGCGGGGTTGATGGCCGGACAATATCTGATCCGTAACCGCAATGGCGCCGGCATTGATGAAAGGGTTGCGCGGGATCCCGCGTTCGTTTTCCAACTGAACGATGGAGTTGAACGGGCTGCCCGACGGTTCCCGGCCGACGCGCTTCCACAGGCGGTCACCAATTTTACCGAGAGCCAGGGTGAGGGTGAAGACTTTCGAGATTGATTGAATTGAGAACGGGACGTCAGCGTCGCCCCCAACGGCAACGTTGCCGTCTGTATCGATCACGGCAAGGCCGAATTTATTCGCGTCCACGCGGGCGAGTTCGGGGATGTAGGTAGCCACGTCGCCACGGTCGGTGCGGCTCGCCATGTCGGCGGCGATGTCGCGGACGATGGCTTCCAGGTCAGGGGCGGCTGGGGCGGCTTTGGTCATGGATTACCCGGGAGGTGCTCGCTGAGGTGGCGGGCAGCATAGGGGGAATTGTTGCGGTGCGTCATCAGGGAAGTTTTTGGGGCGACGGGATGGGCAGGCCGCTCCGCCGCGTTTGCTTATGCGGGCTTATCTGCTAGGGGTCGCGGCTTAATTGATAGACCAGAGAGCTGACCCCATGATCCCGCGCTATTCACGCCCTGAGATGACCACCATTTGGGAGCCGGCGACGCGGTTCCGGATTTGGTTTGAGATCGAGGCGCACGCAGCGTCGGCATGTGCGGAGCTGGGGATTATCCCCAAAGAAGCGGCCAAGACGATCTGGGAGAAGGGATCGGCTGCGGTTTTTGACATCGACCGGATCGACGAGATCGAGCGGGTGACCAAGCATGACGTGATCGCGTTTCTCACGCATTTGCAGGAGTTTGTGGGGCCAGATGCGCGGTTTGTGCATCAGGGGATGACGTCATCGGACGTGCTCGATACGTGCCTCAATCTGCAGTTGGTGCGGGCGGCGGATTTGCTGATCGCGGGCGTGGACCGGTTGCTGGCGGCGCTGGAAAAGCGGGCGTTCGAGCATAAGGATACGATCACCATCGGGCGGTCGCATGGCATTCA
>JANLYB010000018.1:0-3591 GCA_031365425.1 Hyphomicrobiaceae bacterium
CCGGCTGGCACCAAGTGCCCATTTACATCACGATCAGGCAACCAAATCTCGAGGTATGACTCAAGGGGGTTGTCTGGCCCTATGCGCCAGACAAGCTCCTTGTGCTCGCCCGGAACGAGATCGACGCTGGCGTGTGCTGACGCTCGATGTGCGTTGCCCGCGGCCACAACCACCCAGACGGGCTGGAAAACTGCAGGATGGTCATCTTCGTTAAGACTTTGCATGGCCTCCTCGAGGATGGAGCTGCCATCGTGGGCACCTCCGAGCGCACCGTAGCTCACGTTGATGATCACAGGATTGCGAATAAATGAGCGGTAGGTCTTGTCAGCTTCGTCCGGCTCAGCCAAGCCAACGTACGGGATTCGGCGCGCCCGCTCGATGATGTAGCGAATGCCGTCAAGAACGTGGGCAGCCAGCGACCCCCCCGAGGTGTCGGCAACCGTGCGCACGGGCAGTTGTACGCACACAAGATGCCATTGGTCTGCGCTATCGAGTCGCGCTACGGCGGCATCGATGCCGCCGCGATAGGCGCCCGCCTTACTGTCTGCCGTGGCACGCCTGATCTCGTCCTTTGCTCTTTCGGCGCTTCTGGGCATCGGCGCCAGATCGGACGGAAGTGGGACAACTTGTCCCCTGTGGGTGGGTGGGAACCCGGCGGCGAGATCGGTCACCGAATGCCCGTGGCTGCTCGACAGCATCGACTCGACCGGCAAACACCTGCCGTCGACATCCAGCGGCGCGGACGAGTGAGCATAGGGATCGAGGCGATAGCGCCCGTAGTTCAACACGCGGTAGGGTGCCCATGGATCATCGTTTGTTGATGGATACTTTCGAAGCGCGGTCTCAAGAACCTTGGGGACGAGTTCGGCTCCATAGCCGAGATCGCGCGGCACCAACCAACCACCCGTCAGTCGATCTTCGCGCCGACCGTCCTGGTCCCAGAGATAGCGAACGCGTGGCATACCCAGTTCGTCCAGCAACTTGGGGTGAGCAAAGCCAATGCCGTCGTCAATAACGCCGACAACCACCCGTGGTGGGTCAGCGCCCGCCTCCACATCCGGCTGTCTTTGTGCCTCGGGCAGGACCTGTCGAATCCGTGGCAAGCCCAGTTGTGCCCGCTTGACATGCTTGGAGCACAACAGATGATGCACATCACGCGGGTGCGCATGTGCAGTCACGTACTTCCCCCGGACGGTCCAACGCCAAGGCTCGCCTATGCCCTCCGTTTTGTAGACACCCGGAACATCGATCACGCCAAAAATCCAAGGCACATCGTCATGCGGTTTGTCATCGATGTACTGGGCCGGCAGGCCCGGCTCAGACAGTTCAATGATGAATGGCCACTTGTGGTCAGACCCGACATCGTCGCCGTGTGCCGCAAAACCCGCAGCGCCCGTCACATCAGCCCATACTAGATAGGGGTCGATATAGGTGTCGCCACGCAGCAGCCAATTGCCCCAGTCGATGCCGGTCAACAGCCCTTGCGTTCGCTTGCTCCATGCGTAAGTCATAGCTTCGTCAAGTTTGCCGAAGGTGTGACTCCGGCATTGAACCATTCAGCACAAGCCATGTCCCATAGCCAGCCCAATGCGGACTTCGGTAGACCAGACTGAACCTTTGCCGCCAGGCCGGCAGCAGCAGCCTTGAAGCCCGCCTGATGACACGACTGGCGGTTCACGTGGTGGGCCGGATTGAAGTCATGATCCTTACCCATCGCAGGATCAAAGACATAGCCGTTGTTGCCCTTAAACGAGCGCACATTGCCACCAGTGCAGGCACAAACCAGCATCTGGGCCAGCCAGACCCCTAACTCGCAACCCGCTTCGCTGTCGACTGGAAAATGCAATCCAGCCACCACCCGATTCGTAGCGATTCGCTCAGCTTGTCGGAAAAGCTGCTCACGGGCCTCTTCCCAGGGATGCGTGAATCCGCCGCCCAGACCATCGCGGGGCATCGTGAGAATCGAGAGCAACTCGGCAACCGCGAACGCCTGTGTGGCGTGCCCGCTGGGCCATGCGAAGAAGCCGGGGTTCTCGATCATGGGTTGGACACGCGCCGAAAAGTCCGAAGGCCGCGGGACGACCGACTCGTACTTGACCTTCTGGACGACGATTGTCGCGAACTCGAGCGCCACCATCAGCAGTTCGTTCGTGTAGGGGACGATCTCAGGATTTAGATGCAATACCGACGACCAAAAAGGGAACTGAGGCCCGATCTGCGCAAGGATCTCGGGGGCACGTTCAGCACGCAGCGCAGCCCAGCTTTCGACTCGGTGCGCTTGCTCCTTGAAAACATCGACGGGCGGTCTGGTGAGACTAAAGCGTGAAGTCGACCCTTTGAAGTCGACCACGACGTCTATCGCCTTGGCCTCATTCAACTTGCCGACGCGAATGTCTGCCATCAGGTCGGTGACATAAACTTGCACCCGAACAGCAGACCCCATCCGCGAAAGCCATTTCGGGCCTGGCTGCGGCAAGTCTGTGGTGGACCCCCAATGGCGAATGAATCCGGGCGTGAACTGCTCTTTTGAACCACTTTGGGTCGTCCGCGTCGCGCGCCCCAAGTGCCCCTCGCGACTGCGAGTCATCGCGTCGGCCAGTAAGGGGCTCACCGCGGGAAGAGCCCCTCCACCCCCACCAGAAAATCCCGTGAATCCTGTAAAGCCAGTAAAGCCCGTAAACCCGGTAAATCCCGTAAATCCCGTATTTCCAGCCATTTGCTAGGCCTCAGTTGATAGTGGTCGAAACGATCCGCCCTTCGCCCATGCGGCCACCTATTGCGGCACGCCCGCCCTCCCCAAAGCATCTGCGAATTTACGCCCAATCTCGAAATCGGCCGACGGTGATCGGGCCAGAAACCGTTCGACGCTGAAGTCAGGCTCCAGCGCTAGCAGTCGATACACAACGTCGCGCGATTCGTCCATGCGCTCCAACATGGCGAGGGCGATCGTGAGAATGCGTAGGGTCGAGGCGTGCATAGCGTTGGCGCTGAGCGAACGCCGGGCCAGTAGTACCGCCTGCTCATAGTTGCCAGCCGAAGCCTCGGCAGACGCACCGAGCGAATCGAAGTAGTAGCGCATTGGATCGAGCGGAGAGAGCTCGCTGGCTCGTCGCGCATGGAGGACCGCCTGCTCACCTTCGCCGCGAAAAGCATGCACCATGCCCTTTAGAAGCCAGGCCAACGCATCGTTGGGATGGACATCCAATGCCGCGCGATAAATGGCCTCCGCTCCGGTGAGGTCGCGGTGGTTGAAAGTCCTGACCATGCCAGACACGACCATCGCCACGCCGCATTGATCGTCGCGCTCTAGCGCGCGCCGCGCCATATCCCCCCCCATACCGGCGCTCTTGCCGGGGTCACCAGACCAGCCTTGATGAACCTGAAGAATGTGCCACTTCGCCAGCCAAGCGTAGCCATCGGGATGGCGTGGGTGGCGCGCCACCAAGGCTTCGAGAATCTCGTGTGCCCGTTCAAAGTCGGCACGCGAAAGACGATGCATGAGACGCACGCCACCGATCAGCAACGAATACGACCCGAGCGACGCGAGCGGTAGTGAACGAGCGCGGCCAGTCTCGTGCGCCTCGATCGACG
>JANLYB010000045.1:0-2137 GCA_031365425.1 Hyphomicrobiaceae bacterium
TCGGTGGGCCGCGAATCCTTCACCTGCGTATTCTCGCCAGCACAATACGGGCAGCGCATAGGGGTCTCCTAAAGTGAGTGCGCACATTCGCCGCCCCACCCAGCCGGGTCAACCCCGCCGCTGTCGCACACCCCGAAACAAAAAAGGCACCGCAGGCAAAGCTGCAGTGCCTTCGTCCTTCTCCAGGCCGCAAGCCGCGAAAGCGGCTTAAGGAGCAACGCGAACCGGCCGAATGGACGCCCCGGCCGGAGCGCGACGAGCGCGCGAGGTCCGATCAAGAGTAGATCGGGAACCGTTCGCACAGTGCGATAGCTTTCGCTTTGACAGCTGCTTCGACGGCGCCGTTACCAGCTTCGCCGTTGGCAGCCAACCCGTCCAGCGTCTCTGCGATCAGGCGGCCAATTTCCTGGAACTCGGCGACGCCGAACCCGCGCGTCGTACCAGCGGGCGAGCCCAAACGGATGCCCGACGTCACCATCGGCTTTTCCGGATCGAACGGGATGCCGTTCTTGTTGCAGGTGATATGCGCGCGGCCCAACGCCTTTTCGGTAATGTTTCCGGTGACCTTCTTAGGCCGCAGATCGACGAGGATGAGGTGGCTGTCGGTGCCGCCCGAAACCAGATTAAAGCCCGACTTCACCAGGACTTCGCCCATCGCACGGGCATTATCCATGACGTTTTTGGCGTAGACCTTGAACTCAGGCTTCAGCGCTTCGCCGAACGCAACCGCTTTGCCCGCGATCACGTGCATGAGCGGACCGCCCTGGATGCCGGGGAAGATCGCCGAGTTCACCTTCTTGGCGATGTCCTCGTCGTTGGTGAGGATCATGCCGCCGCGAGGACCGCGCAACGTCTTGTGCGTCGTCGTCGTGACGACGTGAGCGTGCGGGATCGGGCTGGGATAAAGACCGGCAGCAACCAGGCCGGCAAAATGAGCCATATCGACGAGGAAGTGCGCGCCGACTTCATCGGCAATGGTACGGAACGCCGCGAAATCAATGGTGCGCGGGTAGGCCGAACCGCCCGCGATGATGATACGCGGCTTGTGCTCATGGGCGAGCTTGCGGACTTCGTCCATGCTGATGCGGTGGGTGACGGGATCGACGCCGTAGTGCACCGCGTGGAACCACTTGCCCGACTGATTGACGGGCGCCCCATGGGTCAAGTGCCCCCCGGCGGCAAGGCTCAAACCGAGGATTGTATCGCCGGGTTTGGCGAGCGCCTGGAACACACCCTGGTTGGCCTGCGAACCCGAATTCGGCTGCACGTTAGCAAAGCCGCAACCGAACAGCTTCTTAGCGCGGTCGATCGCCAATTCCTCAGCGATGTCGACGAACTGACAGCCGCCATAATAACGGCGGCCCGGATAGCCTTCAGCGTACTTGTTGGTCAGCACGCTGCCAGCAGCTTCGAGCACGGCCTTGGAGACGATATTTTCAGACGCGATCAACTCGATCTCGTGCTGCTGACGGCCGAATTCTTTAGCGATTGCAGAAGCGACTTCGGGATCTGATTCCGCGAGTGTCGCACGGAAGAACGTGTTGGTGCCTTTGAGCTTTTGCGCCGCATTATCTTGCATCGGAACGTTTCCTGGTTCGATTGGGTTGAACGTTTATTATGATTGATCTTGGATTTGCACAGGAACGTTAGCCCCCACCGGGCTCTCCCCGCGTGCGTGCATGCGTTCTTTGAGTGCGACTATAGTCTCAATTTGAACGCAATGAAAAGCCGAGCCTTCACGCGGCACTTTCACCCTACCCGAGCGGGTCAATCCCGCCCGTCCGCCACCCTGCCCGTCCGGACGCAAATCGCCACCCGGGGAGGCACTCCGGAACAGTAATGGTTTAAGAAACAACCTAGTCTTAAAGGCCGCAAAAAAGCGGGGGCCCAAGGGGCGAGACCCTGGTCCAAGCGAAGCGTCTTCACTTCAGTCTGTGAAAGTATTCCAAGACGTCACGGAGAAACGTTAAAACGCCCCCGGCCGGCTCGCCGTCCCTACTCGGCCGCGCGCTTGGTCTGGATGCCTTTCGACACCGGGCAGGCGGCCCACAGCGTGCTGAGGGCGTCCACCAGCGCATCCATCTGCGCGTCGGTGTGCTGGGGCGACGGCGTCAGCCGGATTCGCTCGCCGCCCTTG
>JANLYB010000046.1:0-2969 GCA_031365425.1 Hyphomicrobiaceae bacterium
CAAGGGCGGCGAGCGAATCCGGCTGACGCCGTCGCCCCAGCACACCGACGCGCAGATGGATGCGCTGGTGGACGCCCTCAGCACGCTGTGGGCCGCCTGCCCGGTGTCGAAAGGCATCCAGACCAAGCGCGCGGCCGAGTAAAGGAGGGTGCGCAATCAGCGCGTCTTCGTATGAAGGACATGTCTCATGGCGACATCCGCCCAACAGATCCGCGACTATCGCGGTCCTGCAATTCTGAGTTACGGCTTCCGGCCATTCTTCCTGTTCGGTGCCCTTTGGGCGGCATTCGCTGTCGCAATCTGGCTGCCAATTCTCGCCGGTGCCGTGAGCCTGCCGACTGCGTATGCACCCGTGCAGTGGCATGCACATGAGCTCGTATTTGGCTACGTGCCAGCCATTGTCGCGGGCTTCCTGCTGACCGCTGTTCCCAACTGGACTGGCCGGTTGCCGGTGACGGGGACTCCGTTGCTCGCTCTGTTCGCGATTTGGATGGCCGGGCGCGCCGCGATCTTCTTTTCGGCGTTGATCGGAACGCGCCTCGCCGCCGTGATCGACCTGGCGTTTCTGGCTAGCCTTGCTGCAATTGTGGGCCGCGAGATCGTTGCCTCGGAGAAGCTCAACAATCTCAAAGTGCTCGTCGTCGTCGGGCTCCTGTTTACAGGCAACGCGGTGTTCCACATCGAGGCTCAGCTCGGGGCTGGCGAAGGTTACGGACTACGGACTGGCATTGCCGCGACAGTCACTTTGATCATGGTCATCGGCGGGCGCATCATACCGAGCTTCACACGCAACTGGTTGGCGCGGCAGGCACCGGGATCGTTGCCAGCGCCGTTTGACCGCTTTGATGTTGCGGCCATCGCAACGGGTGCGATAGCGCTTGGTGCCTGGGTGCTGGCGCCGGTCATGCTGGTCACGGCTCTGTTGTCCGCAGCCGTAGCCGTGCTCCACGCGGTGCGCCTCGCACGCTGGAGCGGATACCGCACCGTTGCCGAACCCCTCGTCCTCATTCTCCACGTCGCCTATGCGTTTGTGCCGCTTGGTTTTGCGCTCGTCGCTGGCAGCATCCTGCGCCCTGATCTCCTGTTGCCGAGCGGCGCGCTGCACGCGTGGACGGCAGGTGCCATTGGCCTCATGACGCTTGCTGTGATGACCAGGGCCAGTCTCGGCCATACCGGTCAGGCTTTGAAGGCATCGACGGGTATTCAGGTCATCTACGTAGCGGCTATCGTCGCAGCTCTTGCTCGCATCGCTGCTTCCTTCGGAATTGCCCGCGAACCGCTGCTGTATTTGTCGGTTGCAGGCTGGATCATGGCCTTCGCAGGCTTTGTGATTGTGTACGGCCCGCTGCTGACGAAGCCGCATACGAAATAGCAATAGGAACGACGACGATGGGTACGATTGCCAGCCCTGAAACATTCGAAATCTATTTAGTATGGGCAGATACAACGTTAAGCGTTGGCGCTCACGAGACGGCCCTGGAGGTTTTGGTTGCGGCCGGCGTCCCCGTCCAGCCGGGCTGCCGCTCGGGCTATTGCGGCGATTGTGCCACGCCGTACGTTGAAGGTGATCTCATCCACAAAGACAGCTGCCTCAATAACGGCGACCGCGAATACATGTTTTGCCCCTGCGTCTCTCGGGCACGTACCCGGATTGTCGTCGAGGTTTGATCTTATCATTAAGAGATTTGCACAGTTGTTGCCCTGTCATTGGTCGGCAAACTCGTTGCGTCCCAAAAAATGCTCAAGCGATTAGCTACAAGGCCGGTCAAGCGCAGATCCCTTCGGAAAGAGCGTTCGGCACGTCATAGCGCCGTTGTGCGACGCACATTGTTTTCGTCGCAAATCTCCTATCCAATCAGGCGCGATACGATAGGAGGCCGGCACCATGTACACTGCGGGTTTGAGATTTGGCTTGCCTGGAGAGGTTGAGGCGCTGAGCGAGAGTATCCGGGCGTTCTCAAAGGCAAAAATCGCGCCCCGTGCCGCCGCGATTGATCGAGACAATGACTTTCCTAATGAGCTGTGGCCTGAACTGGGCAATCTGGGTGTCCTGGGGATCACGGCTTCGCCGGACTATGGCGGCGCAGGAATGGGCTATCTCGCTCATTGCGTTGCGATGGAGGAAATCAGCCGGGCGTCGGCCTCCGTCGCGCTATCGTATGGTGCGCATTCCAATTTATGCGTCAACCAGATCAACCGGCACGGCACGCCGGCCCAAAAGCAGAAATATCTTCCCGGCTTGATCGCGGGAACGTCCATCGGCGCGCTGGCCATGTCGGAGGCGGGGGCTGGGTCCGACGTGGTGTCGATGACGTTGAGAGCCGATAAGCGGGGGAACGTGTACGTTCTCAATGGCACCAAGATGTGGATCACCAATGGGCCGGACGCCAACGTGCTGGTCGTCTACGCCAAGACCGATCCCAAGGGCGGCGCGCGAGGGATAACGGCGTTTTTGGTCGAGAAAGCCTTCAAGGGCTTTGCGACGTCGCCGAAGCTGAACAAGCTCGGGATGCGCGGCTCCAACACGTGCGAACTTGTGTTCACCGATTGCGAAGTGCCAAGCGAAAATGTGCTGGGCGTCGTGGGCGAAGGTGTCGAGGTGTTGATGTCGGGGCTCGATTTCGAGCGCGTGGTGTTGGCGGGAGGCCCGCTTGGCATCATGGCGGCGGCCTTGGATATCGTGGTGGCTTACGTGCATGAACGCAGGCAGTTCGGGCGTCCTATCGGCGAATTCCAGCTGGTGCAGGGCAAGCTGGCCGATATGTATACGACGACGAATGCCTGCCGGGCCTATGTCTATGCGGTTGCGGCCGCCTGCGACCGGGGCGAGGCGAGCCGGAAGGACGCGGCGGGGTGCATTCTCTATGCGGCGGAGAAGGCGACGCAGATCGCGCTCGATGCCATCCAGCTGCTGGGCGGAAATGGTTATATCAACGATTACGCCACCGGCCGCCTGTTGCGTGATGCCA
>JANLYB010000088.1:0-12194 GCA_031365425.1 Hyphomicrobiaceae bacterium
GCCGCCACGATGTAACGGGCGACGTGCGGAGCTAGCCCGACAATGTCCGAATATGGCCCCAAGCCGCCGATCTGCGCGCCAAACAAAATTGACGCGAACAAGCACCAAACCGGAAGTCACCACGAGCTAGTGTAGCGGCGAGGTCGTCCAAAACCTGAGTTTCCCAGGCAACAGGTATGTTCCGCACCTGCCCAAAGTTCGTTAGAAAGACCGCAGCCCAATCATCTGTGTTGTTTGCGCAAAAAACCAGCCGGCAATCGGGTCTCGACCCTCGCCTCTGGCGATTCCACTTCACTTTGTTCTCCCGGTACGGGAGAAGCTACCCTAAAGGGGCGGATGAGGGGCGTGTCCTTCAGGTCCAACCAACAATGAGATCTAGCGGTCTGCCCTTGCTGACCGAAGCGGCGAAGAGCCGCCGGCGCAAGCGCCGGATTCAAAAGATTAGACCTCCTTCAGGTCTAGTCTTTTGCTAGCTAAGAGAGAGATTTCCGTGGCCAATGTCGTCGTCCTCGACCCCTCCTGCGCGGCAGCCCACGGCCATCACCTCAACTCGCTCATGGATTTGGCAGCAGCACTCGCACCCCGCCCCCCAACCTTCCTCGTCAACGCCGCTCTCCCCAACGACGCCTTCCCCGCGAACACAACCGTCCACCGCGTCTTCAACACCACCGTCTATGACGAGCCCGGCATCGGCCCCCGTCCCAACGGACGCCTCGCCCGCCGCGTCTGGAAACTCCGCCGCACCCTCCTCAACACCAGCTCCACGACACGCCGCGCCCTCGCCATGGCTCAGGCATCCATGTCGGAAGCAGCCAACCTGCGCGCCCAGGATTGGGGCTGGTCGTTGTGGCGCAACAAATGGCCCGAGCTCGAAGCAGCCCTCGCCCTGATATCGCAGACCCCTGTCGATCACCTCGTCGTCCCCTCCGCCGACGTAGAACTGATCTGCGGCCTCGCCACCCTGCGCTCGCAACTCCCCAACCTTGCCAACGCCCAAATCCACGCCCGCCTCATCACCCTGACGCCGTCCATCGAACTGTTACACCCCGCCCCCACCGCTACCCCCGCCTACCGCGCCTTGTTGGAAAACCGGATGCGCGATGTCCACCTCTACGTCGAAACCCCGGCCATGCGCGACCACATCGCGTTGACCTACGGCCTGACGAGCGACGTCTATCCCTACCTGCTCGCCCCCGCCCCGTTCGTCCCAAAACCTCGGGGTGCAGAAACCGTGTTTGGCTATTTCGGCGGCATGCGCAACGAAAAGGGCTTCGACCGCCTGCACCCCATCATCGCCAAAGTCGCCTCAACCCGCACCCCATCCGATCCGCAGCTCACCTTCATCATCCACGCCAGCGACGCCCGCGGATCCCGCGCAGACGGCTTACGCAAAGCCTTCGCCGCCCTCGCCACCCCCGGCTTGAAAATCGACTTCATCACCGGCCCGCTCAGCGCCGCCGACTACCAGACCCGCTTCGACGAAATCGATGTCGCGCTGCTGCCCTACACCGGCACGCGCTATGCGTTGAGCGGTTCCGGCATCGTCTGCGAAGCACTCTCCATGGGCAAAGCCGTCATCACGTCGAAGGGCCTGAGCTTCGGCGGCCAGTTGGACGATAGCCACTCCATCGAAGCCGCCGATAACGAAGCCTTCGCCGCCTCCATCCTCACCCTGGCCCGCAACATCGGCCGCTATCGCCAAGCCGCTGGCGCCCGTGCCCAAATCTACCACTCAGACGTCGCCACCAACCCCCTCCTCACCCGCCTCAAAACTTCCCTCTCCCCGTCCTTCACGGGGAGAGGGTTAGGGTGAGGGGCGGCCCAGAAAAAAGAGGATGAGGGGCGGCACAACCCCCATCACTTCCACAACGGCTCGTCCGGCGCGAAAAAATCCAACGGCCCATGGTTCGCCCACACCCACGACGATTGACCCGTCACGGCAGCCGATGTCGCCCCATCCCCGGATGCATCGAAGAACACGTAGCACTGATCGTAATAAAACCCGCCCCCGCGCCCGAGCGGATACCGCTCCACCGGCCACTTGATCTGATCGAGATAGAGATTGCGCCCGGTCAGCAGGTCCATCCCATCCTTGACCGGCATGGTCGCTAACAACGCCTGCAACTTGCGCTGCGAGTCGGCCTCATCCCACGTCAGATCACCCACCAGCCGTTTCATCAACGCCTTGACCTCTGCGATCATCACCGGATTGCGCTCGAGCCGGTCGTCCGAAACATCCTCCAGCGACGGCAGCAGTTTGCGCACCGCTTGATAGCAAACGTTATACCCAGCCTCCTTCGGTCTCTCCGGCAACGGAGCCTCCAGCCGGATGCCAAGCTTCTTCAGCGCCGAAGGCGTATTGATGAGCTTGATGCTGGTCGCTGGCACATTGAGCAGTTCGGAGAGAAACCCAAGATCGATCGCGCGCATTTCAGTCGCATATTCGAGCACGAGACCGTTCAGCGCGCGCGCCTGATCGAACGCCTCGTTCAAGATGACGACCTTGCTGTCTTCGAGCTTGTAGCCGTGAAAGCCGAGCGTCCCGCCCACGTCCATTCGTCGTTGCGGCCCGCGTCCGGTCACGTATTGAAACACCCCGCCGAGAAACGCGATGGCACACGCCGAATAGCAAACGTCGTCGCGCCGGATGTAACTGACGAGCGCATACTCGTGCATGATGCGGCCGATCTCGATCCCGTCCGCCAGACTGCCACCGGGCGAATTGAGCGCGATCACCCAGCTGTTGCCGAGCATGTCGTCGTCCTCCCGCGCCGGCTTCAATTCGCGCTCGACATAGTCGCGAAACACTTTGGCGTCGCCGGTCTTGATCGAC
Organism: Hyphomicrobiaceae bacterium; assembly: GCA_031365425.1. GTDB lineage: Bacteria > Pseudomonadota > Alphaproteobacteria > Rhizobiales > Hyphomicrobiaceae > JANXVY01. The sequence continues at coordinate 2,834 of JANLYB010000088.1, forward strand.
CCCGACAGAACCGTGAGTTCCCCCTCGCGCGTCAACTCAATCGCCCGCGCCTGCCCGGCAAACAAGCCGGTCCAGAGAACAAGCGCGGACACCAAACACTGGGCAGAACGCAGGCCGAAAACGCACTCTTCCCCAGCCATCATGCCCTAACCCCTCAACGTCATCCCAGCGAAGGCTGGGATCCAGACAACCATCCAATTGCTGGCATACTATCCCAGACGAAACCCATGTTCGACTGCCACCCGAAGTTAAAACCCGCCGAAAATACTCTTGAACACGTTATCGATTCCGCCGCCCTTGTACTTCTGCGGGACCTCATACTCTTCCCGCTGCTGCCGCCGCTCGTTGGCTGCAGCCCTATATTCGAACTCGCGATCCTCGACCGGCGCCAGATGGTCCTCGGGAATATCGATCTCGCCCCAGCGGCCTTCGAGCGCCAGCGCAATCCGCTCCTCATGCCCATACACATCCGGATAGCTGCGGATCTTGCCCGTCTCGTCCGGCACCGCCGTGAAATACGTCACGTGCACCGGGATCTTGTGATCGAGCGCAACCTTGTTATCCTCGGGCCCGTCTTCGAGCAGCCCGTTGACCTTCGCCGCGTCCCAGCCCTTATCCTGCATCAGCACCAGCTCGGCGAGCTTGACCGGATTGCGCACCCGCATGCAGCCATGGCTGAACGCCCGCACCGATTGCTCGAACAGATGTTTCGACGGCGTGTCGTGCATATAAACCGCATGCTTGTTGGGAAACAGGAACTTCACCTGCCCGAGAACGTTCGCCTCGCCCGGTGGCTGGTAGAACGTATACGCCTTGATGTTGGCAGAATACCAATTGACCGACCCAGGATCGACCTCTGTCTCCCCACGTTTGATCTTCAGCCCGTTGTTGTAAAACATCCCGCCGCGTCCCAGCAGGCTCGGCAGCGCCTCTTTGACCTTGATGCTTTCCGGCAGCACCCAGTCCGGCTGCAGCACAACCGTCGCCAGCATCTCCGAAAACACCGGCGTCTGGTTCGTCACCAGCCCCGTCACCACCCGCTCGGAATGAATGATCGTCTTGTCCTTGACCATCCGCAGCGTGAACTCGGGAATATTGACCGCGATATGCGTCGCGCCCAGATCCACCGGCATCCACCGCCATTCTTCCATATTCGCAAGCAGCTTGCGTGCGCTCGGTGGAATGAGGCTGTTTAAAGCCTTGCGCGTCTTCCCGCCCACGATCCCATCCGCAGGCTCCAGCCCGTGCGCCGTCTGAAACGCGATCACCGCATCAACAAGTGCGGGATCATAGACCGCCGGATCGCCTGCCACCCCGTCCACTGTCGGCGCGGCGACCTTCAACCGCTGCCGCACGATGGCAACCTGCGGATGCTTCCCGCCCGGCTTCAAGCTTGGCCCCGCTGGAAACTCCGCCACCTCTTCCCCGGCAGCCTTCGCCTTGCGCGCCTCGTTGTAGGCTTGCCGAAGCGCCTCGAACGCCGGATGTCTCGGATTCATTCCCGCCAACACCGCCTCGGGCTTCTCAGCCGCAGCAATCGCCTCCAAAGCGACCTTCGGCTCAACCAACTGCGGCACGCGATCGATATACGTCGCCAACTGCTTGCTTGGCTCGGGGATCCGCCCGCCCCGCGCATAGCGCGCATACTTCAACACCGCGAGCGACATTCGCACTTCGACATCGGCAACGTCGGTCGGGCTCAACGCCTTGGCGTCCACGGGCACCTTCTGCGGCACCATCTCCAAAGCCGGCAAGCCCCACTCGTCCGCCCGCTTGAATTCCTCAAGCAAAGCCACTGCCCGCGGCGTCAACCCGTTGGCATCGGCAAAAACCGCTTTCCCCTCGCGCGCATCGAAAAACGCCCCGACGGCCTTGATCTCTTCAGGCGTCGCCAGCAGCGACCGGTCCTTACGCTCGGCCAATCGCGCCCGGATCGCCTGCGCTGCCGGAGCCGGCGGCGTCAAATTCACCGGGTTCTCGTTTGCTGGCGGCAACGGCTGTGTCTCAAGCGCACCCGTCCCGGCGGCCCACGAAGCCCCCTGCGAGGCGGCATCAACGCCAACCGCCGCTGTCATCAGCAACAGCGCAACAGCACAATGAGAACGGCGCATGACGAGAAACCTCCGGAAGGGTCTCATCAATTTAGGAGTTCGTGCCGCGCTAATCCAGCCGTGCCCTTAACGAGATGCGCCGATTTCCGGGCACCGCTACGCCATGTTGCCCAATTACCCCGTTCAAAATCCACATTCCCCACCTCCCAGGAACATCACCCCCACCAAGTTGGTTATAAAGGGCTGAAAAAAACTCCCCTCCCCCTTGCGGGGAGGGGTTGGGGGTGGGGGTCTTTGCGTAGCCGGTCAGCGCCCTGGCCCAACAAAAAAAGCCCCAACCTTCCGGCCGGGGCTCCAAGAACATTTCTAGCGGCCAGCTCTTTGCTGGCCGAAGCGCAGAAGAGGCGCCGGGCTTTCGCCCGGACTCAAGCGCTCCGGCCTTCTTCAGGCCGGGGCGCTTGAAAGGAATCAAGTCGTCCGAGGCTCCAGCCCATACTCTTGCATCTTCCGGTACAGCGTCGACCGTCCGATATTGAGCCGCTTGGCGACCTCGGTCATGTGACCGCGATAGCGCCCGAGCGCGAGCCGGATCATATCCGCTTCGATGTCTTCCAGGCGGCGGATTTCGCCATCCCCCGACATCGCCGCGATCCCGAGCGCGCCATTGCCGCCCTTCATTTCGATCGTCTGCGGAACGCTTTCTTCAGCGCCAAGCAGCGCCGGACCCGTATAGGCCGGGTTCTTGTCAACGTAAGCCGGAGCTGCCGGAATTGACGCCTCGAAACCTTCGACGTGCGCTGCGATCTGCGGGAATTCCGCAACCGTCAGCTCTGCCCCGTCCGCCATCACCGTCGCGCGGAACACCGCGTTTTCGAGCTGACGCACGTTGCCTGGCCACGAATACGACCTCAGCAACCGCATCGCATCAGCCGTGAAGCCAACCACCCGCTTGCCTTCTTCCGCTGCAAACCGCGCCATGAAGTGACTGGCGAGTTCGGCAACGTCCGTAAGGCGTTCGCGCAACGGCGCGACATGGATCGGGAACACGTTGAGCCGGTAATACAGATCCTCGCGGAACTTGCCGTCTTTGACCTGCTGGATCATGTCGCGATTGGTGGCTGAGATGAGCCGGAAGTTGACCTTCACCGGCTTCTTCGAGCCGACCGGGTCAATCTCGCCTTCCTGCAGCGCGCGCAGCAGTTTCACTTGAGCGTCGAGCGGCAGTTCGCCGACTTCGTCGAGGAACAGCGTGCCGCCGTCGGCTTCCTGGAACTTGCCGATCCGCTTGTCGGTCGCGCCCGTGAACGAGCCCTTCTCGTGCCCGAACAGAATGCTTTCGACGAGGTTCTCAGGGATCGCACCACAGTTGACGGTGATGAAGGGACGCCCCGCCCGCTCGCTCTCGCCCTGAATGGCGCGTGCGATCAATTCCTTGCCGACGCCGCTTTCGCCTTCGATCAGCACGGGGATGTTGGAAGCAGCCGCACGCCGTCCAAGGTTCACGACCCGGGCCATGGCGTCGCCGCGCACGATGAGATCGTTGAACGTCAACGTCCCGTCCACCTTCTTCTTGATGCGGGTGATTTCGCCGGCCAGCGCCTGGATCTTGAGCGCGCTCTTGATCGAAACGTCGAGCCGTTCCGGGCTCGCTGGCTTGATGACGAAATCGACCGCTCCGGCACGCATAGCGGAAATCGCGGTATCGATCGACCCGTTGGCCGTCTGCACGATGACAGGCGGCATGCCTGCCTTTGACTGCATGGCCTCAAGCACGCCCATGCCACCGAGACCTGGCATGACGAGATCGAGCAATACGAGGGAGATGGAAGCGCCGTCCGGGCCATCGAGCACCGTCAGCATCTGCTCGCCGGAGACGGCAGTTTTTGTATCGTAACCCAGTCGCTTCAGGGTCTCTTCGAGAATGCGACGCTGGGCCGGATCGTCATCGACGATCAAAACACGCTTTGACATGGAACGCTTAAACTCAACGAAACTGGGGACTGATACGAGCAGACCGCCGCCGGGATGTACGCGCCTCCTGTCTCAACTCAAGACATTCAGCATCCGGCAACTCACTCAACGTTCACAAGATTGCCCCACAACCGTAAACAACCCGTTTCGAATGGCACCACACTGGCGCTTTTTCCCAGCCGGTGTCTCCACCGCCACAAAAACACTGTTCCAAATCAGCCTCTTGCTAACCCCAAAACAATTTGTTCATCGCCCTCTCCCCGTCATCCCAACGAAGGCTGGGATCCAAGCAGCCCTCATTTGTAGCGAGACCCACGTCACGGAAAGCCAATGAAAGTGGTACACGGCCCCCCCATCCACCGCTGCGACGCTACCCCCACTTTGCCTTTTGCTCCGGTTCCCTATAGAAAATGCTTCTAACAAATCTGGCCCTGGCGTGTGCCGGGGCTTTTTCATGAGATCAAAGGTGCATTGCGATCCGTCCGCCCCCTTGGCGGCGGCGATTGCGCGAAAAGAGAGAGCCCGCAATGGCAAACGTGGTTGTGGTCGGCGCCCAATGGGGTGACGAAGGCAAAGGCAAGATCGTGGATTGGCTGTCGGAGCGCGCCGACATCGTCGTCCGCTTCCAGGGCGGCCACAACGCCGGTCATACCCTTGTTATCGATGGCGTGACCTATAAGCTCTCGCTCATGCCCTCGGGCGTCGTCCGCCCCGGCAAGCTCGGCGTTATCGGCAACGGCGTCGTCGTCGACCCGTGGGCCCTCGTTAGCGAAATTGAGCGCCTCGTGAAGCAGGGCGTCGCTGTCAGCCGCGATAACTTGCGCATCGCCGAAAATGCGACCCTCATCCTCCCGCTCCACCGTGAATTAGACCAGATCCGCGAAGAAGCCGCCGGCGTTGGCAAGATCGGCACCACCGGCCGTGGCATCGGCCCCGCCTACGAAGACAAGGTCGGCCGCCGCGCCCTCCGCCTCCAGGATCTCGTCAACTTCGACACCCTCGACGACAAGCTCGAACGCCTGCTCGTCCACCACAACGCCCTCCGCCGCGGCCTCGGTAAGCCCCTGATCGACAAAGCAAGCCTCAAGGCCGAACTCGCGGCAATCGCGCCCAAAGTCCTGCCCTACAAGGACTCGACCTGGGATCTGCTCGACCGCGAGCGCAAAGCCGGCAAGCGCATCCTGTTCGAAGGCGCCCAGGGCGCGCTCCTCGACATCGACCACGGCACCTATCCGTTCGTCACGTCTTCGAACACAATCGCTGCCCAGGCCGCAACTGGCTCTGGCGTCGGCCCGCGCGTCATCGGCAACGTGCTCGGCATCGCCAAAGCATACACAACCCGTGTCGGCTCCGGCCCCTTCCCGACCGAACTGACCGATGAAACCGGCGAATTGATCGGCCAGAAGGGCCACGAATTCGGCACCGTCACCGGCCGTAAGCGCCGCTGCGGCTGGTTCGACGCCGTGCTCGTTCGCCAGGTCGTGAAAGTCTCCGGCATCGACGGCATCGCACTGACCAAGCTCGACGTCCTCGACGGCTTCAAGGAAATCAAGCTGTGCGTCGGCTACGAACTGAACGGCAAGCGCCTCGACCGCCTGCCCGCTGGCCAGAACTCGCAAGCCCTCGTCAAGCCCATCTACGAAACCTTCGAAGGCTGGACCGGCTCGACCCGCGGCGCGCGTAAATACGCCGACCTCCCAGCCCAAGCAGTGAAATACGTTCGCCACATCGAAGAACTCATCGAGTGCCCGGTCACTCTGCTCTCGACGAGCCCCGAGCGCGAAGACACCATCCTCATGCGCGACCCCTTCGCCGACTGATCCGGCTGCTTTCCTCCCCTTGCGGGGATCGCCGTCCTGATTCCCCTCCCCCTTGCGGGGAGGGGTTAGGGGTGGGGGTGCTTAGAGGGGCGGTGGGTTACGCTACGGGAACTTCCCTTCAAACCCCTTCCATCACCGGATAATCCACATAGCCCCTCGGCCCCGGCGTATAAAACGTCGCCTGATCCGGCGCGTTCAACGCCGCGCCAGTCTTGATCCGCGCCGGCAAATCCGGATTGGCGATGAACGCCTGCCCGAACCCGATCGCATCCGCACCGCCTGCCGTAATCAGTGCCGCACCCGTCTCGCCCGTATAGCCGCCTGTCGCAATAATCCGTCCCGCAAACGCCGCGCGCGCCATCGCGACCACATCGGCCTCGATCTGGTTCGCCGTTGGCCGCATCACATGCAGATACGCCAGCCCCAACCCGTCGAGCGCCTTAATATACTTCGGATAAAGCTCTGCCATATCCGCTTCTACGATGTCATTGAATGCGTGCCCCGGGCTGACCCGTACCCCCGTCTTGTCCGCCCCGATACGGTCCACTACCGCCTTTACGATCTGCAACGGCATCCGCATCCGGTTCTCGATTGACCCGCCATACGCGTCCGTCCGCACATTGGCATTCGTCGACAAAAACTGATGCAGCAGATACCCGTTCGCCGAATGCACCTCGACGCCGTCAAATCCAACATCGATCGCCCGCTGAGCCGTCGCTGCGAAATCCTCGGCAATCCCGGCAATCTCGGCAACCGTCAGCGCCCGCGGCATGTCATGCGGTTGCATTCCCTTAGCATCCGTATACATCATCCCGGCCGCCTGCACCGCGCTGGGCCCCACCGCATCGCCCTCGACCCGGTTCGCACTGCTCGTAATCCGCCCGCAATGCCACATCTGCAGCGCGATTTTCCCGCCCCGCTCATGCACCGCATCCACCACCCTTGCCCACGCTGCCATCTGCTCGCGCGTATGCGCCCCCGGCGTCCGGCAATATCCCTGCGCCCCGAATGAAACTTGGGTCGCTTCCGCGATGACCAGACCCGCACCTTCCGCCCGTTCGCTGTAATACTGCGCCGCATGTTGTGACGGCACGCCCTCCGCATCCGCCCGCGACCGCGTCAGCGGCGCCATGACAATACGGTTCTTGACCGAAATCCCACCCAGCTTCACAGGCGTAAACAAAGCGTCCGTCGTCATGATGTTCCTCTAGGGTTAAGCCGCAAACGGGCATCGTGATCCATAGTTCCGATCATAAGAATAATAGGAAATACCCCGCTGCATTACAAGCGCAACGCATTATTGCCGCATCCGGTTCGCCCCAGCGTCTTATTCTACGCAAGAGCATATGTTTTTCTCCCCAACGGGTTGAGACCGCGCCTTTAATCCTCTACAGCCCGTGCACAGATAAAGGCGACGCCAGCCCGGCGCGCCCACTGATCGGAGAATGACCCATGAGCATTTTTGGAAGCATTGCGTCGGCAATTTTCGGCAAGGCGGCTCACGCTGAAAGCGTTCCCGCAGACGCTCCCGTCGCCGCACGCGGCGCAGAAGGCGCCCCTGTCGTCGTGGCCGCTAACACCGCAACTGCTGCCCCCACGGCTGCAACCGTCAACGTCACCGCCAAGACCCCCGTCGACGTGATGGCCATCCTCGACGCAATCGACGACAAGACCGACGAAAAGCTCGAGTGGAACAGCTCCATCGTCGACTTGATGAAGCTCCTGAAGCTCGATTCCAGCCTCACCGCCCGCAAGACGCTGGCCAAGGAACTCGGCTACACCGGCGACACCCACGACTCGGCCACCATGAACGTCTGGCTCCACAAAGCCGTCATGACCAAGCTCGCCGAAAATGGCGGCATCGTCCCCAAAGAACTGCAGCACTGATCAAGCCATCCCCCGGGCGAACCTCCTATTTCGCCCGGCCCCTCCACTCGTAGGTTGGGTTGAGCCTTCGCGAAACCCAACAACTTCCCCTTCGCCGTTCCCGCTACGCTCCCAGACCCTCGCACAGCAGCTGGGCAAAATCCGCAGCCGGCTTGTCCGCCTCCGCCCGCAACCGGATTGAAAACTCAGCTTCGCCAACTTTGGGCAATCCCAACCCATCCGGCGCAATGCCGACCCCCGGGCCAATCCACCTTCCCGTCCGTAGCGTGATCGCGATCCCCCCGCGCACCGCAGCCCTGAGCCCCGCCAGACTCGAACTCGTCGCCGCAATCCGGTAAGGCCGCCCAGCCCCCTCCAGCGCCGCAATCGCCGCCGACCGGAACCCGCATGGAGGATCGAGCAACGCCAGCGGCAGCTCGTCGCCGCCGACCACCAGCCCCCCGCTCGCACACATCCACTCCATCGGCTCGCGCACCACGCCCACCTCGTGCGCCGCCTCCCCCGCCCGCAACGTAATCACGACATCCACGCCGCCCGCCTCGAACGCCCCCGCAAGCTCGCCCGACCGCCCGATCCGCAACTCGAGCCGCACCCGCGGATGCGTCCGCGCAAACGCACCAATCAGTTCGGGCAGCACGCTGTCGGCGAAATCCTGCGTTGCCCCGATCGACACCCGCCCATCGGCGCGCGTGCCGTTAAGACTGAGCCAAGCCTCTCGATGCGCAGCCATGATCCGCCGCGCATGCCCAACCAGATCCTCCCCCGCCGGCGTCAGCGCCCTTCCGCGTCCCGCCGCGACCAGCAACGGCTCGCCAACCATTTCCTCCAGCCGCTGCATCTGCGCTGTCACCGCTGAAGGCGACCGGTGCACGATCTCAGCCGCCCGCGCGAGGCTTCCGCCATCCACGAAAGCCAGAAATGTCCGCAATAGCTCAGGATCAAACAGGTTCATAATTCCAAAATACTGAATTATGACTTCAAAACAATTCGATTTTTTAAAATCATGATCGGGACCATGTTGAACTCACCAGCATCCAACCAAGGAGACCACAAATGCCCATCATCAACATATCCATCACCGGCCAGCCCGACGCCGCCCTCTCCGCACGCATCGCCGCCGAGATCACGGACCTGACCCGCGCCCACCTGAAAAAGGACCCCACCGTAACCGCCGTCGCCGTCGCCTACATGGACCCCAACCACTGGTTCGCTGGCGGAAAATCCCTCGCCAGCCAGGATGCGAACACCTTCTGGCTCGATATCAAAGTCGTCGACGGCACCAACACCAAAGCGGAACTCTCGGACTATCTCGGCCAAGTCTACGTTGCCATGACCCGCCTGTTGGGCCGCGTCCACCACGAGAGCTACGTCCTCGTCCACGAAGTTCCAGCCTCGGCCTACGGCTTTGGCGGCAAAACCCAGGAATTCCGCTTCATCTCCAAACAACTAGCCACCGCCGCCTGACGTTGTCTACTCCATGGCCGGGCGCGACCCACAGCTGTCCGGTTCCCGATTTTGCTCTTCGCCGGACGGCATTGTATTGTTAGGAAATTCCAGTTCGGATGGCTTGGCTGGACACGGACTTTCCCTCCCACTGGTTTCCCGGACAAGTGCGCCCCCTTGCGCACGCAG
>JANLYB010000091.1:0-3636 GCA_031365425.1 Hyphomicrobiaceae bacterium
CGTGATCAGGCGGAAGAACAGGAATGCGACGTAGGGCGCCTGGCCGCGATAGCCGGCCTGGATGAGCTTCTCGCGCGCGACCTTGCCGAACGCTGCTTCCACCGACATGCCAGATTGGACGCAAATCAGCAGCATGTCGAGGCTGTCGGGGAAAGCCTGTTCAATCGAGAGCTTGCGCTTTCCAGCGATGTTTTCGATGAAAACGTTAGGCAGGTAGAACCCGGTGAAGCCAGCAGCCAAGGCCATCAAAACCTTGATCATCGGCGGATATTCGAGATCCACGACCACGAACATGTAGAACAGCGCGATCAGGAAGATCACGGGCGGCATGATCACTCGGAATGCCATGAACGTCATGACGGGGCCTTCGCCGCGATAGCCGGCCGATTTCAGTTTCTGGCGCAGTTCTTCGCTGTCGAGCTTGGATTTCAGATCCAATGCATCGACGATCTGCTGGACGTAGCCTTTGGGAGCCTGACGGAGGCGATTGCTGCCATTGCGGTCGGCGATGGCCATTTCAGCAAGACGCGCCGACCGCAATTTGTCACGCTCGACGGCCATCACGCGCATGCGCTGCGTGACCCGGTCGCGCTCCAACAGCGGAAGCGCGAACGTCAGAATGGTCGCCAAGGAACAGATGGCTGCCAAAATGGTCACCAGGAATTCCGGTCCCATCACTGTGTCGGCAAAATCAAGCATGATCGTATTCCCGAAAGGAGATTAGTACTTGAAGTTGATCATCTTACGCATCATGGCGCAGCCAAGGGCCATCCAGCCAGCGCCGAACAGAATCAGCATGTTGCCGACTTTGGTTTCGTACATCGGCGTCAGATAGTCGGGCGAGGTAATCATGATCAGCGAGACGACTGCGATCGGCAGCGAGCCCAGCACCATCGCCGAGGCCATGGCTTCGGCCGACAGCGCTTTTACCTTCAGCTTCATGCCAAACCGGTCGCGCAGAACTTGCGAGAGGTTACCGAGCGCTTCCGACAGGTTACCGCCCGAAGTCTGCGAAATGGCGATCACGATGGCCAGGAACTTCACTTCCGGCAACGGCATGCGCTGAACCAGGCGCTCCAGCGCTTCGGCCAGCGTGACGCCCATGCGCTGCTGATCGACGACTTCTTTGAATTCGCTGGCAATCGGCTCGGGGCTTTCGCGCGCAATGATGCCAAGACATTCGTTCAAGGGCAGACCGGTCTTGATGCCGCGAACGACGACATCGATGGCGTTGGCAAGGTTGGAGGTGAACTTGGTCTGACGGCGCTTGATGAGGTAGTTCAAAATCCAGCCCGGAAGGCCCATGGCGCCGACGAAGCCTGCGATCAGGGCGAGTCCGGGCGCCACACCTGCCAACGATGCCGGGGCCGAAAAGAAAGCAGCAGCGGCGATAACCACGCCCAGAATGATGCTGCTGATCCAGTAGGATTTCGCATCCATCTCCAGACCGGCCTGCTGGAGCCTGGTCCGCAAGCTCGCCTTTTCGTTTTTCTTTTTGCGGATGTCGATTTCTTTGAGGGTCTCAGTGACCGCCTTCTTACGGTTGGCGGTGACTTCGGCAGCGGTGCGCGCGGCGACCTTCTTCGTCCGGGCGGTGGTCGCCGTCTGGATGCGTTGCGTGACCTCTTCGCCGGCGAAGTAGGGATAGACTATGACCAGCAAGACTGCCGAGATGGCGAATGCCACGAGGCCCCACAGCACCAGGTCATACGTGTCGATATCAAGCATTTTGATCTCCAACCGGGTTGCCGTTGGCGTCGCGGGCTTCGGCGGCGGCGAGGGCTTCGGCTAAGCGGCCTTCTTCGTTGTAATATTCGGCGCGATCCCAGAAGCGGGGGCGCGCAATGCCCGTCGATCGGTGGCGGCCTAGGATCTTGTCGTTGGCGTCCTGGCCAGTGATGTCGAACACGATGATGTTCTGCAGCGTGATGACGTCGCCTTCCATGCCGCACACTTCGGTGATGTGCGTGATCTTACGCGAGCCGTCGCGGAGACGGGACGCCTGGATGATGACGTCGACCGAACCGGCGATCATTTCGCGGATCGTCTTCACGGGCAGCGCATAGCCGCCCATCATGATCATGCTCTCAAGGCGGCTGATGGCTTCACGCGGGGAGTTGGCGTGGAGCGTTCCCATCGAACCGTCGTGGCCGGTGTTCATGGCCTGAAGCAAGTCGAATGCCTCGGGGCCGCGGACTTCCCCGACGATGATTCGTTCGGGACGCATACGAAGGCAGTTCTTGATCAGGTCGCGCATCTTGATCTCGCCCTCGCCTTCCAGGTTGGGCGGGCGGGTTTCGAGACGGACCACGTGGGGTTGCTGGAGCTGCAATTCGGCAGAGTCCTCGCAGGTGATGATGCGCTCTTCCATGTCGATGGAGCCGGTCATGCAGTTGAGCAGCGTCGTCTTGCCCGAACCGGTACCGCCGGAAATGAGGATGTTGCAGCGGACGCGGCCGATGATTTCGAGGATCGTCTTAGCGGCGGGGCTGATCGAACCGAACTTGACCAATTGTTCAAGTTTGAGGCGGTCTTTCTTGAACTTACGAATAGTGAGGGCGGGGCCATCGATGGCGAGCGGCGGCGCGATGACGTTGACGCGGGATCCGTCGGGAAGGCGGGCGTCGCAGATCGGGCTTGATTCGTCGACGCGGCGGCCGACCTGGCTCACGATGCGCTGGCAGATGTTCATGAGCTGCTGGTTGTCGGCGAAGCGGACGCCGGTCTGCTGCACTTTGCCGTTGACCTCGATGTAGGTCATGCCGGCACCATTGACCATGATGTCGGCAATGTCGTCGCGGGCAAGGAGGGGTTCGAGCGGGCCGTAGCCGAGGACGTCGTTGCAGATGTCTTCGAGCAGCTCTTCCTGCTCGGCGATCGACATCACGACGTTTTTGATCTGAATGATTTCGCTGACGATGTCGCGAATTTCTTCGCGCGCGGCTGCACCGTCCAGCTTGGCGAGCTGCGTCAGGTCGATGGTATCGATCAGCGCATTGAAGACGGTCGTCTTGACGTCATAGTACTCTTCGGAGTGGCGGCGCTTGGTTTCTGCCACTTCGGCCCGCGTCTGCGGGGGGGGAGCAGCTGCCGCGGGGGCTTTTGCAGCGGCCTGCTTCATGGGAGCGGGCGCCGTTTTCGCGCCGCCGGCCAGAGCGGGGGGGCCTGGGAGTTTTGGTGCTGCTGGCTCGCCCGTACGCCGTCCGAACATGAAATCGCTCCCTGGATGTCTCAATTGTGTGTGACCGCACGAAAGAGTGGAGAAATTTGCTTTTCTTCCTGCGCGGTCAACGCTTTGAACTCAAACATTCGCACACGGTGATGAATAAGCCGTTTCATTAACCAACAATATGTTGGATTCCGATTGTTTCATTTAGAGCGCGTTGTTGCTCTTTTCCTGCAAAAGGTCCGGCATAAGAATGCCGCACCTTTTGAATCCGGCGCTCGCGCCGGCGGCTCTTCGCCGCTTCGGCCATAACACTGGCCGCGTGTCGTCCTGCAATTAGGCCCGGCATAAAAATGCCGGACCTTTTGAATCCGGCACTCGCGCCGGCGGTTCTTCGCCGCTTCGGCCCTAACAATGGCCGCGTGTCGTCCTGCAAAAAGGCCCGGCATAAGAATGCCGGACCTTTGACT
>JANLYB010000100.1:0-2284 GCA_031365425.1 Hyphomicrobiaceae bacterium
GTTTGAGGCTGCAAACCAATGCCTCAGGCTCCAGCTGGACGGAGATCGGCTGTACTGGGTCCGTGACGATGGCAAAACCGGCACGGCCACGCTGGTATCGAGGCCCCAGCCGCCTCCCATCCAAGCCCAACCTTTCCAACGAGCCCAGCCTACCCGCCAAACCCGGACGTTAGCGTCGATCATGCCAATGCCTCCTCCCGTCTTGTCCCCGCTCTCCAAAGCTGGCGCGCCATCACAGCTACAAACCGCATCCGCTCCGTCGCGTGCAGTCAAAGCCGCCCCTGTTCAAGCCGCAGCCTTCCCCCCTCCGAAACCCAAACCTGCCACTTCCGCGAAATCGGCCAATGCCGCTGCACCTTCCCGCCCCACTGCCCCAATCATGCAGTCTGTGGCCACAAGCTCGCTCACCATCGTCCCCACCTTCATGGTCGCCGGCGTCGACGAAGATGACGTTTTGTACGTGCGCGACGGCCCCTCGATGGATCATGCCTCCATTGGCGCCCTCCCACCGCAGGCTCAAGGGGTGAAGATCCTCGGCAGTTGCGAGCAGGAGTGGTGCCCCGTCGCCCACAATGGCATCAAGGGCTGGGTCAACACCTACTATCTCGTCGCAGAATACCCAGCCGCGCCTTAGTCACTAGCTAAACTGAGAGCGTCAGAGCGACGCTGACCCCTTGTCGTAATGCCATTAACCATTTAAATACCATCCCACTAGATGGTTCCTGGATGGTGAAAACATGACAAACGTGCGCGAATTTCGCCCCAAGGGCTTCGGCGACAGCGAGAAAATCACGATCAACCTCGGCTACGTCGATCTAGGTCAGATCGATCTGCTTGTGAACGAAGGCTTTTATTCCAACCGCACCGACTTTATCCGGACCGCGATCCGCAACCAGCTCGAGCGTCACAACGAGTCGGTCAAGCGCTCGGTGGCGCGCCTGCAGTTGGAATTGGGCATGCGTCACTACAGCCGCCAGGATCTCGAAGCCGCAGACGCGGCTGGCGAACAACTCCACATCCAGGTGCTGGGTCTTGCAAGCGTCGCCGATGACATCACCACTGAATTGGCCCTGCGGACGATCGGCTCCATCCACGTTTTAGGCGCACTCCAGATCAACCCCACACTCAAAAAAGCCCTCGGCGACCGCATCCGCTGACTGCGTTGCACGTCTTTGCTCCCGCCATCCGGCGGCCGAGCCCCTCATGGCGCACCTTTTTGATAGGACTGACAATGACCTCGAATTTTCCAGAAAAGATCGCCGACGCGACCCGCCTGACGCGCAAGGGCCGCCTGTCTGATGCCATGGCGCTGATCCAGCAAACGATCGGCCTCGCGCCGTCGGGGGCGGCCTCACCCAGGCCGTCCAAGCCTGCCGGCAAGCTCAATCCGCGCAACCTGCTCAAGATCTGGCCCTCGCCCGCCAAGGCGCCGGGTGCGCCTGCCGCAACTCCGCCCAATCAGGCAGCCGACGCGCAGCAGCACGTCGTCTCGCGGCTGGGGCATTACCTCGATCTGCTTGTATCACCTGCCCCCGTGCTTGATCCTTGCAGCACGCGCCTCAATCCGCGCAAGCCCACCCATGTCTCGCTCTTCGAGAAGCGCTCGTACACCGCTGAAGCCGGCACGCGCTCTTACAAACTTTTCATTCCAGCGAGTTATCGTGGTCAGCCCGCGCCGCTGATCGTCATGCTGCACGGCTGCAGCCAATCGCCCGACGACTTCGCCGCTGGAACCCGTATGAATGAACTGGCTTTGGAGCATGGCTTCCTTGTCGCCTATCCGGGCCAGTCCACCATGGCCAACCCCGGCAAGTGCTGGAATTGGTACAACGTCAACGACCAGAACCGCGACAAGGGCGAGCCCTCACTCATCGCCGGGCTCACCCGCCAAATCATGAGCGATTTCAAGATTGATCCGCTCCGAGTCTATGTCGCCGGACTGTCGGCAGGCGGGGCCGCGGCCGCAGTCTTAGGGCAAGCCTATCCCGACCTCTTTGCCGCCATTGGGGTGCACTCTGGTCTCGCGTGTGGTGTTGCCAGCGACATGCCGTCGGCCATGAACGCCATGCGCCAAGGCGGCTCTGGCCCCATCAAGACGTCAGCGCGCGCTTTGCCCACCATCGTGTTCCACGGCGACCGCGATAATACCGTCAACCACCTCAACGCGGCGCAAGTCATTGCACAATCGAAATCAAACGGCGACTTCGTGCTGACATCGAAAAAGGACGAATCCGAGGGCGGCATTGCATATACGCGCACGGTCCATTCCGACAAATCTGGGCAA
>JANLYB010000136.1:0-5072 GCA_031365425.1 Hyphomicrobiaceae bacterium
GTCGGGCGCCGGCTCAACGTCGAATCTCATGCCGTCACCGTCCGCAGCGCCGACGAGGTGCTCGACGAGCTCGACCAGATGATAGGACTCGGCTCCGTCAAGGCGGAGGTCAACAAGCTGCTGGCCGGCACCGAAGTCGAGCGCAAGCGCCGCGAGCAGGGCTTGCCCGTGGCGAGGGTGAGCCGGCACATGGTGTTCACCGGGCCACCGGGCGTCGGCAAGACCGAGATCGCGCGCGCCCTGGGGGAGATTTATCGCTCGCTCAAGGTGCTGCGCAAAGGACATGTCGTGGAGGTGCAGCGCCCCGATCTGGTCGCAGGTTATATCGGGCAGACGGCCATCAAGACGCTGGACAAGTGCAAGGAGGCACTCGACGGCGTCCTCTTTATCGATGAAGCCTACTCGCTCGCGGGCGAGGGCAAGGATTTCGGCCACGAGGCAGTCGCAACGTTGCTCAAGTTCATGGAAGACAACCGCGACCGCATCATGGTGATCGCCGCCGGATACCCCAATGAAATGCGGCGTTTCATCGCCACGAATCCGGGCCTGGCAAGCCGGTTCAACAGGACCATCGAATTCCCGGCCTATGAGCCGAAAGAGCTGGTTGCGATCTTGCGATTGATGGCCAAGCGACAAAGCGCGGAGTTGCCCGACGCACTCGAGCAGAGCCTCGTCCCCTGGATCGAATCCCAGTCGAGAAGTGATGGCTGGGGCAACGCTCGCGAGATGCGCAACCTTCTTGACAAGGCGTCCGAAGCCCAGTCCTTGCGCGTGGCTGGCGACCCAACCGCCGACATCGCCAGGATCGAGCTAGCCGATTTCGAAAGCGTAGGCGTGTTTTTGGTGCGAACGCATGTCCCGCCGCCGGCGCCTCCGCCTGTGCCGACCATCCCAACTCCGGCTTCGATCGTCATTGAGCACTCGCTGGTGCCTGCTTCTTCTTCGCCTGACCATTTGGCACCGCGCCCCGGGCGCAGGCTGAAGGTTGAGGCCCCCATCCCCCCTGAACGCACGCTCGATCAGGCACTGGACCGCCTCGAAGAGATGGTCGGACTCGAGTCGGTCAAGGAGGAGGCGAACAAGCTCATGTCGGCGCTTGAAGTCGAGCGCTTGCGCCGAGAACAGGGGCTCGTCGTCGCGCCCATCAGCCGGCACATGGTATTTATCGGCCCGCCCGGAGTGGGCAAGACCGAGGTAGCGCGCGCAATCGGCGAGATCTATCGCTCGCTCAACGTGCTGCGAAAAGGTCATCTGGTCGAGACTGACCGCTCGGGTCTCGTCGCGGGCTATATCGGCCAAACCGCTCCCAAGACGCTCGACAAATGCAAGGAAGCGCTTGACGGCATCTTGTTCATCGATGAAGCGTATTCGCTTGCCCGACCGGGTCACGATTTCGGCCAGGAGGCAATCGATACGTTGCTCAAGTTCATGGAGGACAACCGCGACCGCATCGTCGTCATTGTCGCGGGTTACCCGACTGAGATGCAGCGCTTCATCAATAGCAATCCTGGCCTTTCCAGCCGCTTTACCAAGACGATCGAGTTTCCGCCCTATGCCGCAAGCGAGCTCGCCGCGATCCTGCGGGTGATGGCAAAACGGCAAAACTTCGTGTTGCCGGATGATCTCGAGTCCAACCTCGATCCGTGGCTCAAGGTGGGCATGCGCAACAAGTCCTGGGGTCATGCGCGCGAGATGCGAACGCTGCTCGAGCGCGCGCGCGAGGCCCAGGCAGCGCGCATTGCGCACGACTTCACCGGGGACCTGCGCATGCTCGTCATGGCGGATATTGACGCGGCCATCAAGATTTCCGGATATCGCGAGACCGAGCCGGAGAAGATCTGCGACACCCTCGTCAAGGTTCCCGCGCTCCCCCGCTCGGTCACCCCGCTGTCAGAGGGGACATCCGCTCTGCAGGCCGCCGTTGTCACGGTCAAAATTGAAGGTGCGCACGGCAGCGGCTTTTTCATCTCCAAGGATGGATATCTTCTGACCAACCACCACGTGGTAACCGAGAACAAATTCGTAACGGTAAAGCTTACGTCCGGCCGTCAGCTGCCCGGCGAAGTCATACGAGTGAACAAGACGAGAGACATCGCCCTGGTCAAGGTGAATGAATCGGGAATGACAGCGCTGCCCCTGCGGCTTGACGCGCCCGAAGTCGCCGCCGAGGTTTATGCGGTGGGGACGCCGCGAGAGGAGAAATACTCGACGACCATCACCAAGGGAATCGTCAGCGCCTATCGCACGGAGAACGATCTTACGCTCCTGCAAAGCGACGCTGCTATTCATCCCGGCAACAGCGGGGGACCGATGGTGGACCGGTTCGGCAATGTCGTCGCTGTAAGCGTTTCCGGATTCAGCATCTCGGGGGTGACCACAAGCATCAATTTCTTCATTCCCATCGCCGATGCGCTCAAGTTCCTCGCCGTTGAGCTGGTCAAGCCGGACGCGGCATAGCCCTAAACGGAGCAATCCGCCCGGGCTGAGTTAGAACGGACAAACCTGATGACAGCAATCGTCGGCCGAGCAGTGGCCTTGCATATCGCCTTCTGGCAGTACGACCCCTGGTACCGTCGCGCGTGGCTTGTCTGGCCGCAAGTGATAGCAATCCTTCTCGCGAGCAGGCTCCTTTTGGGTCTTCCTGAAACAGCAGTTCCAGTGGGCAACTGGGCAAAGCCTGCCGATTGCACCAACGCGTCGACCCCGGGCTGCGCAGCAACCCGGCGCGCCGTGTATTCCTGGGACGATGAGTCAGGCAGTCCCACGATTGCCAATCAGATCACCGTCAACGTCGACCGGTCGACCTTTCGAAATTCTGCCGCGGACGACCAGCCGAAACTCCTGGCGGCGCTCGGTGCCTATTATCGCTCTGATTGGGCGAAGGCGATCGATATCCTGAAATCGGCGACCGCAAGCGATCCAAACGTTCAGTTCGTCACGGCGCTCGCCCTGCTGGTACCAAATTCGACCGATCAGGCGCGCAACGCGCAAGCGTCGCTGCGCGAGGCGGCGGCTGGGGGACATCGTCAGGCCGGCAGTGTGCTCGGGCGCATCCTCTTCGCAGGCTCGGGCGGCTTGCCGAAGGATGAGACGGCGGGACGGAAGTTGATCGATGACGCGATGGCGGCGGGCGAACCGTACGCGATGCGGCTTACTGCCGCCGGATACGTCAACGGCGAGTTTGGCGGCACGTACGATACTGTCAAAGCAGTCGATCTCTTGCGCAGAGCGGCGAATAGTGGCGAACCTATCGCCATGGCGCAATTTGCATACTGCATCCATACCGGGCGTGGTGGGCTCACCCGCGACGGCGCGAAGACTATCGACTATTTGCGACGCGCAGCAGATGCAGGGTTCGAAGGGGCGCAGTTCACGCTCGCGCGGTGGCTGAGGGACCGATATCTCTATCGAGAAAGCGAGGATCTTCCGGAAGCAATCAAGTGGTACGAGCGGTCCTATCAGCAAGGACACTCGGTCTTCGCGCTCGCGGAGCTCGCTTATCTCCACAGATACGCGCGGGCGGCGCCGTGGTTCGACACCAAGCGCTCATTTGAATTGCTCCAGCTTTGCGCTCCCTTCAGAAATGGCTATTGCCATTATTGGCTTGCGCGGGCCTACCACGATGGTGCCGGAACAGCGCGAGACTACACCAAGGCCTACGCATATTACACGGTTGCGAACCAGCTCGGGCGGCAAGATGCAGCCACCGAGCTGAAGAAACTGGCCGATTTCCTCCAACCTGCCGTCAAGACCAGCGCGGCCGAGCTTGCCAACACCATTTCGGCGGGCCTCAAGCCGGTACCACGCGTGATCCGGCTACAAACGGCGGAGACTCAGACCGCAGGTCCATCTCCGTGGGCGGACCCCACCGCGCGACCGGGATCACCTTGATCCGCTAACTAATAGTCTTGCTGGCTCGTAACTGTTCAAGCGCGTGCGAAGCATGGGATGGGTCTAATCCATCGTCCGGTAGCCTAGCGCGGAGCATGATGCGTCATTGTCTCCAGACGGCAGAGCCCGGACTGATGATAAAGATCTCGCGGCACGCTACTACCACTCGTACGTCGAAGTGATCGGGGGGGGGCAGCGATGCACTAGCTCGGCATTGCCGAGGCATCGTGCGGCCAAGGTAGCGCCAACGACAGCGAAGGAAATTGGCTTTCAGTGCCTTTAAGGTCCGCTAATTGCGTCAAGACTCCCCGGCAGACTGGCACGGAGGTGGCGGTCGCTCTGGCCCCCGTTAGCTGCCGAAAACTTGACGACTTTACGCTTATCACTCAGCATCGAGGGTAGACAGGTGGCCGGCGGACTGGCAGCAGCGGGTCAAGGGCGCCCGGCAGTGAGCCAGCAACGAACGGATGATGTACTCCAACAAGCAGCCGTTCGCAGCGAAAATTATCGCCAATCCAGTTGCAGCGCAGCAATTCTTGGCTTGGGACCCTGTCGGCTAGCGCACACAAAAAGCACATGTCGTCTGATCATCCGTGTCAAGTCACGGCAGGTTTTGGCCCGACTCGGACACACCGGCCTCACGCCGGTATCATCGCGGTCAGGGGGAAAGCGGACGAGGACGCCTAGTTTGCGCTGGGGCGCCAGGGTGACCGTCGCGCGCAGGAGCTTTTCTTCGTCGCCCCAGGGTAAATCGGCGCTCGACCTTTTCACAATTTGGCGCATCATCTCCTCGTTCCCTGGCCCTTTTCCGCGAGAGCGCGATAGACGGTCGCCTTGCTGAGCTTCGTGGCTTCCATGATTTCCCTGATCATTTTGCCATCGCTTCTTAGTCCTTTGATCCTCGTCACCACCTCGGGTGTTGCCTTCTCCACCCGACCAAACCTAACACCTCGATCGTGGGCCTTGCGAATTCCTTCTGCCTGCCGCTCTCGGATCAAATCGCGCTCGAATTCACTGACCGAAGCCAGAATTCCAAGAACCAGTTTTCCAGCCGGTCTTGTCGTGTCGATCTCAGGCTGATCCAGAGCCTTAAATCCAACGCCCTTTTTCTCCAGTGCTTTGAGAATATTCAAAAGGTCAGTCACCGACCGAGCCAGGCGGTCCAGCTTGGTAACTAGGAG
>JANLYB010000140.1:0-5189 GCA_031365425.1 Hyphomicrobiaceae bacterium
GGGCTAACGACTGCATCAGCGACAACACGCTGGTTGCTGTATCGGGATCAAGGCTAGCCACGGGTTCGTCAGCAAGAAGGATGCGGCTTTCCTGAGCGAGCGCGCGGGCGATAGCAACGCGTTGCTGCTGCCCGCCAGATAGCGTGTCGGCCCGTTGATGGCGTTGATCCGATAGGCCAACGGCATCGAGAGCCTCGGACGCCAGCGCAACGTCAGCGGACGAAAACCAATCGGTTGCAACCCGCCACAACGGTGCGGTCCCCAGCCGCCCGGCCAGGACATTTTCCAACGCCGTGCGGCGGCGGATCAAATTGAATTGCTGGAAAACGACGCCGATGTCGCGGCGAGCCATTGCGAGCGCGCGGCCTCTAAGGTCATGCAGCGCATGCTCGCCGATGAAAATTTCACCAGCGTCGGGCTGGGTCAACCGGGTGATGCAGCGGAACAGTGTGGATTTGCCAGAGCCGCTGGGCCCTAAGACGGCGACAAATTCACCCGGATGAATAGTGAGCGAAGCGTCTCGCAAAGCCGCTACCTCGCCGTAGCGCTTGGACAATCCAGCAATCTGCAATGCTGCAAGGGCGCTCATAGCAGCCTCCGCCGCAGGGAGGCGCTGAGCGCGTCGATGAGTGTCACCATGGCAAGGATGATGAGCAGGATGGCGAACAGCCGGTCGAATTGCAGCAGGTCCGTGCTGTTCTTGAGCTCCTGGCCAATCCCGCCTGCGCCGACTATCCCAAGGACGGTCGAGGAGCGGACGTTGAACTCCCACAGATAAAGCAGGATAGATGCGAGCTGAGGCATCACGTCAGGCAGCAGGGCAAAAAGGAAGACCTTGAGGCGGTTGGCACCGCTCATCGTTGCGGCTTCGATGGGTCCGGGTTCGGCGGTTTCGATGGTCTCCGACCAGAGTTTGGCAATCGATCCTGCAGAATGCACGGCGATGCCCAAGACGCCTGCGAAAGGACCAAGACCGACAGCGGCCACGAATATCAGGGCGAAGACGAAACTGTCGATTCCGCGCAGGACATTGAGCAACCAGCGCGCGGGGTAATACAACCAGACTGCCGGGGTGGTGTTGCGTGCGGCCAAGAGGCAAACGGGCGCTGCGATCGCCGCGCCGAAAGAGATGCCAACGGTCGCCATCGCGACTGTTTCGGCAGCACGCCGGGCAAGCGTTGGGAATTCGCTGAAGTCGGGCGGCCAAGCACGCGCCGCCCACCCCGCCAGCCGGGGCAAGCCTGCCCAAAGCTTTGCCAGGCTGATGTCGGCGACGTGCAGGCAAGCGACGTAGAACGCGACGCCTGCCAGCAACGATGCAGCGAAGGCAAGCCGTTGGGCGAGCCTGGGTGGCTGCCCCGGGTGGACAAGAACATCGGTCAGCAAAACCATCTCATGGGTTAAGGCTTGGGCTTGATACGGCCGACGGCGATGCCGGCATCCTCTATCAGCTTATAGCTGCCATGGTCTGCCTTGATCCAGCCCGTGTAATGATTGGGCATGATGGTCTTGGCTTCGTCTTCCGTGATGGCGAGCAGGGCTTCCTGTAATTTGGCCGTCAATGCCGGATCAAAGCCATCGCGGACCACGAGCGGATCGTTGGGGAGCGGATCTGATTTCCAGACGATCTGCGCTTCGGTTGCCTTGACCGTGCCCTTTTCGATCATGGCCTTGAAGTTGCGGTCATAGTCGGACGCAAGATCGATTTGGCCGGAGGCAACCGCAGTGACGTTAGCGGCGTGGGAAGCGCCATCGCGATACTGGAAGTAGGTCTTGGGATCGATGTTCTGTGTTTTGAACCAGTGGGTCGGGATCAGCCAGCCCGAAGTGGAGCCGACATCGGCGAGCGAAATTCGAAGCCCCTTGGCATCATCAGGCCACTTGGCGATTTTCAGGTCGGGGCGCGCGAGCATAATCGAATGATAGGTCGGCTTGCCGTCGTATTTGACGGTGGCAATGGCGTTAGCGCCGCCTTCCTGATGGGCGAGCACGTAGCCCCACGGCCCCATCCAGGCAACATCGGCCTGTTTGTTGGCCAAGGCGATGGAGATGCCGGCCCAATCATTGGTGACGACAAGTTCGTAATCCCGGCCAAGCTTGGCAGCGATGTGTTTGAAGAATGGCTCATAGGCCTTGCGGGTGTCGGTGGCTGTGGGTTGGAAAGGTCCAACGGCGAAGCGGAGCTTTTCCTCGGCTGATCCCTCCGTCGGTGCAGAAACGAGGCCGAGCAGACCAGTAAGAGCTAGGACAAGGCTGCGAAGGGGCGTTTTAGCCGATCCAATGTTCATTTATGCTCCAATGGGTAAGTAACGCTGTCTGAGTGCGGACCGTAACGTGTACGAAGCCGCCGGGACTGATTGTTACCCAGTCTCTACGAAATAGCACTGGGCGCAGATCGTGTCTGCGCTACGCTAAGGATCAGAGGTCTTATGCCGATTGAATGCGCCCCCTTAGTGCTCGATGGTACAGTCCTCGTGTTCGGCGGCCCTTATGGTAATTTGCAGGCGACCGGGGCTGTGTTGCGCGAAGCCTCCCGGCGCGGGATTTTATCATCCAATATCATCTGCACGGGTGACCTGGCCGCTTATTGCGGCAAGCCGCGCGAGACGATTGCGCTTGTCCGCGACGAAGGCATCCATGTCGTCATGGGCAACTGCGACGAACAATTGGGAAATGGCGCTGAGGACTGCGCATGCGGTTATGCCACCGGCAGCGCCTGCGATCTGCTGTCGGCGCAGTGGTACACCTACGCCAATAGTCAACTGACAGATGAGGACCGGCGCTATCTTCAGACGTTACCCAAGCGGCTTGATGTGGTCATCGCAGGCCTTACCTTGGCCGTCATCCACGGCAGCGCGAGTAAGATCAACGCTTATGTGTTCCAATCGGCGCCGGTTGGCGTGTTGCGCGACGAACTTGCGTTGGCCGGAACGGATGGCGTCATCGGCGGTCATAGCGGGTTACCGTTTGCGCGAATTGTCGATAGCAAGCTGTGGCTCAACGCAGGTGTCGTCGGGATGCCGGCGAATGATGCGACGGCTCGCGTTTGGTACGCCCTGCTGACGCCGTCCGCAGGTGGCATCCTCGTGGAGACCTGCGCATTGGACTACGATTTTGAGGCAGCCCAGGCGGACATGCTGGCCGCAGGCTTACCCTCAGCCTATCGCGAGGCGCTCGGATCCGGCATTTGGCCGAGCAATGACGTTCTGCCCGATGTGGAGCGCAGGCAGGAAGGCATAGCGCTCAAGCCGGAGCGGTTCGTTCTCGAACCAGCCAGTCTGGCCTTAAGCAAATCGCACGGCATAAATCGGCGGTAGCGTATTAGAGACAGCAGACCAACTATCGCCCTGATCTTCGCTGACCCACAGCCCGCCTGTCGTCGATCCCAAGGCGAGACGATTGCCCGTTGCATCGAGTGCAAGTGCGTGTCGATAGACGACATCGTAGGCATGCGTTTGAGGCAGCCCTTTGGTGAGGCTATCGAACGTCTTGCCGCCGTCACGGGTGCGCGTCACCACCAGTTTGCCGCCGACGGGAATTCGCTTTTCGTCTTTGATTTCGGGCACGAACCATGCGGTATCGGGTTCGCGCGGGTGTACAGCTACCGGAAAGCCAAACGCGGACGGGTTCACGTTGGTGAGTTCCTTGAAGGTGCGCCCTTCGTCGGATGAGATAAAGATGCCGTTGTGATGCTGGACCCACATGCGGTCCGGGGCCGCCGCGCACTGGACGAGGCAATGGACGTCCTGGGCGATAGGATCGTGGGTGAGTTCAGGCGGGACGTGATCCGCGCGCATGCCTTCTCCGCGCTGCTGCCAGCTATCGCCGCCGTCTTCGGTCAGCCATATGCCGCCAGTCGATACGGCGATGAAGACACGCTTGGAATTCTTTGGATCGACGATAATTGAGTGGATGCCGGGCAGATCCGCGCCACCGCCCATCCACTGTTTGCGTTTAGGATGCTCCCAGAGGGCGCTCACGATCTGCCAGCTATTGCCGCGGTCGCTAGAACGGAACAGCCCGCCCGGCAGCGTGCCGCACCACAAGACGCCCGGTTCGTCATCGCTGCCGGGCGTCAGCGCCCATATCCGCGCCGTGCTCCAGGCGAGGGGGCGGCCCCACATGTCGTTTTCTTCGTAGTCCTCGGGCTTGGGTGGATAAGCGGGGGCCGCGATCTCTTCCCAGCCGGCCTGCGTTGAGCGATGAACCTTGACGCCAAAATGACCGTGATCGAGTGCCGCGTAATGACGGCCATCGCGGTGGTCGGTCAGTGTCAGGGTAACGTTGTCGCCCAGGAACGCAGTGCCAGTGATTGCCCAGCCTGAGGATACGCGAGACACTGTAAACAAGCCCTTGCGCGTCGACACGAGCAGCTGATCGCTCATTCTCACCCTCCTGATAGTGCCTGATAGACATAGACGTTGCTTGTTGGGCCGACGGGATCAGACAGCTTTGTGCGGTCGGATATGGAGCAGCCGTCGACGAAGATGGTCATGTGCTTGCGGAGCGCCCCCTGGTCATCAAGCACATAGCTGCGCGCCTGACGATTAGCGGCGAAGACATGCTCCAGCACTTCGCGAACCGTCGCGCCCTGTGCATCCGCCGGTGGGCACGGGACGTGGCGCTGGATATTCGGTGTGAACACGACTTGAACCATACGACCAACATACCCTCGTCATTAGGATCGCCAAGATTTTTCATGCATAAAAAAACCGAATCTGAGCCATATAGGTGGATCGTAGGGCTTGTGGATAAAGTTTTTCCGCGTAAACTTTGCCTTTGTTTTGCGCGCTTATTCAGCATGTTAGCCACCTTCCTGGAGGTGGCGAAGATGTGCCGTTTGTGGATTTCCAAAAGCCCGTGTTGACACGGGCGCTGTGATATTGTTTATTCAGTTCATCGGCGCGGCACTGAGGTGTTGCGCTTGCCCGGCAGGGTGTCCAATCTTCGATCTTCTTCTGGTTCTCAAACGGCCAATCACCCGGATGAGAATTTGTTGTCTTTCGCGGCCAGCTACGGCGCTGGTTGGATTTCTGTTCGGTATCGTCAGGCCTTTGGGTGGTGGCGGTTCGACTTTGCTCTTTGACAATTGAATTTGAAGGAAGAGAAACGCAGGCGGCGGGGTCCTGGCGGATCGTCCCTGACCAGCGATGGTCATACGGTCGCAACAGACTCTGGCACTGCGGTTC
>JANLYB010000052.1:0-2701 GCA_031365425.1 Hyphomicrobiaceae bacterium
TCACCAACGCCGAGAAGATGATCGCCGAACTCGACGATCCCTATATCCTCATCCACGAGAAGAAGCTTGGCAGCCTGCAGCAGATGCTGCCGGTTCTTGAAGCCGTCGTTCAGACCGGCAAGCCGCTGCTGATCGTCGCCGAGGAGATCGAGGGTGAAGCGTTGGCGACGCTCGTCGTCAACAAGCTGCGCGGCGGCCTCAAGGTTGCTGCCGTTAAGGCACCGGGCTTCGGCGACCGCCGCAAGGCCATGCTCGAAGACATCGCCGTTCTCACCAACGGTCAGACGATCTCCGAAGACCTCGGCATCAAGCTCGAGAACGTTACTCTCGACATGCTGGGCCGCGCCAAGCGCGTGACCATCACGAAGGACGACACCACGATCATCGACGGCTCGGGCAAGAAGAAAGACATCGAAGCCCGCGTCAACCAGATCAAGGCGCAGATCGAAGAAACCACTTCGGACTACGACAAGGAAAAGCTGCAGGAGCGTCTCGCGAAGCTCGCTGGCGGCGTGGCTGTGATCAAGGTTGGCGGCGCCACCGAAATCGAAGTCAAGGAACGCAAGGACCGCGTCGACGACGCGCTGAACGCCACGCGGGCAGCCGTTGAAGAAGGCGTCGTTCCCGGCGGCGGCGTCATGCTGCTCAAGGCAACCAACGCCATCAACGTCGAAGGTCTGAACTCCGACGAAGATGCCGGTATTGCCATCGTCCGCAAAGCACTGCAGGCTCCGATCCGCCAGATCGCCGACAACGCCGGCGTTGAAGGTTCGATCGTCGTCGGCAAGGTGCTCGAAGCCCGCGCCAATAACTTCGGTTACGACGCTCAGGCCGACGAGTATGGCGATATGATCGAAAAGGGCATCATCGATCCCGCGAAGGTGGTTCGTACCGCCCTCCAGGACGCTGCCTCGATCGCCGCTCTCATGATCACCACCGAAGCAGCCGTTGCCGAAGCGCCAAAGCGCGGCGAAGGCGGCCATGGCCACGGCGGCATGGGCGGAATGGGTGGAATGGGCGGCATGGACGGCATGATGTAAGGAGCTATTGGGCGGTCATTCGTGGCCGTCCATGCTCTTTGCTTGGCGAAGCCGGAAACATCCGGCTTCGCGTGACGGCATGACGTAATTGCCCGACGTCCGAGTTAAATGAAGGCCAGGGGGCTCTTTTGTTCGGTCGGGCTTAGTAGCCCTCCGGCCCCCTGGACCCCACGCCTTTTTGGACTACGAAACGCCCGCCGGTGCTCCCGGCGGGCGTTTTTGCGTTCAGGCGTTCCACCAAATTGAAGGTTGCTTGGCTCCCGGCCTTCGCCGGGATGACGACAAGGGAGGGATAAGTCATCCGGGATAGAGGCGGAACGATTGACCAGTCGTTTGTGAAGATCGCAAACGCGAAAGCGCCCGCCAAGGGGACTTGGCGGGCGTGAGGGCGTTGGGGAGAGAACGAGACTAGTTCAGGTCGACGCGGATCCCGGTGCGCAGTTCGTGGTCGATGCGGTCGGAAATGTTGATATTCGTGTTGACGCCATCGAAGCTCGCCGCAGCGAGGCTGACGGAGGCGCCTTGCCAAATCATTCGGTAGCCGGTGTCCCAGGTGATGGCGGGGGTGACTTCGACGCCGACACCGAGCATCAGTGCAGCCGCAAAGCCGACGGCGGACGTGTATTTGGCGTCGCTGGCGGTGGTGTTTCCGACGTTGCAAGAACCGGGAACGCCGAGCGAACCGACCCCGCCTGAATAGTCATATGGCGTGACGACGCCCGTCCCGTCGTCGCGGCTCGACACGTTGTAGCAATTGGCGTTCTGACCGGTCTCGCGCTTGAAGCGGCGATAGTCGAGGCCGAGGCCAGCCCCAACGTATGGCTTGATCCGGCTACTGGGGCCTTGCAGGAAATCATAGTAAAGGTTGAAGAAGGCGGTCTGGTCGGCAGTCGTCGAGTTCTCAGTCTGCTGGACCTGATAAGTGTAGGTGTCGTGCGTTGGATTGGTCCCGTTGTTGCCAGTCAAAATGACCTTGCGATCGAAGTTGTGGGCCCCTTCGGTGACCTTCTTTTTCGGACGGAAGTCGAAGGTCATTTCGGCGCGGATGCTGGGCGTGAGATAGCGGCCTGCGCCGATAGAGCCGAACAGGAAGCCATCCATGTTTTCGCCAGCTTTGATGCCGTCGGACGCGGTGATGTCGGCGCTGGTGGCGAGGTTGTAACCGAAGTCGCCCCGAACGTACCAATCTCTGTTGTAGGAGGGGGCGGGCGTGGGGGCTGGAACGGGCACGGCTGCGTTGCGATAATCTTTGACGCTGCCGAAGTCTTTGATGACGCCGCCGCTGCCGACGGCCCAATCGGCCGCGCGCGGGCTGACGGAAGAGGCCGCCAGAAGTGCAAGGCCGAGCCCGAGGCTTTGAGATATGCGTTTCATGTAACTTCGATCCCGTTTTGACGGCGACGCAAATGGCGTTGCCGCCGGTGCAAGCAATAAGAAAATCTGACTGCATCGGAGACGAGCGAAGCTCGTTCGCCAAAGGCTGGCCGTTGTTTTTTCACAGGTGAGCCGACGGGCTCGAACAACGCAGAGACACAGACCTTGGGATCAAAACGGGTAACCTTGGGATCAGCTGTTTTTAGCCGCTCCGGTCCGTCCAGCCGATTGCGCGGCTGGACGGGGTCGTGGGAGTTTAAAGATCAGCGGAAGTCATAGCGCAGGCC
>JANLYB010000194.1:0-21863 GCA_031365425.1 Hyphomicrobiaceae bacterium
CTCCTTGCGCTGGCCGTGGGTGCGGCGGCTACCGAGCGAGCCGATGTAGAAGGCAGGGGTGTCCGCGCATTTGGCGAGGATGGCCGGTTCCCAGTCGTGATCGTGGAAAACGAGGACGATGGCAGTGTTGGCGTCGATGAGGGCGGGGTCGAAGTCGCCGGGTTGGGTGAGGTGTTGCGTGCGGGCGAGGGCCCCGAGGCGGGCAAGGGTTTGCAGATCGGGGGAGGCGACGGCGACGTCCCATTCGAGGTCGTGGGCAAAGCGGGCGACGAAATCGACGTTGATGCCGCGACCGGCGACGATGATGCGGGGGACGGGATCGTAGGTGCGGGTGAATTGGGCGGGTGTGTGGTCGCCAGCGAGGCCGATGGTCAGGGTAGCGGGGCGGCGGGCGGCGATTTCGGATTGCAGGTGTTCGAGGGCGCTCGTGGAAATCGTGACGTCGAAGTGGACGTCGATGCCAGAGCCGCAAGGAAGCACGACGTCGATGTATTTGGAGCCTGTGCCGTAGCGGATGGTGCGGTTGGCGGCATGGGTGATGGCGTCGATGGCTTCGGCGACGATGGCGGCTTCCGCGCAACCGCTGGAGATGTAGCCAAGGTAATCGCCGTGGATGTTGACCGCCATCTGGCTGCCGAGGCGGCGGGGCGAGGAGCCGTCGATGCCGACGAGGGTGACGAGGGCGCACGGGATGGATGCGGTGCGCCAAGCGACGAGTTGGGGGATCACGTTTTCGGTGAAGAGGCGCTGGGCCGTTGGCGGGCGTTCAAGAGTATCCACACTTCGTATCCTCAACACATTGGCAGCTCGTTCTCGTCTCTATATAGGGCGCAAGGCGCGGAAGCCAAAACTTGGCCGTTGCGCCCCACCATAGCTTACCCCCACCCCCACCCCTAACCCCTCCCCGCAAGGGGGGGAAAGAGGGCAGTCTCCATTGTTCCGAAGGCGTAACGACTAAAGGAGGGCGGGGATTGTTGCGCGTGTGCGTTGACCGGGACGGCGGGCGCGACTACCTGTTGAGGACGTCATAGACGTCTTGTGGGAGAGATTGAGGTCAGACTTCGACGCCGAAGGAGCAACCGCCCCGGAAACTCTCAGGCACCAAGGACCGCAAGACAATCGACGCTCTGGAAAGAGGCGGGACGTTCGTCCGTTTCGCCCACCGAAGAGGAAAAGCAACAGGTGCCGGTGATCGCCGGATACCGGTCGCTCAAACTTTCAGGTCTCGCGACAGAGGGGGCTCTTTGATGGCGCACATCCGCGCCGGCTATGAGCCTTGGGAGCCGCTTCATGAGCGACGCGACGACGAATACGTCCGATTTGAAGGCTACGCCATTGCACGCGCTGCACCTGTCATTGGGCGCGCGGATGGTGCCGTTCGCCGGTTACGATATGCCGGTTCAATATACGGCCGGTGTATTGAAGGAGCATCTGGCGGTGCGGGCGTCCACCGGGCTGTTCGACGTTTCGCACATGGGGCAGATCACGCTACGGGCGAAGTCGGGCGATGTTCGCGATGCGGCGTTGGCGCTGGAGCGGCTGGTGCCGGTTGATGTTGCGGGGTTGGGCGTGGGGCGGCAGCGGTATGCGCTGTTCACGAATGCGGCTGGCGGAATTATTGATGATTTGATGGTGGCCAATCGCGGTGATCATCTGCTGTTGGTGGTGAATGCGGCGTGCAAGGCGGCCGATGAAGCGCATCTGCGGGCGGCGCTTTCGGACTCGTGCGAGATGGCGGTGCTGGACCGGGCGCTGCTGGCGCTGCAGGGGCCGATGGCAGAGGCGGCGTTGGTACGGCTGGCGCCGGAAGCTGCAGCGATGAGATTCATGGATGTACGTGAGTTGTCGGTTCTGGGCGCGCCGTGTGTTGCGTCGCGGTCGGGGTACACGGGCGAGGATGGGTTCGAGATTTCGGTGCCGGCGGGGAAGGCCGGCAAGATTGCTGGCGCGTTGCTGGCGGAAGAAGACGTGATGCCGATTGGGCTTGGGGCGCGAGATAGTTTGCGGCTTGAAGCTGGCATGTGCCTGTACGGATCGGACATCGATACGGAGACGACGCCGATTGAGGCTGGGTTGGCTTGGGCGATCCAGGGTGTGCGGCGTGCGGGAGGCGCTAGGGCCGGAGGGTTCCCTGGGGCTGATGTGATTTTTGAGCAGTTGAAGGCTGGGCCGCCACGGTGCCGGATTGGGCTTAAAGCCGAGGGGCGTGCGCCGGTGCGTGGCGGGGCGGCGCTCTTTGGCGATGCCGAGGGCGGCGCGCAGATCGGGACCGTTACGTCGGGCGGGTTTGGGCCGAGCGTCGATGCGCCGATTGCGATGGGGTATGTGCCTGCGCCGCTCGCCAAGATTGGTACGCGGGTGTTTGCGGACGTGCGCGGCAAGCGGTTGCCGGTTGTCGTGAGTGCGATGCCGTTTGTAGCGACGCGCTACAAACGGTCTCTTTCCTTGCAAACTGTTCGACCTGGAGAAGGTCGCACAGTTTGAGTCCGGCGCTAGCGCCGGCGCCTCTTCGGCGCTTCGGCCACAAGGGTGGCCGCTAGACTGATCCCTCTTTCAGCATTTCTCAAAAGCGGAGACTACGAATGCTCAAATATACCCCGGATCATGAATGGCTGGCCGTTGCGGGCGATGTGGCGACGGTCGGGATCACACAACATGCGGTCGAGCAGCTCGGCGATCTCGTTTTCGTGCAGTTGCCCGATGTGGGCGCGAAGCTCGCCAAGGGCGATGGCGCTGCGGTGGTCGAGTCGGTGAAGGCGGCGTCGGACGTGTATGCGCCGCTCGATGGTGAGGTGGTCGAGGTCAATCAGGGTATTGCCGATGATCCTTCGCTGGTGAACGCCGATCCCATGGGCAAGGGCTGGTTTTTCAAGATCAGGATCGCCGACTCTGGCGCGCTGGCGGAGATGCTCGATGAGGCTGGCTACAAGGCGTTGATCGGAGCGGAGCACGCATGACCACGCTCCCCAAATACGATCCGTATGATTTCGCCAACCGCCGCCATATCGGCCCCTCGCCCGAGGAGATCGCGGATATGTTGCGCGAGTTGGGCGTGGCGAGTTTGGATGAGCTGATTGCCGAGGTGGTGCCGGAGGGGATCCGGCAGCGGATGCCGCTGGAGTTTGGCAAGCCGCTGACAGAGCGCGCCGGGCTTGACCGGATGCGCGAGATTGCGGGGAAGAACCGCGTACTCACTTCGCTGATCGGGCAGGGGTATCATGGCACGATCATGCCGCCTGCGATTCAGCGCAACATCCTAGAGAACCCGGCTTGGTACACGGCCTATACGCCGTATCAGCCCGAGATCAGCCAGGGCCGGTTGGAGGCGATGCTGAACTTCCAGACGATGGTGTCGGACCTGACCGGGCTCGATGTCGCGAACTCGTCGTTGCTGGATGAGGCGACGGCGGCAGCCGAGGCGATGGCGCTGGCGCATCGCGTCAGCAAGTCGAAGGTGGCTGCATTCTTTGTCGATGAAGGGTGTTTGCCGCAGACGATTGCAGTCGTGAAGACGCGGGCGGAGCCATTAGGCTGGACTGTGATTACCGGGGATCCCTTTAAGGATCTTAATCCGGCAGCGGTGTTTGGGGCGCTGTTCCAGTATCCGAATTTGAATGGGACGTTTGCCGATTTTGCCGAGGTGATTGGCAAGCTGCATGCGGCGAAGGCGCTGGCGGTGGTGGCGGCCGATCCGATGGCGCTGACGCTGCTGAAGCCGCCCGGCGAGATGGGTGCGGATATTGCCGTCGGGTCGATGCAGCGGTTTGGGATGCCGATGGGGTATGGCGGGCCGCATGCCGGGTATATGGCGGTCAAGGATGCGTATAAGCGTGCGCTGCCGGGCCGGCTTGTGGGTGTGTCGGTTGATGCACGGGGCAACCGGGCTTACCGGCTGGCCTTGCAGACGCGCGAGCAGCATATCCGGCGCGAGACGGCGACGTCGAATATCTGCACGGCGCAGGTGCTGCCGGCGGTCGTCGCGTCGATGTACGCGGTGTTTCACGGGCCGAAGGGATTGCGCGCAATTGCCGAGCGGATCCATCGCAAGGCGGCGCGGTTGGCGGATGGATTGGAGGCGTTGCACTTCAAGGTTTCTCCCGTGGCGTTTTTCGACACGATCACGGTGGAGGTCGGGCCCTATCAGGGGCTGATTATTAAGAACGGCGTCGATAACGGGGTGAACCTGCGGAAAGTCGGGCACGACCGGATTGGGATCACGGTTGACGAACGGACGCGGCCCGTGACGCTTGAGGCGGTGTGGCGGGCGTTCGGCGGTTTCGATCTTGTGTATAGCGACGAGTACCCTGAGTACCGGTTGCCCAAGGCGCTGCTGCGGACGAGCGAGTATCTTACGCATCCGGTGTTCCATATGAACCGGGCCGAGACGGAGATGACGCGGTATATGCGGCGGCTGGCGGATCGCGACCTCGCGCTCGACCGGGCGATGATCCCGCTGGGGTCGTGCACGATGAAGCTCAATGCGACGGCGGAGATGCTGCCGATTTCGTGGCCGGAGCTGACCGAGATTCATCCGTTCGTGCCAGGCGATCAGGCGCTTGGATACGCCGAGATGATCGGCGATCTGTCGGCGAAACTGTGTCAGGTCACGGGGTATGACGCGTTTTCAATGCAGCCGAATTCGGGGGCACAGGGCGAGTATGCCGGGCTGTTGACAATCCGGGCGTATCATCAGGCGCGTGGGCAGGGGCACCGGACCGTATGCCTCATTCCGGCGTCGGCGCATGGGACCAATCCTGCGTCGGCGGCGATGTGCGGGTTTTCAGTTGTGGTTGTGTCTACCGACAAGAAGGGCAACATCGACGTTGCGGACTTCGAGGCAAAGGCTGTTGCGAACAAGGACAAGCTTGCGGCGGCGATGATTACGTATCCGTCGACGCATGGCGTGTTTGAGGAAAGCGTGCGCGAGATCTGTGCGATCACGCATGACAACGGCGGGCAGGTCTATCTCGACGGCGCGAACATGAACGCGATGGTCGGGCTGGCGCGTCCGGGCGATGTGGGGGCGGATGTCAGCCATCTCAATCTGCACAAGACGTTCTGCATTCCCCATGGCGGCGGCGGGCCGGGGATGGGGCCGATCGGGGTGAAGGCGCATCTCGCGCCGTACCTTCCGGGGCATCCTATGACGGGCGGCAGCGCAATGACGGTGTCGGCGGCGCCTTACGGGTCGGCGCTGATCCTGGCGATCTCGTGGAGCTATTGCCTGATGATGGGCGGGCCGGGGCTCACGCAGGCGACGCGGATCGCGATCCTCTCAGCAAACTACATCGCGAGCCGTTTGAAGGGGTCTTATGGGGTTTTGTATACGGGGACGAAGGCGCGCGTGGCGCACGAGTGCATCGTCGATACGCGGCCGTTCAACGAGCGGGCGGGTGTGACGGTGGATGATGTGGCCAAGCGGCTCATCGATTGCGGGTTCCATCCGCCGACGATGAGCTGGCCGGTCGCGGGGACGCTGATGATCGAGCCGACGGAAAGCGAGACGAAGGCGGAGTTGGACCGGTTCTGCGAGGCGATGCTTGGGATTGCCGAGGATGTGCGGGCGATCGAGGAGGGGCGGCTCGATAAGGTCAACAATCCGCTCAAGAACGCGCCGCATACGGTCGAGGATTTGATCGGCGATTGGCAGCGGCCGTATTCTCGCAAGGCCGCGTGTTTTCCAGCGGGTGCTTTCCGGGTCGATAAGTACTGGCCGCCGGTAAACCGGGTCGACAACGTGTATGGCGACCGGAATTTGGCGTGTTCGTGTCCGCCGGTGGAGAGTTACGCGAAGGCAGCTGAGTAATACTTTCTTCTCCCCCTGGGGAGAAGATGCCCACAGGGCAGATGAGGGGTGCCTTCACTCTTTTTGCGTTCGCCCAGTCCAGGCCCCCTCACCCCAACCCTCTCCCCAAGTGGAGAGGGGGCGTTACTGGCACGTATGGGACGCCCGCCCTCGCTCGCCTTTTCCGTTGCCGCCCCTCACCCTGGCCCTCTCCCCGTGAAGGACGGGGAGAGGGGCGACATAACCGTTTTGCGGGATTTCCGATTGACCGCCGCTGGAGCTGCCATATCAATCTCTGCCGAGACGTTTTGGGAGAGTGGTTGACGGCATGAGCGATGTGATTGGACGGATCGAGGGCAAAGTCGGGCGGATTACGCTGGACCGGCAACCGGCGCTGAATGCGCTGACGCTGGAGATGGCCGAAGAGATCGACGCGCTGTTGTCGAACTGGGCTGACGATGCTGCGGTTCGCCTCGTGGTGATCGATGCGGCGGGTGGCCGTGCATTCTGTGCCGGCGGGGATATCACGAACCTCTATCAGTGTATGCGGTCCGGGGACATTGCGCAGGCGCAGCGGTTTTTCGTGAGCGAGTACCGGCTTGACCAGATGATTGCGCGGTACGCAAAGCCCATCGTTGCGATCATGCATGGTATTGTGATCGGAGGAGGTGTGGGCGTTTCGGCGCATGCGTCTCACCGGATCGTCACCGACCGGACCGTGCTCGTGCTGCCCGAGTGCAGCATCGGGCTGATCCCTGATGTCGGGACTTCGTTGCTACTGGGGCGGGCACCCGGGCGGATGGGCGAGTATATCGGACTGACCGGGTTGCGGCTGGGAGCTGCCGACTGCATTGCGACAGGGTTTGCCGACAAGGTGGTGCCTGCGAACAAGTTGGGCGATCTGGTTGCGGCGCTTGTTGCCGAGGCGGATGTCGCGGTCATTGAACGGTTTGCAGTTGTGCCGGGGCCGTCTGCTCTGGTTGAGAACGCCGGTGCGGTTGCTGCTGTTTTCGAGGCTGACACGCCGTCTGAGATTGTCGCGCGATTGAAGCGGTCAAGCGCTGCGTGGGCTGAGGCGGCTTTGGAGGCGATCGGCAAAGCATCGCCCATGTCGGTCCATTGCTCGTTGGCGGCGATCCGTCAGGCGCGGGCGGTGAACACCATCGAGGCGGCGTTGGCCAACGAGTACCGGTTTGTGACGCGGGCACTGACGTATGGCGATTTCCAAGAGGGTATTCGTGCGGTGGTGATTGACAAGGATCGCAAGCCGGAATGGCAGGATGGCTCGTTGGATGCGATAGCGCCTGCGGCGGTCGAGGCTATGTTTGCGGGCCTAGGGGATAGCGAATTGGATTTTGACAGGAGTGCGGGCGCATGACTGATACGGTGTCGATCGAACGAGATGGCCGGGTTGCGATTGCGCGGCTCAATAGGCCGCAGGCGCTGAATGCGCTCAATGGGCAGGTGATGCGGGAGCTTGGCGACAAGCTGTCGGCGTTCGATAGCGATCCGGACGTCGGGTGCATCATTGTGACCGGAAGCGAGAAGGCGTTTGCGGCGGGGGCTGACATCAAGGAGATGGCGGGGCAGTCGTTCGGCGAGATGTTCGGCGGGGATTTCTTTTCCGGGTGGGAAAAATTCTGGAAGGTGCGGACGCCCAAGATCGCAGCAGTCTCTGGCTTTGCCCTGGGGGGCGGGTGCGAGCTCGCCTTGATGTGCGATACGATCTTTGCGGCGGATACGGCCAAGTTCGGGCAGCCGGAGATCAAGCTTGGCGTGATGCCCGGAATGGGCGGGTCGCAGCGGCTTACGCGGCTGATCGGGAAGTCGAAGGCGATGGATATGATCCTGACTGGCCGGATGATGGATGCGGCGGAGGCTGAGCGGTGCGGGCTCGTATCGCGGGTGGTGCCGGCGGCTCAGCTCATGACCGAAGCGCTCGCTGCGGCGAAGATTATTGCCGGGTATGGCAAGCTGGCGGTGATGATGGCGCGGGAGGCGGTGGACCGGGCGCAGGAGGTCAATCTGGCCGAGGGGCTGTTGTATGAGCGGCGCGCGTTCCATGCGTTGTTTGCGACCGAGGATCAGAAGGAAGGGATGGCGGCCTTCGTCGAGAAGCGCGCGGCGGTATTTAAGGGGAAGTGAGGGGGCTTCACCTCAATTGGATGGTTGACTGGATCCCAGCGAAGGCTGGGATGACGGAATTTGGGGATGGTTTGTCATCCTTAGGTGAGATGTTTTTGAGTCGTGATCGTCGAACGCGGTTTGATCCAACGCACGACGCAGCTGCAGGCCGATAAGCCGGATTAACCGGTGGGTTGAACAAGACGAAGAGTGCTCCGGGGAGAGACGTTAATGCAAGGTTTGATGCAGACGCAGCCGCTGTTGATTTCCAGTTTGATTGCGCATGCGGCGCGAACGAGCGGGGCGACGGAGATCGTGTCTCGGGTATCGGCGGACAAGTTCGTGCGGACGAATTGGGCCGAAGTGAATGTGCGGTCGAAGCGGCTGGCGAATGTGTTGCGGGGAGCGGGCGTTGGGATCGGTGACCGGGTCGGGACGCTCGCTTGGAACACGCACCGGCATCTGGAATTGTATTACGGCGTGTCGGGGATCGGGGCGGTTTGTCATACGATCAATCCGCGGCTGTTCTTCGAGCAGATCCTATTTATCGTGACGCATGCGCAGGACGCCATCGTCTTTTTCGATTTGTCGTTCACCGACATCGTCGCGCGGCTGGCGCCGCAGTGCCCGTTTGTCGAACATTGGGTGGCGTTGTGCGAGCCCGCAGAGACGCCTAAAATTCCGGGTATTGCGAAGGTCCATAACTATGAAGCGGCGCTGGCAGCGGTAAGCGAAGTGTTCGAATGGCCGGTGTTTGATGAGAATACGGCATCGTCGCTTTGCTACACGTCGGGCACCACGGGAAATCCCAAGGGCGTCTTGTATTCGCATCGCTCGACGGTGTTGCACGCATATGCGTCGTGTATGGTGGATACGTTCGGGATTTCGCAGAAGGATGTGATCCTGCCCGCGTCGTCGATGTATCATGCGAGTGCGTGGGGCGTGCCGTATGGGGCGACGCTGGCCGGGGCCAAGATGGTGTTGCCGGGGCAGCAATTGGACGGACAGCGTCTGAGCGATCTCATCGAGGCAGAGGGCGTGACGCTCAGCTCGGGCGTGCCGACGATCTGGCTTGGGGTGATGCAGCATCTGGAGAAGACGGGCGGGAAGCTCGCTACGTTGAAACGGCTGATCGTGGCCGGGTCGGCATGTCCGCCGGCGTTGATTACGAATTTCCGCGAGCGGTGGGGCGTCGAGGTCAACCAGATGTGGGGGATGACCGAGACGAGCCCACTGGGGGCGATGAACCATTTGCTGCCCAAACATGCGGGCTTGTCCGAGGTGGTCAAGGACGAGACCCGGGCGAAGCAGGGGCGGCCCGTCTATGGCATCGAAATGAAGATCATCAACGATGCGGGCGAGCCGTTGCCGCATGATGGGGTGGCGTTCGGGGATTTGATGGTACGCGGCTGGTGGGTGACGAACCGGTATTTCCGGGCCGACACGTCGGCCGTCGATGCGGATGGGTGGTTCCATACCGGGGATGTGGCAACCATCGATCCGG
This sequence comes from Hyphomicrobiaceae bacterium, assembly GCA_031365425.1. Classification (GTDB taxonomy): domain Bacteria; phylum Pseudomonadota; class Alphaproteobacteria; order Rhizobiales; family Hyphomicrobiaceae; genus JANXVY01. Next base: position 9,414 of record JANLYB010000194.1, read on the forward strand.
ATGGGTATGTGCGGCTGACGGACCGGTCGAAGGATGTCATCAAGTCGGGCGGGGAGTGGATTTCGTCGATCGATCTGGAGAATGCGGCGGTCGGACATCCGAGCGTCGCCGAGGCGGCGGTGATCGGCGTGCATCATCCCAAGTGGGACGAGCGGCCGTTGCTGGTGCTGGTGATGAAGGACGGGCAGAGCGTGACGAAGCCGGAGATGCTGGCGTTTTTGAGCGACAAGGTCGTGAAGTGGTGGCTGCCGGACGATGTGGTCACGGTCGATGAGATCCCGCATACGGCGACTGGCAAGATTTTGAAAACAAAGCTGCGCGAACAGTTCAAGGATTATAAGCTGCCGGGGGTGTAGGGTCTGAGTTTGGGGCCTCTGGATGGCCGGGTCACGCCCGGCCATGGAGTAAGGGGGAGCGCTTTCGGGCTAAAGCTATGGTTAGAACGTGAGCAGATCGCTGGTTTATTGGCTCGTCACGTTGGGGCTGCTGGCGGTGATGCTCGCAGTGCGGATCGTTGACCCCGAGCCGATTGCGCGGTTCCGGTCGTCGGTGTTTGACGCTTATCTCGTGCTGAGGCCGCGGCCGATCGATCCGGCATTTCCGGTGAGAATCGTCGATATCGACGAGGCGTCGCTGGCGGCAGTGGGGCAATGGCCTTGGCCGCGCACGCGGCTGGCTGAGATCGTCACCAAGCTCAAGGACGCGGGTGCGGCATCGATCACGTTCGATCTGGTGATGCCGGAAACGGACCGGATGTCACCGGATGCGCTGGTGCGGGTGCTGGGCGCGCAGGTTCCGGGACTGGAACTGGCGTTGCGCGGGTTGGCCGCGGTGCCGACCAACGATGCGGTGCTGGGGGATGCCGTTCGAGCGGCGCCGGTTGTGCTCGGGTTCGTCGGGATCGGGGAGTCGACGGCGCAGCCTGGACCGCCGCGGGCGAGTTTTGTGGCGGCGGGGGATGATCCGCGCTTGTTCGTGCCGGGGTTTGCCGGATCGCTCAACAGTTTGCCGGTGCTGACGGCTGGGGTGCGCGGGCTGGGGGCGGTGAACTGGATGCCGTCGCAGGATCAGATTGTGCGGCGGGTGGGGATGCTCGTGAGCGTCGGCGGTGTGCTTTACCCCTCGCTCGCCTTGGAGACGCTGCGGGTCAGTTCGGGGCAGACGACGGTGTTCGTGCGGTCGTCGGGCGGGAGCGGGACGGAGTCGTTTGGGCAGAAGACTGGCATCGCGACGCTGCGGGTCGGTAAGACGATTATTCCGACGGATGCGAATGGGCAGTTGTGGTTGCGGTTTGCGGCAAGCCATCCGGGACGGACGATCCCGGCGCAGCGAATTTTGGATGGGACGTTCGAGCCTAAGGATGTGGCGGGACGGATGATCCTGATCGGATCGTCGTCGCCGTTGCTGTTCGATCTGCGGGCGACGCCGCTGGCGACGACGGTGCCCGGCGTTGAGATCCATGCGCAGGCGCTGGAGCAGATGGTGTCGGGCGATCACATCGTGCGGCCAGATTATGCGGCAGGCGCGGAGTTGCTCTTTCTGCTGGCGAGCGGGGGGCTGGTGGCTTGGTTGATTGCGAAAGCGGGGGCGCGCGCGGCGGCGTTGGTCGGGCTGGTGTCGGTCGCGGGTGTGCTCGGTGTGTCGTGGCTGCTGTATACGCGGGCGGGGTATTTGTTCGATCCGGTCTATCCGTCATTGGCGCTGGCGGCGGTTTATATCGTCGGCACGCTGCACAATACGCTCGGGACGGAGCGGGAGCGGACGCAGATCCGGTCAACGTTCTCGCATTATATGGCGCCGGCGCTGGTGGACGAGTTGGCGAAGGATCCGTCGCGGTTGAAGCTCGGCGGCGAGATGCGGGTTGTGACCGTGCTGTTTGCCGACGTGCGGGGTTTTACGCGGATTTCCGAGCAGATGGAGGCCGAGCCGCTTGTCGCTCTGCTCAACCAGTTGTTCACGCCGGTTACGGATATCATCGTCGAGCATCGCGGGACGATCGATAAGTTCATCGGGGACGCAGTGATGGCGTTCTGGAATGCGCCGCTCGACGATGGTGCGCATGCGCAGAACGCGTGCCGGGCGGCGCTGGCGATGATTGCGGAATTGGAGCGGTTGAATGCGGCATGGCAGGCGGAGGCTGCCGCGACGGGCAAGCCGCATCCGCGGATCGAAATCGGGATAGGGCTGAATACGGGGCGGTGCTGCGTGGGCAATCTTGGGTCGCCGCGGCGGTTTGATTATTCGATCATCGGCGAAGCAGTGAACGTCGCGGCGCGGCTTGAGGGGGTGACGGCTGAGTATGGCGTGCCGGTGATCGTGGGGGAGGGGACGGCGGAGGCGATTGCTGGGTTTGCGGTGCTGGAGATCGACCGGATCTTGTTGCGGGGCAAGCAGCGGCCGGAGCGGATTTTTGCGGTGCTAGGCGATGACAATGTGGCGCGTTCGGCGGCGTTTGAGGAGATTAGGGCACGGCATCGCGTATTGATGGCTGCGCTCGATGCGGGGGATGTGGAGGCGGCGCGGAAGAGACTTGCGGCGCTGCGTCGTGCGGGGGGCGACCGGCTGGTGAAGCTGTGTACGTATTATGAGCGGCGGCTTGGCAAAGTTTGAGTCCCCAGGGCTGATTGATGCGCGGCCGTGGAATTCGTTGGGTTTCGCGAAGTAGCTCAACCCAACCTACCAATGAACTTGTGCGCTAGAGCCAGTCCATGAAGCCGCGGCGGAGGATTAGGACGCGGTCTTGGGGGACGGGGAGACGGGGCACTTCGCTGCGGGGGACTGGGACGACGGCACCGCGGAGGGCACGGCTGACGCCACCATGGGAGATGACGACGCTGTCGCGTTCGATCGTGTCGAGCCAGTCATTCACGCGGACGGTGAGGTCTTCGTAGCTTTCGCCGCCTGACGGGCGCCAATGCCACCAATCGCGGGCACGTTCGGCGACGCCTTCGGGGTCGGTTTTTGGCAGGTCGGCTGCGAGTTGGCCCTCCCAATGGCCGTAGTTCATTTCGCGCAGGCGGTCGTCGTAGTGGACGCCTTCGACCGGCAAGCCGATTGCCTTGCGGATGATGGCCATGGTTTCGCGCGTGCGTCCCAGTGGGCTCGAAATGTAGTCGAGCGAGGCGGGTGCGGGCAGTTTTGCTTTCAGCGTCAGGCCGTTGTGGCGCGCTTGCTCGCGCCCCTTGTCGTTCAATGGGATGTCGACCTGGCCCTGGTAACGCGCTGCGGCGTTCCAATCGGTCTCGCCGTGGCGGACGAAGTAGAGGGTAACGCCGGGTTTCATCTGGTGCGATTTACTCTTCGCTGCGGGCGACCGAGATGTCGGGGGCGTCTTCGTTCTTCATGCCCTGGACGTGATAGCCTGAGTCGACGTGATGGATTTCACCGGTGACGCCGCGCGAGAGATCCGAGAGCAGGTACAACCCTGCGCCGCCGACGTCTTCGATGGTGACCGTGCGGCGGAGCGGCGAGTTGTACTCGTTCCAGCGCAGGATGTAGCGGAAGTCGGAAATACCGGAGGCGGCCAAGGTCTTGATGGGGCCAGCCGAAATCGCGTTGACGCGGATGCCGTTTTTGCCTAGGTCGGCGGCTAGATAGCGGACGCTGGCCTCCAGTGCCGCCTTGGCGACGCCCATCACGTTGTAATGGGGCATGACTTTTTCGGCGCCGTAATAGGTCAGCGTCAACAGCGAGCCGCCCGGGCTCATGAGCTTTTCGGCGCGCTGGGCAAGGGCCGTGAAAGAGTAGCAGGAGATCATTAGCGACTTGGTGAAGTTGCCTTCGGTCGTGTCAACGTAGCGGCCGTCGAGTTCGGCCTTGTCGGCGTAGGCGATAGCGTGGACCAGGAAGTCGAGCTTGCCCCATTTGCTGGCGATTTCGGCGAAAACGGCGTCCATGGAGGCGGTGTCGGTCACGTCGCACGGCAGGACAATGTCCGAGCCCAGCTCCTCGGCCAGCGGGATGACGCGTTTTTTGAGTGCATCACCTTGATAAGTTAGTGCTATTTCAGCGCCTTGTGCGTGGCATGCCTTGGCGATGCCCCAGGCAATCGAACGGTTGTTGGCTACGCCCAAAATCAAGCCGCGTTTACCGGCCATCAGGGTTCCGGTCGCTGCCTGAGCGTTGTCGTCTGCCGTTGTCATCGTTGCCTCAGCCGTTCGTGAACGTGATCGAAAATTCTGCGGCACTCTACACATATGGAGCCGCTGGTCCAGATGGCACGGCGTGGCGCAGGGACACGGATATGGCGGCCATGGCCAAAGGTATGACCTAAAGTCGGTTACCCGGTATTGATCCAACCCCTTGCGTACGCCCTAATCGCCCTGCACAAAACGGCAGACGCCCATTTCGAAAAGGGTGCCAAGAAAAGACTTGTCAGGGAGTTACCGTCGATGGCCGCTACGCCGAGCACTTTTAAAGCCGTGTACGAATATGCCCGCACGAAGCCCGAGGCTTTCTGGAGCGAAGCGGCTCGTGACATCAGCTGGTTCAAGCTGTGGGATAAGGTGTTCGATCCGTATGCCGGTCACTATGGGCGGTGGTTTGTTGGTGCGGAAACGAACACAGCGTATAACTGTCTCGACCGGCATGTGGCCGACGGACGCGGTGCGCAGCCGGCGCTGATTTACGATAGCCCCGTTACCAATCAGGTGCGTTCTTATTCTTATGCCGAACTGACCGATGAGGTTGCAGCGCTGGCGGCGGTATTGCGCGACGAAATGGGGGTCAAGAAGGGCGACCGCGTTGTTATTTATATGCCAGCGGTTGCCGAAGCGCCGATGGCGATGCTGGCTTGCGCGCGGCTGGGTGCGGTTCACTCGGTGGTGTTCGGCGGGTTTGCAGCGGCCGAGCTTGCCGCGCGTATCGATGACTGCGCCCCAGTTGCCATTATGGCTGGATCGTGCGGGATCGAAGGATCGCGCGTTGTTTCGTATAAGCCATTGCTCGACAAGGCTATCGAGCTTGCAACGCACAAGGTCGGCAAAGTGTTGATCTTGCAGCGGCCAATGGGCACTGCCAGCATGATCGAAGGCCGCGATCTCGATTGGGCCGCCTCTACTGCGAAGGCAAAGGCTGAAGGCCGGAAGGCACCTTGCACGCCGGTCGCCGCTACCGATCCGGCATATGTGCTTTACACGTCGGGCACCACGGGACAGCCCAAAGGTATCGTTCGCGATGTCGGCGGCCACATGGTTGCGCTGAAGTGGTCGATGGTGAACCACTACGGGATCAAGCCGGGCGAGGTGTTCTGGGCGGCGTCGGACGTCGGCTGGGTCGTCGGGCATTCCTACATCTGTTACGGGCCGCTGCTGAATGGCTCGACCACGATCATCTACGAAGGCAAGCCGGTCGGTACGCCGGATGCTGGCGCATTCTGGCGGGTGATCTCGCAGCACAAGGTGGCGGCGTTGTTTACGGCGCCGACTGCGATCCGGGCGATCCGCAAGGAAGATCCGGAAATGGATCTCGTAAAGAAGTACGACATGTCCTCGCTGCGCACGCTGTTCCTGGCAGGCGAACGTGCGGATCCTGAAACGGTGAAGTGGGCGCAGGAAAAGCTTGGCCGTCCGGTGATCGATAACTGGTGGCAGACGGAAACGGGCTGGCCGATTGCTGGCAATCCGGTCGGCATCGAGTTGCAGCCGGTGAAGATCGGTTCGCCGACGCTGCCGATGCCGGGCTACGAGCTGCATGTGTTGGATGATCGTGGTCAGCCGCTTGGTCCCAACACGCCGGGTACGCTGGCGATCAAGCTACCGTTGCCGCCGGGCGTTGCGCCGACGATCTGGGGCAACGATGCGCGGTTCATCAGCAGTTACCTGAAGGAGTTTGCCGGCTATTACTCGACTTCTGATGCGGGTTTCCGCGATGAGGACGGGTATGTCTGGGTCATGGCGCGCACCGACGACGTGATCAACGTGGCCGGTCACCGGTTGTCGACGGGGCAGATGGAAGAAGTGCTGGCCAAGCAGCCCGACGTTGCCGAGTGCGCCGTGATCGGCGTGGCGGATGCGTTGAAGGGTCAGTCGCCGATGGGTTTCATCGTGCTCAAGACGGGCGTGACGCGGCCACATTCGGAAATCGAGGCGGACGCGATCAAGCTCGTGCGCAACGAGATCGGGCCGGTGGCGGCGTTCAAGAGTGTGCTCGTCGTCGAGCGGTTACCTAAGACCCGTTCGGGCAAGACGTTGCGCGGTACGCTGCGGTCGATTGCAGATGGCGTCGAGTACAAGGTGCCGGCGACTATCGACGATCCGGCGATCCTGGCTGAGATCACGGACGCGCTGGCCGCGTTCCAGGCCAAGCATGCGGGCGGGAAGGACTGAGACGGCAGGATTGAGGGCGGCGCGGGAGCGCTGTCCTCATGGCCGATGCGAAATGTGATTCAGGTGCGGGCTGCCGCCCACGCTCGTTTGGGTAAATGGCTTCCCCAAAATTTTCTTCGTTAGTGGAGCACTTGCTCAGCATTAGGCACACCGCTATCCAGACTCTTGTTAAACTGTCAGATTTAAACTACCATCGCGGCAGGTGACCTAATCCGGATTCACGGGGGTTTGCGTGACAGCAGCACAGCATCCTGCCTCGTTGCATAATCTGCCGTGGTTTATATCGGCGCCCGATCAATCCGACACGCTGTTCACGTTTACGACCGTTATGGTCATTGGGACAGTGCTTGCGTTGGGGATCTTGTTTTTTAGGCTCCACTCGCTGCCCGAGCGCATGGGGCACAAAAAAATTCAATTCGAGATCGTGGCTGTCCTCGGACTTTTGTCACTCTTCACGCATGTGCATCTTTTCTGGGTCTTGGGTCTTCTTCTTGCGCTCATTGATCTGCCGGATTTCCAGACCCCGCTGAAACGGATAGCTGCGTCTCTCGAGACGCTGTCTGGCACCGAACAACCAACGGAAGCAGAAACTGCACCTGAGGCCGCACATCCGCGGACTGAGCCCGGAGCATAAGTCATGCTGGAAATCGCACTTTGCTCCTTATTCACGGTCGTTCCGGACTTGCTTTACCGCTATTACAGAGAGGGCAAGCGGATCGGTCATGAGATCACGCTGTACTCGGTGTGGTATGAGTTGCGATGGGGTATCACGACCTGTCTCATGTTGACGGTCACTCTGATCACAATCATTTTTTACAACCATCCTTCCACAACCAGCGTAACGGCTTTTTTTCGTACGGTTCCTATCCTGCCTGAAGCGTCCGGTCGCGTGAGTGAGATCTACGTCAAGGTGAGCGACGAGGTCCAGAAGGGCGCGCCTATATTGAAGCTCGATAGTTCCAAGCAGTTAGCCGACCTCGAGGTGGCCAAGCGGCGCATAGCGGAAATCGACGCCACGATGGTGATGGCGCAGGCCGACATTGCGGCTGCAGAGGGGCAGTTCCAGCAAGCGAAGAGCGCCCAGCAGCAGGCGTTGGATGAACTGAGCACCAAAGAAGAATTACAAGCGCGCAACGCCGGCATTGTCGCGGTGCGCGAGATCGAGCGGCTGCGGGTCACAGTCGAAGGACGCAAGGGCGCGGTGGCGGCGGCAGATGCCGCCAAGCAGGCGGCCGAGACGCGGGCTTCCATACTCCTTCCGGCCCAGAAAGCGACAGCAGAAGCTGCGCTCAAGCAGGCGCAGGTCGATCTCGACAAAACGGTGGTGTACGCTGGCGTGTCAGGCCGGGTGGAGCAGTTCATTCTCAGAGTCGGAGATATCGTAAGTCCAATCATGCGGCCAGGCGGCATATTGATCCCCACTGATGGCGGGCGGAAAGCGCTTCACGCCGGCTTTAATCAGATCGAAGCGCAAGTGATGAAGATCGGCATGGCAGCCGAGGTTACCTGCGTATCCAAGCCATTGACGGTCATTCCGATGGTGGTAACCGCGGTGCAAGACTACATCGCTGCCGGACAAGTTCGTGCCGGCGAGCAGCTGATTGAGGCTCAGCAGGTGACAAGGCCGGGTACCCTCTTGGTCTCTTTGGAACCCCTCTACACGGGCGGACTGGATGGAGTGACGCCTGGCAGCAGCTGTATTGCCAACGCCTACAGCAACAACCATGAGAGACTGGCGAAAGGAGGCTTGGGACTCTTCACCCGAATTTATCTCCACGTCGTTGACACGGTCGCCGTCGTGCACGCGATTATCTTGCGCGCGCAAGCGTTACTGCTCCCAATTCAAACCTTAGTGCTGTCAGGGCACTGACGGTCCGCCGCCTAGCCTTGGCGTCGCTTTAGAAGTCTTGCCGGGGGCGAAGATGGGAACCAGCGACACCGAAACGCTCCGAAATGTAGGAATATCGATAATAGCGATCGGGGTCGTGGTTGCCGGACTTGTGCTGGGCAGCTCGTTCTTAATACCGCTCGCCATCGCCTTCCTCTTATGGAACCTGCTGGAGGCACTGATCGATGGGTTTGCGCGGATCGAGGTTGGCCGCCTTCGGCTTCCGCGCTGGCTCGCAGGGGTTCTTTCGGTTGCGACGGTCGGCCTCGTCCTCTACCTCGTTGTTCTCATCCTCCTCGCACAGGGTGAAGCCATCGCCGCCGCTTGGCCACGTTACGAGGAGCGGCTAAAGTCGATCGTCGCTGACTTCGCGCATTGGCTCGGACCTACGTACTCGGCCAAGGTCAGAGAGGTGCTTGGCAAGATCGAACTGACAAGGCATGCGGCTGGCGTATTTGCCACTGCCCAGTCATTGATCCTGAATAGCATCCTTGTCGTTCTTTACGTTGGCTTTCTACTGGCCGAACGTGATCAAGTGGGTCAAAAAATCGCTTTGCTGTTTCCGGACGATACAAAGGCCCGTGAGACGGACAGGATGTTATCGGCGATCTCGGACGGCATCCGCCGCTATATCTGGATTAAGACGCTCGTGAGCATCATCACCGGCGGTTTGAGCTACGGGGTACTCCGCAGTTTAGGGGTCGACTTCGCCGAGACTTGGTCGCTTTTGATCTTCCTACTCAACTACATCCCAAACGTTGGGTCCGTGGCAGGCGTGATTTTTCCGACTCTCCTTGCGCTCGTACAGTTCGACACACTCGTGCCGTTCTTCATCATTGCCGTCGGCCTCACTGGCATTCAAATGATTATAGGCAACGTCATGGATCCCATGCTCATGGGCCGGTCACTCAACATGAGCTCCTTCGCGATCCTCCTACTGTTGACTTTCTGGGGCACCGTCTGGGGTGTAGTTGGCATGTTCTTGAGTGTGCCACTCATGATGGTCATCATGATCGTTTGCGCCAACGTGCAGAGCTGGCGGTGGGTAGCAATCTTGCTTTCCAAGGATGGCCGTATCGACACTCAGCCATCCTGACTTTCGTTCGTCGAAGCGCTAGTGCCGGGGGAGCGAATACGCACATGGCATCGGCTTGTTGTTTCCCAATGGACCGTCCTGGTGGCCTTCGCGACCGCGACTGAAGTGGGCAGGCTGCGCCAGTTTATGCCGCGTCCGTCTGGCCCTGCGCGCTCGCGACGGCCACGGGCTTGCCGACGATGTTGTAGCGTTCGACGGCTGCGGCGAGGATTTGGCCGAGGAGTTCGCTGTAACGGATGCCGGCGAAGCCAGCCATGATGTTGACTTTGCCGTCCCAGCACCAGCCTGGATTCGGGTTTACTTCGAGCAGCTTGATTTCGCCTTTGGCGTCGGCACGGAAGTCGAAGCGGGCGTAGTCGCGGCAGCCGAGGCGTTCGAAAAGCCTCGTCGAGTGTTCAACGAGCTGTTGCTGAGCGAGCTCGGGGAGGTTTGCCTCGATGTAGCGGAGCTGGGTCCAGTAGGGGCTTTCGGGTTCCCACTTGCTTTCGTAGCCCAGGATCTTGGGCAACTTGGGGTCGAGCCTAGTGTAATCGACTTCCAGGATGGGCAAGGCGCGCAGGCCCTGGTCGGGGTTGCCGATCAGGCTGACGGAGTATTCGGCGCCGGTCAGGAATTCCTGGACGAGGACCGAGCGCTTCGGGAACTGGGCGCGGAGTTTTTCAAGGTAGTCGAGCAGGCTCTTTTCGTTTTTGACGACGGCGTCCTTGGTAATGCCTTCGGAGCTGTCGCCGGTGTTGGGTTTCAACAGTGCGGGAAAGACGCCAGGAAGGGTTGCGCCTTGGTCGCCGGGGCGGACGTAGGTTTCGAGCGGGACGGGCACGTCAAGCGTCATGGCGACGGCGCGGACGAGGCCCTTGTCGTAGCAGGCGGCGAGTGCTGCGGGCGCGCCGCCGGTGTAGGGCAGGCCGAGCGCATCGAGCATGGCTGGAACGTGAAGTTCCTTGAAGGGGTCGTTGTTGAAGCCTTCGTCGCACAGGTTGAAGATCAGGTCGGTGCGCAGGTCCGACAGGTCGCGGTCAAGCGTCGCGTGGTTGTCGAGGTAGCGGAATTTGTATTGCGGGAGTTCTGACAGCGCATCCTTGAGACGGCGAATGGTATCCATGTCTTCGGGCTGGAATGTGCCGCCGCGTTTGATCTGGTCGGGCAGGCGCGGGTCGCCGAGCAGGACGGTGACGTCGATGTTCTGGGCTTTGCCCTTGGGCTTGCGGTTGGTGAGGGCCGGCGGTGCGTCGGCTGAGATCAGCATGCGGCGCGCCATCATGCCGAGGTCCTGGTCGCGGTCAGACAAGCTGTCGGCGTTGCCGTGGTGGCGGACGTTGCGGAAGCCGGTTTTTTCGAGCAGCTTCTGGATGCCGTCTTTGGTGTAGAGGCGTTCGGCGTAGAACTGGTCGGCGAGGACGCCGGATTCGTCGTGGACGATGACTTCGCGCGAGATCAGGCGTTCGCGGTCGGCAGACAGGGAACGTTCGCGGCAAACAAGGTGGTGTTCGTCGATCCATTCCCACGAGCGGCGCTCGAAGTGGTCCGCCATGTAGGCGCCGTCGGTGATGTCGAGGACGAGTTGGCCGGAGGGGCGGAGGATCTTGCCGACGGTGGTCAGGACTTTTTCGTCGTCGGTCTTGTTGGAGAAGTAGCCGAACGAGTTGCCCATGATGGCGACGCAATCGAACGTGTTTTCGTTCAAACGCGGGTTGCGGGCGTCGCCTTCCTTGAATACGACTTGGAGGCCTTCGTTCTGCGCGCGCTTTTTGGCGAGGCGGACGAGGTAGCGCGAGCGGTCCACGCCGGTGACGTTCTTGAAGCCGCGGCGAGCGAGTTCCAGGCAGTGCCGGCCTTGACCACAGCACAGGTCGAGGATCTGACTGGTTGGCGTGATCGGTGCGGCGGCGAGAATGAAGTCTACGTCGCGGCGGGTATTTTCGATGTTTTCAACGACGTCGCCGTCGGTCTTGACGTAAAGCGCGTTGAAAAGCTGCCGCCACCATTCGGACGGCAGATGCTGTTCGAGGTCGGCGACGGGGCCGAGGCAGGAACGCGGCGAGGGACGTTTAGCGCGCTTTGGCTTGGCTACGTTGACTGAAGCCATGATGGAACGTCTCTCCGTTCGGCACGCTCAAGCGCGGGAAGGCCCAACGCCCCCAATTGCCGTCACACGTGTTTATGAAGCAATTGGGAGATTTCAAGTCACAACTCGGTCCGTCCACCGAAGTTGCGAAGATTTCCGCGTCTTGAATTTGATTCAAAACAATTGATCAGGCTGAGTGCTGCAAAACGGACACATAGAAGCCGTCGGTGCCGTGGCTGAGTGGGGTCAGTAGGAGGCCGTCCGTGCGCTCGTCGGCAGAGGCAGGCGGGTCGCCGGGCAGGGTTTCGCGCCAGACCTGGGCGTAGGGGATTTGAGTGAACTTCGGGTTCTCAGTGAGGAAAGCTGCAATCTGGTCGCCGTTTTCTTCGGGCAGGATCGAGCAGGTGACGTAGATGATTCGGCCGCCGGGTTTGACAAGGCGGGCGGCGGTCGCGAGGACCTTCTTCTGTTCGGCCATGCGGGCTGCAAGATGGGGCGGTTTCATGCGCCATTTGGCGTCGGGGCGGCGGCGCCACGTACCTGATCCAGAGCAGGGGGCATCGACGAAGACGCGGTCAAAGATGGGGCCTAAGGCGACTAGGGCGTTTTCATCGGCACCTTCCAGGACTTCGACGAAGCTTGCGCCCGAGCGGGTGAGGCGTTCGAAGATCGGACGGAGCTGCTTTTTATCGGCATCGTACGCGTTGAGGCGGCCGGTGTTTTCCATGGCGGCGGCGAGGGCGAGGGTTTTGCCGCCCGCGCCAGCGCACATGTCGAGTACGGTCATGCCGGGTTTGACGCCGGCGAGGCTTGCAGCGAGCTGACTGCCTTCGTCCTGGACCTCGAACCAGCCTTTGCCGTGGGACGTTTCGGATTCAAGATGGGGCTGGCGGGCCGCACTTCCGGGAGCGGGAACGCGTGCGCCGATGGGGGAATGGGGCGTCGCGGACGCGCCGAACTGGCTGAGGGCAGCGAGTACGTCGTCGCGGTTGGATTTGATCGTGTTGACGCGGATGTCGACGGGCGCGCGGCGGGCCATGGCGCGGGTTTGGGCGATGGCGCGGTCGCCGAAGGC
>JANLYB010000218.1:0-3877 GCA_031365425.1 Hyphomicrobiaceae bacterium
GCGGCTCGTCTCAAACACCCTCCCAACCAGCAACGACTCGTCCCAAACCTCATTCCCGCTCGCGGTCAACGCGCGCAGCAAGCAGGACGTGACGGACGAATTGCGCCAGCTGCTCAAATTCTTCAACTAAATCCGCCTCCCACCCATTCGACGGACATCCATGAGATGTCATGCCTGGAGTTGTGCCCATGTCGCGACTGAAAATGGTTGCCGTGATGTTGTCTGTAACCGCCCTTGCGATCACTCTGACTGGCTGCGCCGACAACCGCATGGATGGCGGATATACGGGCGACACCCGGTCTATGTCGCACCTGACGGCGCCTCAACCAGAAGGAACAATGTATGTCTATCGCGGTGGTCGCGACCCGGTCACAGGCAAGGCGTCTATAAGCTACTGAGAGTGCACCCGTCGCAGTTCTACGGTCGTGTTCCGGCCGATGAGAGCGCACAGCGCATTGACCTCAAGCCTAGCCCCCACTCTCAATTTCCGCCCCTCGAACGCTTCGTATATCCGGGCATGCGCAGCATACGAACTCGACGTCCGGCGCTCCCAATATAGGTGAGCCCACGCGACCAAATCATTGAATTCATTTTCAGTCGTACCATGAACGGGACCGCGCGAGATCAATCCCGTTTCGCATTCGCTCCACGGCAAATCCAACCAGATGAGCATCGTCGCACGCGGCGACACAAGTTCCACAAGCCACCCAAACACGCCCTCGATCACCCACTGCGGCTCCTGTGAGAGAGCCAGCGCCATCTGCTGGGCATCAGCCTGACCACGCTTCTTCAAGCACCGCTGATCCACCCAATAGATCTCGTCGAGGCGAACATGCTGGCATCCACAGATCTCCGATATGCGCGTCGCCAGCGTGCTCTTCCCCGATCCGCTATTGCCGATGATGATCGTTCGATGTTTGAGGGCGTCGAGCACGAAGCCCTCCATGTGTTTAAGCGGGACAAAAAAATGGATTCACGTGAAACAGAGGTCATCACAAATTGTGGATTCACGTGAAACATTCGCACTTTATCCAGTTCAGCGTATATCAGCCCAATTATCTAAAACGACCACACAAAGCAAAGCCCTGCCTCGGTGTTTCACGAGCAGGGCTGCCATCTTCCGATGTAAGACCGGGTTGACCGGATCCGAATTCGAGGCTCTGAGTTCGATAGCAGGCCCGCTACCGATGTCTCGCCCTCGCATGAAGGTTTCATGTTTTCAGTTGTGTGGCTCGTTGACCGGCCGAACGGCTTTTTTATTCCGATGGGATCACGAACCGATGAGGTGCTGGGGTGGAATCATTTATCCTCCATGGCAACCAGTCCTGCGGCGACTGCGACGCGATTTCCTTGGCGGCCCGTCCTGCGGGCGGCAGTAAAATCGCTCCCGAGGATGGCTCTCGTGGTGCCCTGGGCGGGCGAGCAGGAGATCCAGATCTCAGTGCACTTCGACATCTCAAAAGCTACGCCGATCGTTCCGAATGTCAATCGCCAAACTTCGCAACCGCAAGAGTCCGGCGATCACATTTAATGAACGTTTACTGCACGTCTCAGTTCGCGAAGCTTCGTTGCGAGCGTAGCCGCATCAGTAACGGGAGCCGCGCATTGCGGACCGATGCAGAGATACGCAGCAGCCTTGCCACCAACAGCATTCTTCCCCGCCAGCCCCGCAACTGAACCATCGCAACTGGTCCCAGACCTGTACGCCAACGCGCCCGGCAATCCGGTTTTCGATACGGCATCGCCAAGGGCCACCGCGCCTTCGCCGTCTGCAATCACCACCATCTGCGGCGCGATGAGATCAATCGAATTCGCGAGGAACCCGGTGTGCTGAGTCATTGCCGCGCGCACCTCGCCCGAGAACGCGCGTTCCAGCGCCTCGGCCCTATTGGCAAAACCCATGTCGCCGGTCAGGAGGAACAGTTGCATGAGGTTTGACAACATCATCGCATTGGCATTGGGAACGGCATCGTCCGCCGCTGACCGCATTCGGACAATGACGTCGGCAGTATCATCAGCGGTGGTGGCATAGCCGCCAGCATCCTCCACCCAGTAGTGCCGGTCGAGGACCGCAGCCCAATCGAGCGCCGCCGCGAGATACGGCTCCTCGCCCGTCGCCTCATGCAGCCGAAGCGCACCGGCGATCATGTTGGCGTAATCACTTGCCGTCGCCGAAGCCGTCATCCGCCCCGCGCGCGAGCTGTGCCGCAAACGGCCATCGACGCTCATTGTCGTCGATACGAATGCAAACGCCCGCTCGGCAAGCGCTGTCCACTCCGGACGCTTGAATACTACGGCCGCCTTCGCCAGCGCCGCGATCATCAGCCCATTCCAATCGGCGAGCACCTTGTCATCAAACCCGGGACGTACGCGCTTGGCTCGAACTGCCAGCAACTTGCGTTTAAGGATCGCAAGTTTGTCCTCATCGGCGCCGCTCATCAGTTCGCGCGAATTGAGACGGTTGAGGATTGAATGTCCTTCCCAGTTGCCGCCCGGCTTCACGTCGTAGATCTGCCCGAACACCTTGGCGACGTCCTCGCCCAAAACCGCCTTCAGCTCGTCGAATGTCCAGACGTAGAACTTCCCTTCCTCGCCCTCGCTGTCGGCGTCGAGCGACGCCGCAAACGCACCGCCCTCCGCGATCATCTCGCGTTCGAGCCACTCGACTGTTTCCGCGATCCGCACTTCAAACAGACGATTGCCGGTCTCACGATAGACTTCTGTCATCAGGTCGATCAGCAGCGCGTTGTCGTAGAGCATCTTTTCGAAGTGCGGGACGAGCCACTTCTCATCCGTTGCATAGCGCGCGAACCCGCCGCCGAGATGATCGTAGATCCCGCCCTGGCAAATATGGATCAGCGTCTTTTCGACCGCCGCCTTGGCGAGCGGTTGGTCGTAGCGAATGCCACCCCGCCATAACAGCCAGAAGAAGTTCCATTGCGGAAACTTCGGCGCACCCTGGAGGCCGCCGTTGTCAGCATCCACCGCACGCAGGAGCCTCGACGTGAGATCCTCCAGCCCCTTGTCGGTGATCGCAAACGAGCCATCGTGAGGCGCTCGTTCGGTCAGCATCGAGGTTATGGCATTGGCGTTGTGATCCACCGTCTCGCGGTCGTTGGCATAGATGTGCGCGACCTGGCGCAGCACGCTGACGAACGGCGGCTTGCCGTAGCGCCCGTCCTTGGGAAAATACGTGCCACCCCAGAACGGCTTGGCGCCAATGTCGAGGAACATCGTCAGCGGCCACCCGCCCTGTTCGCCGAGCCGGTGCAGCGCGCCCATGTAGATCGCGTCGATGTCGGGCCGCTCCTCGCGATCCACTTTGATGTTCACGAACAACTCGTTCATGACATCGGCCGTGCCCTGGTCCTCGAAACTCTCATGCGCCATCACGTGGCACCAGTGACAGGCCGCATACCCGACCGACAGCAGGATCGGCTTGCCCGTCCGCTTGGACTCCGCCAAAGCCTCCGGCCCCCACGCCCACCAATGCACGGGATTGTCCTGATGCTGGAGCAGATAGGGGGACGTCTCGCGCTTCAGACGATTTTCGCTCATAACGGCAGATGTCCTAAAGGTGCAGGCAGGCTACATGCCACGGTCTGTTGCTCATGACATATGGGAGGATGATTGAACTATGAAAATGATTTCGCTGCGTCAGCCCCATGCTTGGGCGGTCATCTTTGGCGGCAAAGACATCGAAAATCGCACCTCGACAACGAACTATCGAGGGCTCCTAGCAATCCATGCCAGCAAGGGAGGCACTGTCGAGGAATACGAAGACAACTACCGCAAGCTCGTTCGTAAGCACAAACTGGAGCCACCTAAGTTCAGCCAATCACAGCGCGGTGGAATAGTGTGCCGGGCAACCTCTGCC
>JANLYB010000244.1:0-11520 GCA_031365425.1 Hyphomicrobiaceae bacterium
GTCGATTTCGGCTACAGCCATGTGTTTGTCGCCGACGCTAAGATCGACCGGACCAACGTCACGGGTACCAACTTGATCAGAGCAGACCTCGATGCCAGCGTCGATATCGTTTCGCTCGGGCTGCGCATGAAGCTCAACTAAACGCTACTGCGTGAGAATTTGAAGGGGCGTGGCTGATAAAGCTACGCCCTTTTCTTTTGTGCCGTGTACTCTGTGCTATGTGGCTGGATGCTATGTGGCTGGTACCGGGACGCAGAACGGGGACATTTGATGCGCATCCTCAAGATCGAATTGACGGGCGTCCTCCAACCCAAGACCGAAGGGCTCGACCTGTCCTCGGAAGCGGTGCAATCGCAGCTCTATCGCGAGCTTGATGCGCTCCGGCTCGATCTGGCCGAACGCATCCGCGCCAAGGCGACTGCCTATCTGCCCGCCCACTACACGATATTCGTACGGGTCAATTTCGACCGCCAAGGCAACAAAGCCGCCGCCACTTTCTGGATTGACGACCCGGCCGTCGCGGGCATGAGCGGGCTCCTGGCACGGCGCGCATGGAAGCTCTCAGTCCCTATCCTCAGCCATGTGTTTCGCGAAGCGGTCCAGGACCGCCTGCAAACTCTCACCGTCGCCGTCGACGACGGCAAGGCGCGCATCGCGTCCTACGCACCCATGCGCGGCTGGTACAGTCCGCTCGCAATTGCCGCCGGGGTGGCCGTTCTCAGCGCCATCTACTGGCTCTATGTCCACGGCTCGGTTCTCGCCGCCCTGCGCCGCTCGCTAGGCTGACGCCCTGCCCGCCCCGCCGGCCACGAGCCATTCCGGTTTGAACCACCGGTCTGCGGGGCCATCGTAGGGCAGGCGCGTGATATCCCAATGCTGGATATAGGGCGCATACACGTCCCAAACCGGGGGGCCGCCGCCGATGTAAATGATCCGGCCAGGATAGGCTGCGAGCACCTCCTCGGGCTTCATCCCTGAGCGGATAACGCCAATCGTGCGATCTTTAAATGCGAACGGGGGAACTGAGTGGATCGTTTTCGGCCCGGCGAGCAGAACGTGCCCGCGCGTGACCTCGAAAAAACGCGCAACGTCATCGATGAAAGGCTGCTCGCGCCGTCCTTCCCAGGGCAAGACGCCATGAAGTCCAATCTGCCCCGACTGACCAATCGCGCACATACTGCGGACGTTCGCTATCACCATGGCTCAGTCACTCCCCTAAGTGCGGCCTGCCTTATTTGGCGGCCAGACCTTCGTACATGCCGACGATGACGTTAGCGGTTTCCATGACGGCCACGTTCTGTTTTGAAATGGCGGCGATGTCCTCGGGCGATGGCTGTGCGCCGCCGGCCACGCGGGCAAAGATGGCCTTCATCGGTGCCCAAGCCGCGTTGGCCTTGCCTATCTGCTCGATAACTGCCGGGCTCGGCGCGGCAGCCAGACCCATGGCCGGGTTGCCATCTTTCAGGCTCGCCATCGACGTGTCGAAGAACTCGATCGTAGTCTTGAGGGCTGTCCGGTTGCTCGCCGCATCGATCCCTGCGGCGACAAGACAGAATTCCTTGCTGGACTTCTGGGTGAGCATCCGCTGGCGGCCGGAAATGTTTAATGCCGCTGCAATCTCAGGCGCGACGTCCCCCGAGGATCCGTACTTTTTCTGAAAGAGCGTCACCACGTCGTTGCTTTTGGCCAGCACGGTCAGGTTCTGGCCGACGACTGCTGCGATATCACGCTCCTTTACGGCCTTGCCGTAGACGTACCAAACCCGTTCGGCTTCGTCGAGCGCATCATTGATGGCCAAATCGGCTTCTGGCAACATGCGCTGCACGGCGCTGCCATCGCGCAATTCGACCAGCGTACGTTCGAACAGATGATGGGCCAATTGCATTTCATCGATCTGCATCTTCTCATCGACCTTGAGACTGGCAAAGCAAACCGCTTTCGCCATGTACTGCGACAGCATTCGCTGCCGGCCCGACAGATTGATCTTCCGCTTGCCGTCCGCTTTGGTCGTAATCGGCTCCGGCGACGCTGCGGTTTGAACCAATGCTTGAGCCCAAGCACCCGGCACGGCTGAAAGAGAGACAAGCGCGGCCAGCGCGATAGTCCTGAAAACCACCATAATCAAAGACGCTCCAAGACTTTTGTAAAACAGCCATCAACCGGGGACCGGCTCGATCGCAACTGGTATACCAGCAGCACTCCGACCCTATAATGACCAGACCACGGTGCGCACCCAATTTGCTGTCATTGCGGCAACGCGCCCCAACCCCAGGCAGTCCGCATCTGTTCAAATTTGTTTTTCTTCTGTCTCTGGACCTTTTGCGAAGACAAAGTTCTGGTAGACGAGCCCGATTCCGATCAGCACGATCCCCAACACGATGAACGATAGTGCCCGCCAGATACCTGTCAGGCCGGCGAGGTCGTACAGGAACACCTTGGCCACGGCCATTAGCACGACGACGACCGATCCAAGGCGCGCCTCAGTACTGCGACGCCAAACGCCGTAGGCGAGGAACGCGATGCCCAGCGCCAGCCAGCTCATCGAGATGACCCATTGTTCCGCTCATCTGCCCGGGCCAGATACATGCCGATATGTTCGCCGTGGAAGACGTGGCGGACTTCAAGCGTCACGTACATGAAGATGAGACCAAGCGCGAGCACGGCGGTTAGCCCGGTGTACCAGCTTGGCCGGTGCGACCGGACCGCGCGTGCGAGCGCTGTTGCTGCAGCCCCAGGCAGCAGATACGCCAGCAGCAGAGAACTGAACACCGGCGGCCCGGTCACGGCTTCCTCAGAGAAATAGGGGTTTTCGGCAAACCCCAGTCCCACGACGACAATTGCAGCAGAGATCAAGCCGAATGCCATCTCCGCGATGGAGAAAACAGCATTCGATTTACCCAGGCCCAGCTGCAACAGCGCAAACGACATGCCGAACGCTACAATGGCCAGCAAGCCCTGTTCGATGTGACCTGATTTTTCCGCCAACATATCTCCGCCGTTGAGGGCATGGTGGATTTCAAAGAAGAAGAACAGGGCCGCCAGCATAATCGACGTCGCGTAGGCGATTTGGCTCGCCGCGCTCGGCCTGTCGGATTCCAGCGTCTGCGCAGCATACCAGAACGCGCCCGCTGGCACGGCATAGCCCACGATCAGCCAGTTAAGTAGCGGCCAGCTTCCTACATCTGCCCCAATCGCATGCGGGTCCCAGCCAATCCGGGCGAGTACGAGGACAGCAATCGCCGCCACCACATGACGCAGGTCGCGAATGCCCTTTTGTCCCGCGACATAGGCGGCGCCTGCCGCCGCCAATGCCAGTGCAGTGACGAGATAGCGGCTGTCGAGGCCGACCCCCATCCCAAGACAGACCGAAGCGATTGCCGCGGTTGAAAACACGCCGGTCGCCAGCCGCGTTCCCGGAAACTCCTCAAGCTCGCCGGTGTGGAACCGCTCTGAGGCAAAAGCAAAGATCACCGCCAGCAACACACCCAGCAGTCCGAACCATGTCGAGGTCGCGAGCTGTTCGGCTCGGAGATAGGTTGCGCCTAATACCAGCAAGGGCGTGAGCGTCGCACTGGCCGCATATACGGCGACCGTCTCCACCGGGAGATCGCGCCCCCGGAACAGACGCAGCGTCGCGATAAATGCAACCGCAAGCCCCGCAAGGCAAGCGAACGCCATCAGCCCCATGGAATCGCCTGGAAGGCGCAGAACCAAACCCGCCTCATGGCTCAAGGCGCTCAACGCCGAGGTAACGGCGGTCCCCGGCCACGCTAGAACGCCGCCAAGTACGACCACACCGGCCAGTCCTGCTGCAAGTGCCAAGCAAGCATTCGACCAAGCCGCGACGACCAGCACCGCCGCCACGGCCATCGTCAGAAACACCACGCTCGCCGCATCGCCCCGGTCTGCCACCAGGAACAGGATCGTCAGAACCGCGAGCACCGCCATCATGGCTGACGCCGCAAGGTCCACCCGCGCCGCGCGATCCGGCACCTGCAGCGCCGGCACATAAATGAGGTAGGCCACGGCCAGGACGAGTTGAATAAGCACATGTGCGTGGCCGGCATCGCGCCAGCCGCTCGCGCCATGGACGACCTGCTCGAGTATCGGCAAGCCCCAGAACGCAGCGCCACCAACGGCAAGGCCTGCCAGCCAATGCCACGCGCGGATCCGCGAAAGCCCCAGCGCACTTGCGGCGACAGCTGCCAGATAGATCACGAGCGCCCATGGGTTGGGTGTGGGCGACGTCACCAGCACCGGCGCCACGTACCCGCCAAGCAGTCCAAGCCCTGCGAGTGCGGGACCGTGGAGCGCGGCGGCGAGCATCGTTGCAATTGCGACGGCGCCCAACAGGACGAATGCAACGCCCGGTCCGATGAAACCGTACAAGGCGTGCGCTGCATAAATGGTGCCGAACGCGGTCGACGTGCCTGCAGCCGTCAGAATGCCAGGAATATGAGCTGCCGGGATGCTCGCGATTGTCTCGGCGCGCTCTGCCCGCCGGAACCATTCACCGGCCGCGATCAACGCGCTCGAAAACGCCAAACCGGCAAGGATTCGCGCACCCGGACCCAAATAGCCTTCCTCGATCGCAAACCGCACCATCAGGAGCCCGCCAAGCGCTAGCGCAAGACCGCCAACCCAGACCGCCCAGCGCGTTCCCAACCACTCCTCAAAGCTCTCATCGCCGGACGATCCTGACCGTCGCGGTAGCCATGACGGCATCGAGGGCCATGCTACCGATGGCGGCGGCACGGGCGGCACCGAACCGGTTTGGCTGCGCGCCGGACCGGCGGCGGGCTCGGGTTGCGAAGCGGGCGGTTGCGAAATCGGGGACGCTGCTACTGGCTTGACAAACGGTGATTCAGGCAAGCGGACCGGGCGGACCACCCCCGGCTTGGGCGCACCGTTGAGCATTGGATCTTCTGCCGTACCGGCTTGAGACCCCGGCTGCGACCGCCGCCAATGCGCAAATTCGTTGGAAAGCCGCTGGATGACGTCGTCGTTACGACCGGCACGGGCTTCAAGTTCGTTCATCCGGCGCCAGAGCTGGATCAATCCAAAACCAATCGCTGCGATCAGCAGAATATCCATTGTTAGACCTCAATCGGGGCAAATTCCCTACCTGAGACTACGGTCATTTGGTTAATATCGCGCAAAATGAATACTTTAGGGCCTTCCAATCGCAGATGGCCGTGCCCTAGGGCACGGCCATCACAGGAGAATATAGCCTCCACTGGAATTACCACCAACGGCGATACCAATGGTGCTGGCGTGCCGTTTCGCCGTCGTGCTTTTCTTGATAAATATGGCGGCTGGCGGCGTCCTGGGCATTCTCAATGGCGCGCGCTTCGCGGTGGGTGACGACGCCATCGGCTTTGGCGGCGCGTTCCATGCTGGCAATCCGCGCCTGCTCGGCCTTCAACTGCGCATACTCATGAGCCGTCAACTGGCCCGACCGGCGGCCCTGTTCGATCCGCTGCGCTTCGCTGGCCTGGCGCTGATCGATCCGGTCAGCAAGAGCGCCGGTCGCGGTCATAAGGACGATGGCGGTGGCGATCAATGTGCTTTTCATGGCGAGAGACTTTCGGGTTGGTTGCTCGGCTGTGAGCCCAACATGCCGGGAGCCGCCTGAACCCTATTTGAACCCGCCGTTCATCCCCCAGACATTAGTCCAACGTGCTCCCTTTATCGGCCTTTTCACCACGGGCGGCTTTTGCCAGCACGTCGCGAAGCATCCCAACCACGCGCGACGCTAGCCCTTGCCCGCCGCATTGAATGCTGATCCGCGCACCTTCAAACAGGAGAAAGACCTCATCGGCCAAGCCTTCCGGATCGCGATACTGCGCTAGGGCAAATAGGCCGACCAATCGTTCCCGTTTGCCTTTCTTATAATCGTCAATGACCACACGGGCGGGATGATCGGGTTGCAATTCCACGGCAGCATTTGCCAGCGCACAACCACGCTCGAATTTGTTCGTTAGAATGTCCTCGACATAGCCGACCCAATCGTCGATCCGCTTTTGCGGATCATCTGGATGCAACGCGGCGCTCTTTTCCCAAACGCCATCACCTTCTGCCGCCAACTCACGAACATACGCGACAATCAATTCGTCTTTCGATTTGAAATGCCGGTAGAGTGTCATTTTATTGGTTAACGCCGCGTCCGCGATGGCTTCAACGCCCACGACGTGGATCCCGCGGCGATAAAACAGCTCGCGCGCAGCAATCAGAATACGGTCCCGCGGCGGCTTCGATGCAAAATCTGCACACACGATGGAGCCATTTGTGTTGATCTGCGTTTTGGTCATGGCTCTGTGTATCGAATGCCGCTTGACTGCAATGTTACCGATCGGTACGAATGCGTGTTACCGAGCAGTAACATTACACGACCGGGACGTGCCGTGTCACCGGCTAATTTACCAAATGCTCGCGTTAGACCCGCGTTTTCCAACAAAACGCACCCGAACACGAACAAGCGCCCATGATGACCGTTGGGCTGGAGGAAGCATGCTGTCACGTAAATCAAGTACTCGAGTCGCAGCCCTAACGGTCCTGTCCGCCCTTCTGACGGCTTGCGGTGACGGCAAGCCGCCCGCTCAGAACGCTGGGGCTCCCCCCGCCCCCACCGTGACAGTCGCGAAGCCAACTCAGAAAATGGTCGCCGAAACCGACGAATACGTTGGGCGCTTCATCGCCGCCGATTACGTCGAAGTTCGCGCCCGCGTTTCGGGCTATCTGGACGCGATCCTGTTCACCGACGGCCAGCTCGTCAAAAAGGGCGACCCACTCTTCTCGATCGACAAGCGTCCCTATGAATCCGCCTTCGCCCAGGCCAACGCCGCGCGCGGAACAGCGCAAGCCAACCTAGCCTTCGCCGATAGTGATCTAAAGCGCGGCGAGGGCCTCGTGCGCGGCTCGACCATCACCCAGCAATCCTTCGATCAGCGTACCCAAGCCAAGCGCGTCGCTGAAGCCAATGTTCTGTCGCAGGACGCCGCCATCAGACAAGCCGAACTCGATCTTCAGTTCACAAGCCTTACGGCCCCTATCTCGGGCCGTATCGGCGACCGCCGCGTTTCAGTCGGCAACCTCGTCGCTGGCGGCACCACCGGGACAACCCTTCTAGCCACCATCGCTTCCATCGACCCTATCAGGTTCGAATTCACCATGGATGAAGGCTCGTACCTGCGCGTCGTCCGCAATACCGCGCCGACCGCTGCCGACAACGCCAATCTCGGTCTCAACTTGCCAGTTAAGCTCAAACTGCTGGACGAGCCGAACTTTGGACACGAAGGGAAAATCGACTTTGTCGATAACGCCATCGACAAGTCATCCGGCACCATCCGCGCGCGCGCCCAGTTCGGCAATGCCGATGGCCGATTGACGCCGGGCATGTTCGGTCGCATCCAGATCGAAACCAAGCCGCCAGCGACGGCACTGCTGGTTCCCGACACTTCGATCGGGACCGAGCAGGTACGCAAGTTTGTCTACGCCGTGGGCCCCGACAACGTCGCCACGCCCAAATACGTAACGCTCGGTCCTGTCGTCGGCGGTCTGCGCGTCGTCAACGGGCTAGACCCCGACGACACCGTCGTCGTCAACGGTCTGATGCGCGTCCGTCCTGGTGCCAAAGTCACCCCGCAGCAGGCAACACCCGCGCCCAACGCCACGCGCGAACAAGCCAAAAACTAAGCCCCCGTTGCAAAAGCCACGTTTGTCACCGAGCCAAGAGACGCCCCATGCGCTTATCGCACTTCTTCATCGACCGGCCGATCTTTGCCAGCGTGATCTCCATCGTATTCGTTATCCTGGGAGCAGTCTCCCTCGGCCGGCTTCCCATCGCGCAGTACCCAGAGATCGCGCCTCCCGTCATCAACGTCACCGGCCAATACCCGGGCGCCAGCGCCGACGTCGTGGCCTCGACCGTCGCGGCTCCGCTGGAGCAGCAAATTAACGGCGTCGAACGCATGCTCTACATTTCGTCGAACTCGACGGGTGATGGCCGGTTTTCGATCTCCGTCACGTTCGATCTCGGCACCAACCTCGACACCGCGCAGGTTCAGGTTCAGAATCGCGTCGCAATCGCCCAGCCCCGTCTCCCCACCGATGTCCGCAACATCGGCGTCACTGTGGCCAAGGCCTCCCCCGACCTCATGATGGTCGTCCACCTGCTTTCGCCGGATAACTCGCGCGATAGCTTGTTCATCTCCAATTACGCAAGCGTCAACGTCGTCGACGTTTTGAGCCGCATCGAGGGTATCGGATCAATTACCGTGTTCGGGGGCCGCGATTATTCTATGCGCGTCTGGCTCGATCCGGACCGGCTGCAGTCCGTAGCTTTGACGGCAAGCGACGTGACGACCGCCCTGCAGCGCCAGAACGTGCAGGTCGCCGCCGGCGTCCTAAATCAGCCACCCATGTCCAAGCAGGGCGCGTTCCAGATCGCCGTGCAAACGCAAGGCCGTCTCGCGGATCCCGCCGAATTCGGCAACATCATCGTCAAGCAATCCGACACGGCCATCGTCCGCTTGAAAGACGTAGCACGCGTCGAACTCGCAGGCCTCGACTACAACGTGAATTCCTACCTCGATAAAACTGCAGCGGTCGGTCTCGGCATCTTCCAATTGCCAGGGTCGAACGCGATTGCGACCGCCGCCGCCATCAAGGCAAAAATGGCCGATCTATCCAAAAGTTTCCCGGCGGGTGTGAAGTTCGACATCGTCTACAATCCGACCGACTTCATCCAGCAATCCGTGAACGCCGTCGTCGAGACGATCCTCGAAGCGGTCGTGCTCGTAGTCTTCGTCATTGTGCTGTTCCTGCAGACGTGGCGCGCCGCCATCATCCCCATCGTCGCCATCCCAGTGTCGCTCATCGGCACCTTCTTCATCATGGCGACGTTTGGGTTTTCACTGAATAACCTGTCATTGTTCGGCCTTGTTCTAGCCATCGGCATTGTTGTCGACGACGCCATCGTGGTTGTTGAAAACGTCGAGCGCAACATTGCAGAGGGCCTGAGCCCGCGCGACGCCTCCTACAAGACGATGGACGAAGTGGGCGCGGCGCTGATCGCGATCGCCCTCGTGCTGACCGCCGTGTTTCTGCCGTCCGCCTTCATCACCGGGATCACCGGCCAGTTCTACCGCCAGTTTGCACTTACGATTGCCGGCGCGACGATCATCTCGCTTGTCGTCTCTCTGACCCTGTCACCGGCGCTGTGTGCGCTGCTCTTGAAGCCGCACTCCCACGCGCATTCGTCGACCCTGTTGATGCGGCCCATCAATGCGTTCTTTCGCGGATTTAACTGGAGCTTCGACAAGATGTCGTCCGGTTATGGCTGGCTCGTCGGCCGCACAGTCAGGCTCGGCATCCTAATGCTGGTGCTTTACGCAGGCGTCATCGCTTTCGGCCTCAACGAGTTCCGTAAAACGCCCGTCGGCTTCATTCCCGACCAAGACGCGGGGTATCTCATCACGGTCACACAGTTACCGTCCGCGTCGTCTTTGAGCCGTACGGACGAAGTTAATCGCCGCGCCGTCGACTTGGCCCTGACCGTGCCCGGTGTGGCTCACGCTGTAAACCTCGTGGGTTTTTCCGGCGCTACCCGCACAAACGCGTCCAATGCCGGGGCCGTATTCGTGGTCTTGAAGCCATTCGAAGAACGGGCAAAAGATCCAAAACTGTCCGCTGCCGCAATCCGCGGCGCTCTATTGGCAAAGTTCTCAACGATCACCGAAGCCCTTGTGCTCGTCGTCGCCCCCCCGCCCGTTCGCGGCATCGGCAGCGCGGGCGGCTTCCGCATGATGGTGCAGGATCAATCCGGGGCGGGTTCGGTTGCTCTACAAAACGCGGTTTACGCCATGATGGGGCGCGCAGCACAAGTTCCCGAACTACGGCAGGTGTTTTCGCTTTTCGAAACGTCAACGCCGCAACTTTACCTCGACATCGACCGCGTCAAAGCGCAGATGCTAGGCATTAACGTCGCCGACGTCTTCACTGCCCTTCAAACTTATCTGGGATCAGCATACGTCAACGACTTCAACCTGCTGGGGCGCACCTTCCGCGTCACAGCCCAGGCCGATAGCCAATTTCGCATCACCAACAAGGATGTGCTTCAACTGCGTATCCGCAATAGCAACGGCGATACCGTCCCGTTGGGCTCGTTTGCAACGGTGAACGACATTTCTGGCCCGGCGCGCGTTCCGCGCTATAATTTGTACCCGGCCGCCGAACTAGATGGCTCTGCCGCAGCTGGCATTTCCCAGGGGCAAGCGATCGACCTCATGAAAAAAATTGCAGCCGAAACCCTTCCCCCCGGCTTCGGTTTTGAATGGACCGAGCTTGCCTATCAACAGATCAAGGCGGGGGACGCGGGAACGTTCGCCTTCGCACTCGGCGTCGTGTTCGTGTTCCTGGTGCTCGCCGCCCAGTTCGAGAGCCTAATGCTGCCACTCGCCATCATTCTGATCGTGCCTATGAGCCTCATCGCGTCGATCACCGGCGTCATCATGCGCGGACAGGACAATAACATCCTCACTCAGGTCGGCTTCATCGTTCTTATCGGCCTTGCAGCCAAGAACGCCATTCTGATCGTCGAGTTCGCGTCCCAGCTCGAAACAGCGGGCCGCGACCGGTTCGCCGCGGCCACCGAAGCCGCCCGGTTACGCATGCGGCCCATTCTGATGACGTCGCTCGCCTTCATCCTTGGCGTCATCCCGCTCGTATGGGCCGTTGGTGCTGGCTCCGAACTTCGCCAGGCCCTTGGTACCGCCGTGTTTGCCGGCATGATCGGCGTGACGCTGTTTGGCCTCATCTTCACGCCGGTGTTCTATGTCATCTGCCGCTGGCTCGCCGGCCTTCCCGCCCGCTTCTTCAAACGCCACGAACCAGCCCCGCAACCGGCTGAGTAGAGGCACGCCCGGCGAACACGCACCTCACCGAGCGCTGATCGTTTCCGTCCTGTATTGGAGAATGTCGTTTAGGCATCCAGCATCCGTACCGCACCCGTCGCGGATAGCTAAAAATTTGCGCTGATCCGCCTGCAACCGCGCCTTGCCCCTGCTGCCCGCCGCTGCATAAGCCCGCGTGTAGCGCTCGGCGATCTCCCCATCGAGATACCGGAGGTGACGTGACTTGCAGATGCTATCGACCGCGGGACCAAAATCCTTCCGGCAATCAATCGATGCAAACGTATGCTCTTCATATTCGATTGGGTGAGCAATCCCTGCCGTGGCACCAACGCCCAGCAGAACGCACATCGCACCGGCGACGATTAAACCCTTCATGACACTTGCTCCTTGGTTGCATCAGATGGCCATCCGGTTGCAGATTGGCCTTACCCAATAGTGGGCTCCCGGACCTGGAATGATGAGCCCGTCACCCGGCAGATTCGGCTATTGCGCGGTGGACATTCAGGTTATAGATGAAACTTCTGACAGCTTTTAGAACCTCTTCATAAGAAAGCTGGTCCTTGAATACGTAAGGCGCCAAATAGGTGTCAAATGAACTGAATGCCTG
>JANLYB010000279.1:0-2723 GCA_031365425.1 Hyphomicrobiaceae bacterium
TCAAGCATCCGAGCCGGAGCCGGAAGCTGCGGAGCTTCCTGGACAATTAAGTGAAGTGAAGACGCTTCGCTCTGTAAGTGCAGACGCTTCGCTGAGACCAGGGGCTCGCCGCTGGACCCTGAACTTCAAGACGGCGGTCCATTCGTGGGCCGCCGTTTTTTATTTGGGGGCGGATTTGGAGAAGGTGACGCAGTCGGTGTTGAGGGCGGCGAAGGCTTGGTCGAGGGATGCGATCTCGGTTTTGAATTGCTCGGCTGAGAGACCTGGAGCGGCAACAACCGTGCGTTCGAGTTTGCGGGTGAACTGGGTGTAGGGATCGCGGACGGATTCGTCGCGCAAATTGACGAGATAGGTGCTCAGCGCGCCGAATTTTGCGACCGCGAGGCCGCCATCCGCTACGGCTGCTGGAGTGGCACCCGCGCCGGATTGGTGAAGCTCGCCCGCTTTGAATTTCAGCTGAAAATACGCGTCGAGGACTTCCTTGCAGGTGCGCATGTACTCAACGCGGCCGACGTTGTTTTGAATGACATCGAGAAATCTGGAATTGAGATAGCCGTTATAAATCGATGTCAGAAGCGATAGAGCGGCGATGAACATCGGGAAGTATGTGATCACGATCGCACGCTGGCTGGGCGAATTGTTTGACATCGAACCCCTCGTTCACTTCGTGCGTTGCTGAGCCTGCGCCCATTGCTCATCATTGTGCAGCCTTGAACACAGGGATAGCGTATGGAACGCATCCTTCTTAATTCCGTGTCGATCGCTTCAAGCTGCCAGTGTAATGGATCTTCGCGGATTGGCATCAAGAGTTGGAGGCCCAGACTGCCGCCAACGCGAGGGCTGCGGGGAGGGCCTGAATGAAGAGGATGCGGGGTTTGACGGTTAGGGCACCATAGATGCCGGCGACAATTACGCAGGCGAGAAAGAAGACCGTTAGGTCGAGGCGGCCCGTCATCAAGGCCCAAACGAGGCCCGCCACAAGGAAGCCGTTGTAGAGGCCTTGGTTGGCGGCAAGGACCTTGGATGAGGCGGAAACCTCGGGCGTCATCCGGAAAATTTTTCGACCGACCGGATGGTCCCAAAAGAACATTTCCAAAATCAGGAAGCCGGCGTGGAGCGCAGCGACGAGCGCGATGAGGCCAATACTGACGAGCTTCATCGCGGCTGATCCTTTCCATCATGGAACATCAGCGTACAACGCCGGACCCGGCGCGTGAAGCCGTTCAATCATGGCTGCCGTCATCGGCTGCGTCGCCGCCGATCCAGGCAACCGGGAAAACCGTTCCGCAGTGTGGCCGCAAAAGATTTGCAGCCTCCACCAGATGTTCGCCCGACGAGGCCACATCGTCCACGAGCAGCACATTTCCCCTCACGGGTGACTTGAGTTGCAAGGGCGGCCGCTTGAGGTTTTGCTTGGGATGGGACGAACCGGGGAGCGATTGGCGGGCAAAAGCCTGGACAACGGGAATGTTAAGTTGCTTGCCCAACGCTCGGGCAATTTCAACCGACAGGCACTTCGCGCCCTTCGAGTGGCCACATGAAATCGGCACCACGACATTAAACGTCGTCATTCCCAGCAGACTTTTGATTTCACCCGCAAACTCCTCAGCAATCCGGTTAGGGAATTCAGCGCCCGGGTTATTTTTGAGTGCTTTCAGGGCTGCAATCTGAAATTCACGGATGGGCTGACGCCAGGACCGGATCGACAGGTAGTTGACGCCGTCTCGCGCGCGGATCGAGCGGCGCTGGACAAGGGTGCTGAACAGAAGGTCTGCCGTCGGCTGCAGTAGGGGGATTGACCCTGCATCGTAGCTGGATCGACAAAGGGGCCGTCCCGTGGGCGGCGCGGGGATCGAATCGAACAACGCTTGGATTGACACATACAAATATCTCTCTTCGGTATCGCTCGGCGTTACCGGCGTCGCGCGTAAAGTCCAGGCACCTGGAATGCCGTTTCGTGCGGGAAAATCTACTTCAAGGTCAGACGTGCAGGTCCCTTGCATCAGCGAATGCTTCAAGAAGTACGCAACAGATATTCCAAGGACGGACTCCCAATCTAAATATGGCCGGCCAACGAGCGAACCTGGCGTGTCGCCAAGTATGGATGCAGCATTGTCGGACACCGCACGTATGACGAGCTTCGCATCAAGCAGAAACACCCTGTTCGACGACGACATTACCTTCTCAAAAAGTTGGCGCTCTAAAGCAGGCACCTTGCCGCTATTGGGCCGCTCCAGAAGCACCTGCTTTATCCGGTCGAATTCGCACTTCATCAGGGCTGCGATTTCGTTCACGATGTGCAGTTCGCCTGGTGGTGGCGACGCGCGCGGCGTTTCAGCGAAGATGATCAATGAGGCGACGTAGTTAGGCGCCACCGCAACGGGCACGCGGCAGAGGAAGGCAACGGGCCGCTCACTACCTGTCGTCACTTGGGCTTCACGCTCGACATCTTTGAGCGCGTGGGCAATGACAACCCTCTGGTCTGGCTGATAGTCGACCGCGTCAAAATCCCAGTTCAAACTTCGGAACGGGATATCGCAGCCATGGGAGGCGATCTTGCGCGTCACGCCCGCTTGCCACAACCAGAGCGTGGCTCTGTCAGCGTCCATTACGGCTGCCGCCATCTTACATAAGCGGGAAAGCGCTTTCGAAACCTGCTCCCGTTCGTCGTGCGAAGTAGCGACTGGGGCGCAGTCTGAAAATCCTTGCTGCGCATTTTTCGC
>JANLYB010000074.1:0-6702 GCA_031365425.1 Hyphomicrobiaceae bacterium
TCGGTATCGATCGCCACGCTGCCGGTAAAGGTGACGTTTGCAGGCAAATCGCCCTTGTGCAGCTTGATCACAGGGCTCATGCGAAGTCTCCACGGCGCGTCACGCGCAAACATTCAAGATAACAGGATCACTACCGGCCCGCCTCGCGGTCCATGGCCGCGAATCGCGGCCCGGCGCGAGCGCCGGATTCAAACAAGAAGAGTGGTGCCCAGGAGAGGCGACAAGTTACTATGATTCAATAGGTTGCCATGTCAAGCGATGTAAAGCCATGCAAAACACAACCCTTTGATTAGTAGAGAAAAAACGCCCAAGACTGTAAAACAGCGTATAGCGATGCACTCTGCCGGCAAATTTGATTTGATGGACGGATTGATGAACGTGATTCGAGGAAGTTTTGACCACGACAGACGATGTACGCGCGATCCAAGCTAGGTCTGTGATGGCGACAGCTGTCTTGTATGACAATGCAAGTTGCATCTCATCATCCTGAAATGCCGACGAAGCAGGTCGATCTCCTGCGCCCCTACCCCCCCCTGCGCTCAGCACTTTCTACCAGGGAGAGACCGCGAGAGTCACCTACCCGGCCATCGCCTTGCTTTCTTGAGATGTTGCTTGGGCCGCACCCGCTTTATACGGGAGCGGCCTTGTGTGTTCAGTCAGCGATTCATGCAGTGCGCGTTACTTGTCGCCCGCGCCTTTGGTCAGGCTTTCGAGCACCTGGTCGAGGCTGAAGGTGCCGACTTTCTGACTGGGCGGGAATTCCCGGAAGCTGGAAAGGAACTGCCCGATGTATTGCTGCGCCGGCACCAGCAGGAAAACGCGCTCCGCCCTCCAGGGCCACTGGTCCCAGGCGTGGTCGGCGCTCTCGAAGGGGTCGGAGCGAAGGTTGAATAACTTCGGGAAGCGCAGTTCCACGAACGGCTCCCGCCAGACATCCATGCCGTGCGCCCGCTGTTCGACGAAGACGATCTTCCACTGGTTGTAACGCAGGGCGACGAGCGAGCCATCATCATTGAAGTAGAAGAACTCCTTGCGGGGGCTGGGTGCCTTGCCGGCGAGCGTGTCGGTGAGGTTGTAGCCGTCGAGATGGACCTTGAAGGTCTTCTCGCCGACTTTCATGCCTTTGAGGAGTTGCTCCTTTACGTCGGGCACACCGGCGGCGGCGAGCAGCGTGGGCAGCATGTCTTCGTGCGAGCAGAGGTCGTTGATGACGGTGCCGGGCTTGATGACGCCGGGCCAGCGGAGGAAGCACGGGACGCGGAAGCCGCCTTCCCAGTTGGTCGCCTTTTCGCCGCGAAAAGGTGTGGCACCGCCGTCGGGCCAGGTGCCGACTTCTGCGCCGTTGTCGGTGGAATACATGACGATGGTATTGTCGTCGAGGCCGAGGGCCTTGAGCTTGTCGAGAACCTGGCCGACGAGGCCGTCGTGCTCGACCATGCCATCGGGATAGAGGCCGAAGCCGGTCACGCCCTGGCTCTCTTTCTTCAGATGCGTATTGATGTGCATCCGGGTGAAGTTGCACCAGAGAAAGAAGGGCTTGTCGGACTTCTTCGCCTTCTCGAGATAGTCGAGCGAGGCTTTGGCGATCTCCTCGTCAATCGTCTCCATGCGCTTCTTGCCGAGCGGGCCGAGGCTTTCGATCTTCTGCGTGCCGTCCGGGTTCGCCCAGGTGTGGATGACGCCGCGCGTTTGATACCGCTTGATGAGCGCGGGATCTTTGAAGTAGTCCACGCTCTCGAACTCCTCCTCGGCGTTGAGGTGGTAGAGCGAGCCCATGAACTCGTCAAACCCGTGCGCGGTGGGCAGGTGCTCATCGAGGTCGCCGAGATGGTTTTTGCCAAACTGGGCGGTCGCATAACCCTGGCCCTTGAGCAATTCGGCGATGGTCACGTCCCGCGCCTGCAAGCCTTGCTTCGCGCCCGGCAGACCGACCTTGAGCATGCCTGTGCGGAAGCCGACCTGGCCGGTGATGAAGGCCGCGCGCCCGGCGGTGCAGCTCTGCTGGCCATACCAGTCGGTGAACATCGCGCCCTCCTTGGCGAGACGGTCAATGTTGGGCGTCTTGTAACCCATCATGCCCTGGTTGTAGGCGCTGATGTTCCAATAGCCGATGTCGTCGCCCCAGATGACGAGGATGTTGGGACGCCGGCCTTCAGGTGCCGGTGGCGCTTTTGGCTGTGCCTGGGCCTGCGCCGACGTGGTCCCCGCAGCCGCCACCACGGCCGAAGCCGCGAGCGCCGCCGCGAGCGCCGATGTTCCCGCTAGAAGCATGCTGCGACGGTTTACGGCATGGCTCGATAGTTGCTCCTCAGGGCCCTTCCCTTGCGTTTCATCGCTGCTCATTGTCCTATCCCTTTCCTGGTGACGCACCTGAAACCGACATGGCTCATTGACGTGTCGACCGGCTGCGCATGGCGCGCAGCTGGACGATAGCGACGGCAGTAATTGGGTGCGCAGAGGTGTGAGCCGCCTTTCACTACCCTGCGAGGAATTCGAATTTTTGGCTGGCTTGGGTCGTAGCTACCTGTCTCAGTACCGCCGCGCGGGTTCTCCGGAATGCAGCACGCTTTCTTCGCATCGGCCGTGTGCTCTTGCGAAAACCAGTCGGCCGTCCATTCCCAGACATTGCCGATCATGTCGTAAAGGCCGTATCCATTTGGGGGAAATGCGGTAACCGGCGAGGTACGCTCGAAGCCGTCCTCCTTCAGATTCTGCCAGGGAAATTCACCCTGCCACGTGTTGGCCATGTGCCGGCCGTCAGGTGTCAGCGCGTCGCCCCAGGCGAACTCGGCACCGTCGAGCCCGCCGCGCGCGGCGAATTCCCACTCGGCCTCGGTCGGTAAATCCTTGCCAACCCACGCGGCATAGGCTTGGGCGTCACAGTAGGCGACATGCACAACGGGATGGTCGTCGAGACCACGGATTGAGCTGCGGCGACCATAAGGGCGACGCCAGTTGGCGTTGGCCTCGAAGCTCCACCAATTAGCGCAGTTGCGAAGGTCCACTGGGTGATTGGGAGGCGTGAAAACGAGCGACGCCGGTTTCAACATGTGCGGCAGCGCGCCCGGATAATCTTTCGGATCGGGCGCGATCTCGGCGAAAGTGACGTAACCCGTTGCCTCGATGAATTTGCGAAACTCTCGGTTGGTGACAGGCGTTCGATCCATCCAGAAGCCATCGACGGTGACGCGATGGACCGGCGCCTCCTCGGGATAATGTTTGTCCGAGCCCATCCGGAACGTACCGCCCGGGACCCGGATCATATTGGCGTGAAGCAAGATCTCCGACGCGGGACTTTGCGGTCGCTTCAACCTGACAGACTCAAACTCCGTCATGGTCTCCTCCTTGCGTTCAGCAAATTGGATTGATCACTTGTGACGAGCGGCCGAAGAGCGGCGTAGAATAAAACCTAATCCAACATATCAATGACGTTGTGCTAGTTAGACGCCGATGTTGGGGGTGTCCGCGGCTAGCTTCCTTGCGTCCATCAAATTGGAATATTTACTTGTTACGAGCGGCGTAGAATAACACCTGTCCAACATATCAATGACGTTGTGCGAGTTGGGCGCGGATGTTGGGTTATCGGCGGCTGGCCATGTACAAGGTAAGCTGAAAGATCGCCTCGCGCTATGCAAATTCGACAGTTGCCGCATTATTCACGATCAAGTCCGGGTTTTTCAAAAAGGTACGGCGCCTCTTTCACCAAGGAGAGCCGGCGCATCATCAGCCCTCATCGTATCCTATGCTAACTT
Source organism: Hyphomicrobiaceae bacterium (assembly GCA_031365425.1). Lineage (GTDB taxonomy): Bacteria > Pseudomonadota > Alphaproteobacteria > Rhizobiales > Hyphomicrobiaceae > JANXVY01. The sequence goes on from JANLYB010000074.1 coordinate 3,753, forward strand.
AGCACGCTCGCTCGTGCCTTGTTCGGCTTCCGCGCATGCCGGTGACGTCAGTGAACTGGAGCAAGTCAGAGCTGCGGTATTTTAGAGCGGCATCGACGATGAGATCGCTTCGAATCCGTCGCGGAATGAAACTGTGAGCCAAGACACGGGCCGCACCCACGGCTATCGGACTAAAGTCACCTCACGGGTCTTACGCCCACCGCCGATCAGCTTGAGGTGTTGAAGCGCTGCCACGTGACCGTCACCTTTCCACCGACGGATGCACGGGGATAAAGATCCAACACGTCCTCATTGTACATACGGATGCACCCCTTGGAAATCGCAGTGCCAATGGTCCATGGCGCGTCGGTTCCGTGAATCCGATACGTGCTCTCTCCGAGATAGAGCGCCCGCACACCTAGCGGATTCATGGAGTGGCCACCAGGCACCCAGAGCGGCAAACGCGGATTCTCAGCCATCATCGTGGGCGTGGGCGTCCACGACGGATTGAGCTTCTTGTCCGAGACAGTGGTAACGCCTTCCCAGCGGTCTTGCTCGCGCGGTATGGCGATTGGATAACTGATCGCCTCACCCGGGCTGGTCACGTAATATAGCTGGCGGTCTGCGAAGCTGACGACGATCTCGCCTGTTGCAAACTGCGGTGTGAAACTCACAACGCGTCGACCGCTGCCCTCCACTTGACTGCCACCGCTCCAATCCCAGAGCAAGTCCGCTGACGCCGGCGTCACCTGATAGCCTTGCGAAGCGGGCGGAGACGAAGCGGTCGCGCAACCAGATAAGACAGCGCCGATCAAAACGGAGGTGGTTATGAGAAGTTTAGTTAGAGTGGCTTTCGGCTGCATCTTGCTACCTTTAATCAGCCCCATCATTCAGTGCCACGCGATCTGCCGTCCCAGTGGTCTTCGGCTTTAACTTGCGAACTCCTGTCACTCCAGGGCAATGGCAATCATGGTCGCCAATCCCACGGTAGTGACGGATAAGCCGCCGATAATGGATGCCACCCAAGCGGCCTCACGAAATTCACCGCTCCAGAAGCTTGAATTGACAGTTCCCGAGTGCGTCTCAGGTTGCCGCATGAAGGAAGGCCTGCGAGCACCTCTAGCTTGCGGCCAGATCGCAGTGCCCTCGGACATGCCTTCGAAAGTGGTTTCGATAAATTGAAGGTCACCATCGGCAATCCGCTCGATCGCCTCAATGTCCTTGAGATGCAAAACCTTGCGGATGGAGTTTTGTAATTCGCCTTGGCGGAGTAAGTTGTCATCGAGTGCCAGATGACGCACAAGCGAATCTGCCGGCTTCGGGACTGGCTCTTTCTTAAGAGCGACGGGATGCCTAACCCGCGAATATATCGTTTTTTTCCGCAGATTCCCGAACGCAGCCACTTCCAACATGACTTACCCCAAATGCACCTGAACTCTAGTTTGAAACGCTAGTAGTCACTTGTTGCGCATTAGCATCCATAAACACAAAACTGTAATTTCGCCACGTTTTTTTCTTGACGTTCATAATTTCGACACTTTGCTGCACCGCAAGCACTGGGCTTTTGCCGTAGCGACCCGCATCAACGACACATGAGTCAAGCGGATCTCGCAGATCACTCGATCTCTAAGCAGTCGCGACTTCTACCGGTTTGATCTCGCCATTTACGTCAAGAGCGCTCTTGTTGGGGCATTGGCGATATCGGCGCGAGCAAAGCTCAGCGCAGGCCTTGAGGTTAACGTGCAAAAGGGAGGGCCGAGCTATTCGCAGTACGCTTGGCTGCGGAGCGGGGTCAAGTCGAAGTGGAAATGGTTGCGATGCGCCTCGTTAGCCTCGGGACCCAGCACCGTTTCAAACTCCCGGCACGCCCCCTGGTGGAGGCTATTCAGAAAATGAGTTGTCATCGTCGGCTCCATTGCCCCGACACTACCTTCCGGCATGGTTAGTCGAGCAGCAGAGGGTTCCGGCTTTTGCTCCGGCGGCGGTGTCTTATGCGAGAGACGAGCCCTGGTGAGGCCCTGGCCAGAAGCAGGCAGGGCCGACTTGGTGGTCGTGTCCACTTGCCCGGCTACTGCAAGCGACCTTGCGCGAACCGGTTCTGATTTTGCTTTGACCTGGGCCCTGATATCGCGTGCTGTTAGTCCCCATCCATTGAGAACCGAAACACTTCGGCCATCCTTGAGTTCGAATGCTGCGATATCGATTGCGTTTGCAAATGCATGTTGGCTCAGACTTCTGTCGGGGAGATTGTAAACGTTTCGGCAGGAGTAGCCCGAAGCGCCCACAATCCGCACTACCGACGAGCCCAGCCTGTCGCGAGCAGCAGGCTGCAGGGTGTGTTTGTTCCATCGATAAAGTGCTGCCATCATACGGCAACTGACTTCTACCGGCGGCTCAAAAACGACCTTTGAGCTGGATCCAACGCTTTTCAAGCGGACAGGTGCCGGCAGTCCACAGCCGGCTCTCTTGATTGGCGCCAAAGATTCCACGTCGGCGGCGACTGATTGGAGCAAGTGCATGCACTCTTCTCGGCCTCGTGCGATCTCGGCTTCTGTCCAGGTGTCGTTGCTTGCAGGCGCCCTGCCTTCGCGCGGGCGTTGGCCTGAATTCCCTGGAAGCGGCGTACTTATTATGTCCACGCCAGGCGACCCTGAGATGAGCGGCAGAAAGCCCATCAGCAACAAGCCAATCAACACCAGATAGGACAAGGCGTTCGAAGAGGTCGAAAATGGTTGTTCCCTGGTTGCCATGGGCTCATTCGGTCAATACGGAGAATAGTCGTCTCTTCTTCCGTGACATGATGCTCCAGTATAGCGGAGCTGCCATTAAGAGATCATTAGAACCAAGAATGAAGACCCAGATATGGCGCCGGAGGAGCACTCCGGCACGAGGTGCGGCTAGATGCGAGCCCGCTGGAACTGTCTGCAAATACACTTGCACTGCGAAAGCAAAAGCTCGCAAAACGAATTCT
>JANLYB010000376.1:0-4887 GCA_031365425.1 Hyphomicrobiaceae bacterium
GTTGCCGCTTAAGCTACTTGGTGAAGCGGCTGGTGTTCAGGCTGCTGAACACCAGCCAGTGTTAGGATCATTGTGGCGAGGGCTGCGGTAACGCGGGCGAGGTTGGCGTAGTCGACGGTGTCGGGGGTGTCGCGTTCAGAATGGTAGAACGGGTTGCGAAATGGGGCGGTGTCGGTGACCATGCAGGCCGGGTAGCCGAAGTGGTCGTAGGCCCAATGGTCGGAGAGGTCGGCGCCTTGATGAAGGATGGCGCAACAGCGCCGATGGCGGGGAAGGATGATCCGGCCCGGAAGGTGTAAACCAAGCGGTTTACCAGTGTGCGTGCGCCGAGCATGCCGACGAAAGCGATGAAGTTGCCGCGATTTGGATACAGCAGGCCGAACGGGAAAGGGAATCGCTGGCTCCCGGGCTCGTGCGAGAAGTGGCCAAGTGTTTCGAGTGCCAGCATGCCGATGATGTTTTCGCGGCGTTCGCACATCGCGTTGGCGTGGCGGAAGCTGCCCATATCAGGGGTTTTGCCGTAGGGATGCTCTTCGTTAACGAAAAAAACGAGACGAAGCCGGCGGGTGGTCTTCGCGCTGTGAAGTACGCGTGCCAGTTCCAGCAGGGCCGCGACGCCGGTGCCGTTGTCGTTGGCGCCGGGGAAATCGTCGGCGCTGTCGTAGTGGGCGCCGATGACCAGGGTTTCGACGCTGCTCATTGGCGCGGGTGGTTCGATGACGACTTCGATATTGCGGACGTCGCTTTTGCCAACGCGGAAGGTCTGCGGGACCGGCGTGTAGCCAAAGCCGTGCAGCGTCGCTTCGATGTAAGCGGCGGAGGCTTCGAGGGCGTCCGGGTGGGCGAGGTTGTGGGGTCCAGACGCGACGGCGCGAATGTGGGTTTCGAGATCCAGGGCTGCGGCACGCGAGTCGTCATCTAGGGGCGGCAGCGCGGCGGTGGATGGCTGGCGTGGAAAAACGACGCAGAAGCGGATCGCCGCTCCGGCCAGGATCGATATCGTCAGCAGTAAACCCCAGACGATCAGCATAGCTGGCTCCGCATGCGGATCCGGTAGCGATCCGGATCCGCATGCGGAAGTTTAGAGCTAACTTGTTTGAGGGAAATTAATGTCTCCACCCGGTTTTGATGGCTCAGGTAGGGACTTTGTTAATGGTCAATTCTTCTGCAACACGTGTGGCCCGCTGACCGGGCTCAATCGTCGTCGCCGTCATCGGCGGTCAAATCGGCTTCGGGAGCTTCGGCGAGTTCTTTTTCACGCAGGCGGTCGCGCTCAGCTTCTTTGGAGCGGTCCTTGCCCGATTTGCGTTCTTCGGCAGCCTTGGCCATGCGCATGTCGAGATAGCCGCCGACGCAGGCCGTGAGCTCTTCGGTTTTGTTTTCGAAGAAGTGGTTGGCGCCGGGGATGACTTCGTGGTCGATCTTGATGCCGCGCTGGGTCTTGAGCTTGACCGAAAGATCGGCAACGGACTGAGTGGGGACGACCCGGTCCTTGTCGCCATTGACCATCAGACCCGAGGAGGGACAAGGGGCGAGGAATGAGAAGTCATAAAGGTTGGAAGGCGGGGCGACGCAGATGAAGCCGTCGATCTCGGGGCGGCGCATCAGAAGCTGCATGGAGATCCAGGTGCCAAACGAGACGCCGGCGATCCAGCAGGTTTTAGCGTCCGGCTTAACGAGTTGGAGCCAGTCGAGCGCGCTGGCAGCGTCGGACAGTTCACCGGGGCCACCGTCCCAGACGCCCTGGCTACGGCCGACACCGCGGAAGTTAAAGCGCAGGACCGAGAAGCCGCGCTGGGCGAAAGTATAGTACAGGCTATAGACCACTTGATTGTTCATCGTCCCGCCGAACTGCGGGTGCGGATGGAGGATCAAGGCGATGGGGCTTTCGGGCGATGCCTCGTGGTGGTAGCGGGCTTCGAGGCGGCCAGCCGGCCCATTAATGATCAGCTCAGGCATGTGTTTTCAGCTTCTCGCGGATTGAGGGGCATTGCCAGCCGCTCGAAGGCGCGGCAATGCGTAACCAAGTGTTGAGTGATTAAAGCGTGCCGCGTTCCTTGACTTAGCGGCCCAGGGTTTCCATAGTCCAATTAGTTTAGAACCGTTCGAAAGAAGCGAACTCAAGGGTTTCACTGGTGTCTAGCACACACTGGGGTGACTGCTGCAAGTGTTGGCTTTGATGGCGGGATGATATCAGGACGGCGTTGCCTTGAACTTCGCACGTACATATCTCGATTATAACGCCTCGGCACCTTTATTGCCGCAGGCGCGGGAGGCCATGATCGCGGCGCTGGCGTTGGATGGTAATCCATCATCGGTGCATTCCGAAGGCCGCCGCTTGCGCGGAATGATCGAGGCGGCGCGTGACGATGTTGCAGCGCTCGTGGGCGCCAAACCAGCGGATGTAGTTTTTACCAGCGGGGCGACCGAAGCCAACGTGATGGCGCTTGTCCACGGTTGGGACACGATTTTCGTGTCCGGGCTGGAGCATGACTCGGTGCTGGCTCCCGCGAAGCTAAGTGCGGCGTGGGTTGTGGATGTGAGGGTTTTTGCGTCGGGCGTCATCGATGCTGGCGGGATTGCTGCCACAGTTTTGACGGGATCCGCTCCGCTCGGGCGGGCTGTGATCGCGCTGCAGATGGCGAATAACGAGACCGGGGTTTTGCAGCCCGTCGCAGAGGTGGCGGCATTTGCGCGCGAGCATGGGTTGTGTTGCCACACAGATGCGGTGCAGGCGGCAGGCAGGATCGCGATTGATTTTGAGGCACTGGGAGTCGATACGCTGGCGTTGTCGGCACACAAGATTGGTGGGCCGAAGGGCGTGGGCGCGCTGGTTATCCGCGATGGGTTCGAGGTTCCCAAGCTCATCAGTGGCGGCGGGCAGGAGCGGCGGCGGCGGGCCGGGACTGAAAATCTGGCTGCGATTGCCGGGTTTGGAGCGGCTGCGCGGGCGGCTGCTGCCGGGCTGGCTGAGTTTGCCCGGTTGGTCGCGTTGCGCGACCGTTTGGAGCAGGGCGTGCTCCAACTGACGCCGCGCGCCGTTATCTTTGGACAAGACGCGAACCGGGTCGCGAATACGAGCTGTATCGGGCTGGCCGGGCGGCTGGCGGAGATCGCGGTGATCAAGTTCGATGTGGCAGGCTTTGCGGTGAGCGCGGGATCTGCATGTTCATCGGGCAAGGTCGGATCGAGCCAAGTGCTCGCGGCGATGGGCGGCGACCCGGACGCTGCACGGGGCGCGATCCGGATCAGCATGGGGCCTGCGACACGGATCGAGGACATCGACGCGTTTTTGGCCGCATGGCGAGAGATTCACAAGGCGAGCGTGGACGCGGGTCGCGGCACGCTCAAGGATATTGAAATTGGCGGGCGTGGCCGGGTGGCCGTGTCCGCAAGAGGAGACTGAAAGTATGGCGGCAGTTCAAGAGACGATCGATCAGGTCAAGAAGGTCGACGTCGATCAATACAAGTATGGGTTTGAGACCGACATCGAAGCGGATCGTTCGCCGAAAGGTTTGAACGAGGATATCGTTCGTTTTATCTCGGACAAGAAGGGCGAGCCCGAGTGGATGCTCGCTTGGCGGCTCGACAGCTATCAGCGCTGGAAAGTCATGTCGGAACCGGCGTGGGCGAAGGTCGATTATCCCAAGATCGATTTTCAGGATCTCTATTATTATTCAGCCCCGCGCTCGAAGGTGAAGTTCGATAGTCTGGATCAGGTCGATCCGGAGATTCTCAAGACGTATGAGCGGCTGGGGATTCCGCTTTCGGAACAGAAGATTCTGGCGGGCGTCAAACTGACCGGCGCAAGCCCGGTGGCAGTGGATGCGATTTTTGACAGCGTGTCGGTTGCGACGACGTTCAAGAAGGAACTGGCGAAGGCGGGCGTGATTTTCTGCTCGATTTCGGAAGCGCTGCGCGAGCATCCCGAACTGGTGCGCAAGTATCTGGGGTCTGTCGTTCCCCAGTCGGACAACTTCTATGCGGCGCTCAATTCGGCGGTGTTTTCGGATGGCTCGTTTGTCTACATTCCGCCGGGCGTGCGCTGCCCGATGGAATTGTCGACACAATTCCGCATGAACGACAAGGAAACCGGTCAGTTCGAGCGGACGCTCATTATTGCTGATAAGGGTTCGTACGTTTCATACCTGGAAGGCTGCACCGCGCCGATGCGGGACGAGAACCAGCTGCACGCGGCGGTGGTCGAACTGATCGCGTTGGATGATGCGGAGATCAAGTATTCGACGGTTCAGAACTGGTATCCGGGCGACAAGAACGGCAAGGGCGGGGTGTACAACTTCGTGACCAAGCGTGGCGATTGCCGGGGCGTGAATTCGAAGATTTCGTGGACGCAGGTTGAAACGGGATCGGCGATTACGTGGAAATATCCGAGCTGCATTCTGCGCGGGGACAATTCTCGCGGAGAGTTCTATTCCATTGCGATTTCGAACGGGCGTCAGCAGGTCGATAGCGGCACGAAGATGATCCATCTCGGCAAGAATACGTCGAGCCGGATCATTTCGAAGGGGATTGCGGCGGGGTATTCGCAGAATACCTATCGCGGGCTGGTGTCGGCGCATCGCAAGGCGTCGAATGCGCGCAATTTCACGAACTGCGATTCATTGCTGATTGGCGATAAGTGCGGGGCGCATACGGTGCCTTATATCGAGGCGAAAACGTCAAGCGCGCATTTCGAGCATGAGGCGACGACGTCGAAGATTTCCGACGACACGCTGTTTTATTGCCAGCAGCGCGGGCTTTCCAAAGAGGAGGCGATTGCGTTGGTCGTGAACGGGTTTGTGCGCGACGTGCTGCAGCATCTGCCGATGGAGTTCATGGCCGAAACGCAGAAGCTGATCGGGATCTCGCTTGAGGGGAGCGTGGGGT
>JANLYB010000028.1:0-29165 GCA_031365425.1 Hyphomicrobiaceae bacterium
CGGGTTTAGTCGCGCCAGGGCTAGCTCCGTATCGTAGTTTCTAAGGGGTTTGCACGTGTTTTGGTGGCTGTATCCGGCGGATGAGGCCGGGTGGTTGGTTCGTGGTGCAGGTTTGCTTCTGAGCCATCAGCGTCGTCTCACTCTTTCAATAAACGCATGGACCGGACCGGCCCACTGCCAACCCGCACCTTCAGCTTTGCCGCCACAAGCAAACCTGCACCACGAACCAACCACCCGGCCTCATCCGCCGGATACAGCCACCAAAACACGTGCAAACCCCTTAGAAACTACGATACGGAGCTAGCCCTGGCGCGACTAAACCCGCCCAATGGCCCATGAGCCTTGTTCGTTCCCGTTTGTTCTAAGTTTGTTTGCAGATTCTGATCACAAAAAGACGATAGCATATATTTCGCGCAAAAAGAAGCGTAGCGCGTGACAACAGTCACGGCGACGTTAAGATCGCTCGCGCGCAATTCGACCAAATTTGATCTCGAAGGTCCGTAAATCCGGGCGACCCGGACCGGCAGCTAATTAATCTCCCGAGCCGGGCGTGGATGAAAAATATTTTTCATACTTAGCTTTAACGTCTTTGAAAGCGTCGGCATCTGCGGGCGAAGGTTTCTTGGCCGTAATGTTGGGCCAAGCGCCTTCGGAAAACTTCCGATTGATTTCAAGCCACTTTTCAATGCCGGGTTCAGTATCAGGCTTGATGGCTTCCACGGGGCACTCGGGTTCGCAGACGCCGCAATCGATGCACTCATCCGGATTGATGACGAGCATGTTCTCGCCCTCGTAGAAGCAGTCCACCGGGCAGACTTCAACACAATCCGTGTACTTGCACTTGATGCAGTTGTCGTTGACGATGTACGTCATTGCGGTCTTTCCGTTCGCTGCTGTCCGCCAAGTCTCAAAGACCAGCATATCATAAGTTCACTTAACTCGATCCGAGCCGCCAAGCGCGTAACCCGATGTCGCATCCTATGTCATCCGCACATATCACGTCGTCCGAAATTTGAACCGTTCCATCTCGCGCCGCTCCCGTTTTGTAGGCCGGCCGCTGCCCGGCTGACGTTGCCCGGCTATTGCGTGGGCTTCACCCTCCGCTCCCGCGCCCGTCTTTGGCTGCGGAGCAGGCGACAGATCCTCAAACAGCAGCGCCGCCACCTCCGCACTGCCACGCCGCACGCCGATCCCGGCAACCTTCAAGATCCGCATCCGCTGCCGCATCACGACCGTGACGGTGTCGCCGTTCTTAACCGTATGAGCAGGCTTGATGACCTTGACCCCGTTGACGCGAACCTTGCCCTCGCTGATCACCGCCGCTGACAACGTCCGCGTCTTGGCAACGCGCGCAAACCACAGCCATTTGTCGAGGCGCTGCGCCCCGGCCTTAGCATCGTTTGCATCGTCGTCAGCCCCAACCGCCGTCATCGCATACCCTCATCAGCCCGGATTCTTCTCCTTACCCTTGCCCGCAAGCTGCTCGCGCAGCGCGCTGAGCGCGGCAAACGGGCTATCAGGATCTGCCGACTTCTTGCTCGGCGAAGCCGAAATAACCTTGGGACCGCGCTTATCGTCGCGATCACGGTTCCCCCGTGGCCGGTCATTCCCTCGATCATTGCGCCGGTCGCCGTCGCGGCCCCGTGCCTGACCAGCCGGCTGCCCCCCTGGTGGTCCACCCTCAGCCGGCTTCCCAGCTTCTGCCGTTCGCGCCGGTGCCCTGTTGCGATCCGCCCCACTGCGATCCGAAAATCGCCGGTCGCCGCTCGGACGATTGCGGTCATTCCGCCCACTGCGATCAGGACGACCGTCCCCATCACGTCGCGGAGCACCCTCGCCGCCTGCAGGAGCAGCACCCGCAACGCCCGCATCCCCAGCAACCGCACCAGCAGGAGCATCCACCGTCACAGGCCTGCGATACCGTGACCGGTCGCGATTGCCCTCGCCAGCCGGACGCGGCTCGCGTGCAGTCCGCTCACCACGGCCATGATGATGCGGACGTCGCGGACGCCACACGTCTTCATACTTCGGCTCTTCCGGAGTCGCAGCCACTTCAACCGGCGCCGCCTCAGGTGCAGCAGCCTCAACCACCGGCGCCTCAACGCTCACAGCTTCAACCGCCGGAACCAGGGCAACCGCATCAGGCACATCACTCGTCGCAGGCTCAGCCGCAGGCGTCACGTCCGGCTCAACGACAGCCGCAACCGCCGCCACCACAGGCGCAGTCTTCACAATCCGCCGGTCATTCAAGAACCCGAGCGACTTCAAAACAGCCGACAGTTCGTCCGGCGAGCAGCCCAGGATCGACATCATCTCCGGCAACACGGTGAACCCGCCATCGCCCGTCGATCCGCGCGGCGGCGTCGCCTGCACAGCGCCTGCATCCTTGCTCTGACGCCAAGCGAGCAATGGCCGGATCAGATCCGCCAACCGCTCCAGAATATCGAGCCGCACCGCGCGCGGCCCGCACAGATGATAGCCAGCCGCCCGGTAATATACGTCCGAAATCGCCGGATCGGCCGCTACAGACGTTAGACCCGCCCGTGGCGGCCCGGGCAGCGCATCTTTCGACAACCCGTTCGCAGCGGCGTTCTTAATGCACCACAGAGAAAGCGCCAAGTCGGCAGCGGCGGGCTTCAGCAGCGGCGGGAAGAATATGTTGAACGCGCCAAACCGCACGCCGTACTTGCGCAACTGCGCCCGCGCTGGCTGATCCAGCGACTTAATTTCGTCGGCCACCGTATCGCGCTTTAGGATGCCGAAATTCTCCCGCAACCGGAACGCAATGCCCTTGGCGAGCCCGGTCACATCCTCGGCTTTCGAAAGGTCAATCAGAGCTTTCAGTTTGTCGTTCGTCATCTCGACGATCCAGGCCTCAAGCCGCGCCTGCAGCTTTTCCCGGTCGCCAGCAGCCAGGGTATCGTCCACCAGCAGATTGAACGTAGGCTTCAACGGATCTTCACCCGCAACGACTTCCGCGATCTCTTCGTTGCGCCACAGCAGCTGGCCCTTGCGCGTCAGCTTGAACGCTTCTGCCTTGGCCGCCACCACGCGCCGCGTCCGCATACCCAGCTCACGCGAAACGACCTGCGCCGCCGCACTCCGCGCCGCCTTCTGATTGACGCCTTCCGAGGCTGCCGCGTCCGCAATGAACCGGAAGCCCTTGAGGCGGCCCACATAGTGGTTCTCGACGTTGATCGCGCCGTCTTCGGCGATATCCGCCGTCAGCTCGTCCTTGTCGCGCATGCCCTTCATGAGCGCCGACGTCCGCTTATCGACGAATCGCTGCGTCAGCCGCTCATGCAGCGCGTCCGACAGCTGATCCTCGATTTCGCGCGTCCGCGCCTGCCAATGGGCCGGATCCTTGAGCCAGTTCGGGCGGTTCGATACGAACGTCCAGGTGCGGATGTGGGCCAGCCGGTTCGACAGCGTATCGATATCGCCATCCGTGCGGTCCGAGAACGCAACCTGCTTGGCAAACCAATCTTCAGGAATCCGCTCGTCGCCAGTCCGCAACGACTTGTAAAGCGTACCCACGAGCTCAGAATGGTTCGACGCCGAAATCTTGCGATAATCCGGGATCTGGCACACGTCCCACAACAGTTCGACCGAAGCGCGATCATTGGCAAAGTCCGCCAGCTCGGTATCGCTCGCTATCGTCTCGAGCGCCGCCACATCGTCGGCCATCCGCGCGCGCGTCAAGCGCGGCACACTCGGAATTTCGCGCAGCGATTCCCGCAACGCGAACAGCGTCGAGAAATCCATAACGCGGTTGCGCCAATGCAGCGTGCGGATCGGCTCGAAGTTGTGATTTTCCAGCCGCTCGATGAGATCGCCATCCATCGGCTCCGCACCGCCGGTAACGCCAAACGTCCCGTCGTTCATGTGCCGCCCCGCGCGGCCCGCGATCTGGGCAATCTCGCCCGGCGTCAGGTTACGATGGTTCTGCCCATCGAACTTGCGAAGCGCCGACAACGCCACATGATCGAGATCGAGGTTCAACCCCATCCCGATCGCGTCCGTCGCCACGATGTAATCGACATCGCCCGACTGATACAGCTCCACCTGCGCGTTGCGCGTGCGCGGCGACAACGCCCCGATCACAACCGCAGCGCCGCCTTGTTGACGCCGGATCAACTCGGCAACCGCATAAACTTCCGCCGCCGAAAACGCGACAATGGCAGACCGCTTGGGCAACCGTGTCAGCTTCTTCTGGCCGGCATATGTGAGCTTCGACAACCGCGGCCGCGTAATGAAATTCGCACCCGGCACGAGGTCGGCGATGCAATCACGCATCGTCGCAGCGCCCAGCAGCAATGTCTCGGACCGCCCGCGCGCATGCAGCAGCCGGTCGGTGAAAACATGCCCGCGCTCGGGGTCGGCGGCGAGTTGGACTTCGTCGATGGCCAGGAAATCCACCGTAACGTCGCGCGGCATGGCCTCGACCGTGCACACCCAATAGCGCGCGCCTTCGGGCTTGATCTTTTCCTCGCCCGTGATCAGCGCGACGTTGCCCGCGCCAACGCGTGCGGCAACCTTGTCATACACCTCGCGCGCCAGCAGCCGCAGAGGCAATCCGATCATCCCGCTTTCGTGACCAAGCATCCGCTCGATCGCAAGGTGCGTCTTACCTGTGTTCGTCGGACCCAGAACCGCGGTGACGTTGCGGATGCGGGTATCTGATTCAGTGCCCATGATAGGGTAAGTCTCCGAAGCGCAGTTAGCTTGCGCGCTGGTTAGGCTGGCTTGAGCCTGATCGTTTAATCAAGAGCGGACGTGCTCTAGCCCCACGGCATTGCATTGAGGGCTCGCGAGATCAAGAGGCTTCGTTGTATGAACGCTGACTCAATCGCATATTCACTCATTCCGTGACAGCGAACTGTCCCGCTGTTGCACTTGTGACATCAACGCGGTCGATCACCATCGTCCCGGTCCCCCACGCCGTCGGGATCGTCACCGAGTGCGGAATAAGCGCCTCCGAACCCGGCAACTTGCGCAACACAACCTCCGCATCGCGGTTCGCCGCATACGCCTTCTGGTCCGCATTCGCCCGGTGCCCTGCAATCGGCTCATACATCGCCCGGCACACATACCCGACCGCCGACGCCCCGCCTACTTTCGGCGCAGGGATCACCGTCTGCCGCTTTGGGCTCAACACGATATCGAACCGCTGCTTGCCGTCGAACACTTTCACGCGGCGGTCGCACGGATCGCCCTTCGACGCCGTCGTCAGCGACATGATCGCCGACAACGGATCGACAACACCTTGTTTATCCTTGTCAGTGAGCGGAACCGTGTCGTGATGCGCTGACGCTGGCGGCTCCACGGCCACATCGACCGCCTTATGCCCCGCAAACCCGAGCTTGATCACGCCGCCCTTCTTATTGCGCTTCCAGTCGAACGCATACGCCTTAGGCGCAGGTTCCACCGCCTCGATCGCGCCCGCCACATTGGACACGCCCGTCCACTTGATCGCCCCAAACAACAAAGACACTTCCCCGTTGCTGGTCAACGAATACGTCTGCCCGGCAGCCTTCGACGAAAACTCAATCTTCCCGACGCTGATCCCGTTGAATTTGAGCTTATACTTGGCGCTAACCGCCGCCGGCCAAGCCTCCGCCGCCAGCGCCATCCCCGGCAAAAGTACCGCCGCCACCGCGCCGCCCAAAGCGCCAAAGCGCGCCCATCGCATCGTCCAGCTCAAGCCACTCATCCAACCACTCCCGGCCAACGCCACCCAGCCCTCGCCGCTACCCACCCAATACGTCAACAGTTTGTCGGCACCTTCCCTCTCCCCGTCCTACACGGGGAGAGGGCCAGGGTGAGGGGCGGCAACAAGAACGAGGGGCACTTGTAGGTTGGGTTAGGTGCCCTCTTGCACCGTAACCCAACAACTTGCCTCACTCACCAAGCCCCACGTTTATCATGGCCGCGTCGATGCAGAGCATCGCCCCAACCAGCGACGGCCACCCACGACAACTCTCAACAAAACAGGACACTCAAGCCCGCATCCCTATGGCCGGAGGAAAATTCTCGGGGTCATCATCCGGCACAACATTGCGCGGGACCTCGGCGCAGCAATGGAATTCCATTTTGTGCCTTGCTCGTCCCGCGGAAATTCGAGCAACTTCAGAACCATAACCGAAAAGTCGAGACATCGGCACATAAGCACCCACGACGGTGTCGCTCTCGATCATCATCATATCAAAGATTTGACCGCCCTTATCTTTCAAGTCAGCAATCACCCAGCCGATGCAGTCACCTGGCATGGCGACCTCCAGCGCCATAACCGGCTCCATCAACATCATCCCCGCCGTCTCGCATCCCTCCTTCATCGCCTGACGCGCCGCCGCCTGAAACGCCATCACCGAACTTTCGCCCTCCAGATAATCGACCTCCAACAGCGTCACCTTCATATCGACCATCGGAAAGCCAAGCAGCACTCCCTGATGCCAAACCTGACGCACCCCAGCTTCGACCCCGCGAACGTAATCGTCCCAAAGCGGATCGCTATCCATCTCCGAAGCAAACCTATTCGCCATGTCCAAATCTTCAGGCTCCATCCTCAGCTTGACCCGCGCAAAATGAGGTGTCCTGCCAACGGTCTTCTCAAACGTTGCTTCGGCCTCACCAGAACGCACGAGCTTCTCCCGATACGCCACCACTGGCGCACCACAATTAAACCCAACCCCATGCACCCGCTGCAATTGATCGAGCCTGCTATCGAGATGCATCTCCCCCATCCCCTTGAGGATTGTCTCACCGCTCTCCGGATCGACTGACACACCAAACGTCGAGTCTTCCTGCGCCATCAATTCCAGCGCAGCCCGCATCTTCGCCTCGTCGGCCTTGCACTTCGGCTCGACCTTCATCTCGATCGGGTAATGCATCGGTCGCTCGACTTACATGGCCCACTCCAAACAAAGGACGTACAGCACATTATCTAGTGGCTAAACCCGCTCAAACCACCCGTCAATGCAGTCCCCCCAGTCTAGTGAACGCCCCCGCCGCCCCGCCAGCTTCCCCCTCCCGACACGGGGGAGCGGACAAGTGAAGTAGAATGACTGCCCCACTACCCACGCCCCTTCCTTGACATCCGCCCCCTTTTCCCGCATGAACGGCCCCTAATCCATGGCCCTGTTCTACAGAGCCACCGCTTTGCACATGGCAATCCTTAACAGGATCGTCCGGGAGGCAAGGGGGTCAACGTCCGCCAGCGAGTGTCGCTGCCGGGCGCTTTTTCGTTTGGAGTCATAACTATGACCCTCAAAATCTGGGGCCGCGAGACCTCCGTCAACGTCCAGAAGGTCATGTGGGCCGTCGACGAAATCGGCGTCATGCGTCAGCGCATCGACGCGGGCGGCGCGTTCGGCCGCAACGACACGCCCGAATACCGCGCCATGAACCCCAATGGCCTCGTCCCGGTGATGGACGACGGCGGCTTCATCCTCTGGGAAAGCAACGCCATCATCCGCTATCTCGCCAGCACCTATGGCCGCGGCGGCTTCCGCCCTACGGACCGCAAAGACATTGCCCGCGCCGATCAATGGATGGAGTGGGCACAAAGCTCCCTTTACAGCGACATCATCACGAACTGCTTCTGGGGCCTGATCCGCACCTCAGCCGCCGATCGCGATAATAAAGCGATCGCCGCCGCTGCCGCCCGCGCAGGCGTCAAACTCGCCATCCTCGACCAGCACCTCGCGACCCGCAAATTCATCGGCGGCTCCACGCTGACCCTCGCCGATGTTCCCGCCGGTGCCCTCATGTACCGCTATTTCACGCTGCCGATTGCCCGCCCCAGCCTTCCCAACGTGGAGGCCTGGTACGCCCGTCTGGCCGAGCGCCCCGCCTACCAGAAGAACGTCATGATCGACTACGCAAGCCTCAAGGTTGCCGGCGCATGACGGACCCAATACTGACTGACCGGGACTAACCATGTTCAACACACTTTCAGACCGGCTGAATGGCGTCCTCGACAAGTTGCGCGGACGCGGCGCGCTGACCGATAGCGACGTCTCCGAAGCCATGCGCGAAGTCCGCCGCGCCCTGCTCGAAGCCGACGTCGCCCTCGATGTTGTCCGCGACTTCACCGAAAAGGTAAAAGCCAAGGCTGTCGGCCAAGACGTCGTCCGCTCGGTGAAACCGGGCCAGATGGTCGTCAAGATCGTCAACGACGAACTCGTTGCGATGCTGGGCTCGACCGCCGACCCCATCGACCTCGCAGCGGTCCCGCCAGTCGGCATCCTCATGGTCGGCCTCCAGGGCTCCGGTAAAACCACCACCACCGCCAAGATCGCCTACCGCCTCACGAACCGCGACCGCCGCAAAGTCCTGATGGCCTCGCTCGATACCCGCCGCCCCGCCGCTCAAGAACAGCTGCGTGTGCTCGGCGAGCAAACCGGCGTCGCAACCCTGCCCATCGTCGCCGGCCAGACCCCGGTTCAGATCGCCCGCCGCGCCCAGGATGCTGCCAAACTCGGCGGCTACGACGTGGTCATCTTCGACACCGCGGGCCGCGTCACCGTCGATGAAGAGTTGATGGACGAAGTCGTCGAGGTCAAACGCCTCGTCAATCCGCACGAAGTCCTCCTCGTCGCCGACGCCCTCACCGGTCAGGACGCCGTCACCACCGCCAAAGCCTTTGATGGCCGCGTCGGCATCACCGGCATCGTCCTCACCCGCGCCGACGGCGACGGCCGCGGCGGCGCAGCGCTTTCCATGCGCGCCGTCACCGGCAAACCGATCAAACTGCTCGGCACCGGTGAAAAGTGGGACGCGCTTGAAGAGTTCGACCCCGCCCGAATCGCCGGCCGCATCCTCGGCATGGGCGACATCGTCGGCCTCGTCGAAAAAGCCGCCCAGACCATCGACATCGAGAAAGCGCAAAAGATAGCCGAGAAGATGCAAAAGGGCATCTTCGACCTCGACGACTTGGCCGACCAGATCAAGCAGATGCAGCGTATGGGCGGCATGGGTGGCGTCATGGGCATGATGCCGGGCGTCGCTAAGATGAAGGACCAACTCGCCGAATCCGGCATGAACGACAAGATGCTCAAGCGCCAGCACGCGATCATCACCTCGATGACCCCGAAAGAGCGCCGCAACCCCAAGGTTCTCGACGCCCGCCGCAAGCGCCGCATCGCCGCCGGTTCCGGCACCAAGGTCGAAGAAATCAACCGCCTCCTCAAGCAGCATCGGCAGATGGCCGACATGATGAAGATGATGGGCAAGAACCCAGGCATGCTGAAAAAGATGGCCGGTGCGATGGGCTTAGGCGGCCCCGGCATGGGTGGCGGTGCCCCAAGCGACGCCGAAATGGCCAAGATGCAAGCCGAACTCGCCAAGCTCGACCCCAAGGCGCTGGACCAGCTGCCCGACGAAGTCAAAGCAATGATTTCCACCAAAGGCGGCAGCGGATCGAACCCCGCCGCTGCTCCCAAATTGCCGGGCCTGCCAGGGCTCGGTGGCGGCCTGCCCGGACTGGGCGGCGGCCTACCCAAGTTTCCCGGCCTGTTCGGGAAAAAGAAATAGCCCTTTCCAACCAGACGACCGGCCCTCAACGGGGCCCAACCAAACCAACCTAGGAGAACGCGAATGTCCGTTAAAATGCGCTTGGCCCGTGGCGGCGCGAAAAAGAAGCCCTACTATTACATCGTCATCACCCCCGCCACGACCCCGCGCGATGGCCGCTACATCGAACAGATCGGCACCTTCGATCCGATGCTTAAGAAGGACGATCCGAACCGCGTGAAGCTCGACCTCGAGCGCGCGAAGTATTGGCTCGGCGTCGGCGCACAACCCACCGACCGCGTTGCCCGCTTCCTGGATGCCAACGGCCTGCGCAAGCGCGTCGCGTCCGTCAACCCCGACAAGGCCAAGCCGAAGAAGAAGGCCGTCGAACGCGCCGCCGCCAAGGTAAAAGCCGCTGCCGACAAGAAGGCCGCCGCCGAAGCCCCAGCCGCAGAGTAATTGGACCCTGTCCTCTCCCGGTACGGAGATGTCCGAAGGACAGGTGAGGGACTCGATCCAAAAGCAGCACTATCGCCAGATCGAAGTCCCTCATCCGCCCCTACCGGGGCACCTTCTCCCGTACCGGGAGAAGGAAGGGAATGCCTCGACTTCACTTCACTTCACTGAACAAACCACCCGCCCCCATTCCGGACATCGCGCCAAATCCCGCGCATCATCGACATCATCCAGCATATCGACCAGCGCCACCGGCCCAGCAACATTGCGCACCGTATCCGCCAGCGCAAATTCGCTCGACCACCGCACGCCCTCAAACGGCACCGCTTTTCTCTGGCGCCGATCCAATCCAATGAGCCAATACCCGCCATCGCGTGCCGGTCCGAACACCGCCCGGCTGCCCCCCAGCGCCTCGAACGCCCGCGCCACATGCACCGCCCTCACCGCCGGACAATCACTCCCCACGATCACCACTGGCCCACGCGGCAGCATGCGGAACACGCGCCCCATCCGCGCGCCCAGATCGCCCCGACCCTGCCCAACAACGTTTACACCCGCAGGCCATGGCCCAGCGCCATCCGGTGTCACAGCCAGCCACGTCATCCATCGCGTATCGCGCGCCAATCGCGCCACAAGCACCGCCAACCGCACCCGCGAAAACCGCGCCGCCTGCACATCGCCAATGCCCGCTGCAAGCCGCCGTTTACCCGCGCCCGCCTGGGGATACCGCGTAAAAATCACCAGATGCCGTGCAGCCCTCATGCCCCATACATCCGCTGGATCACCCGCACCGGCACGCCCGCAAAATACAACCCAAGACACGCCAGGTTGCGCGCACTCCGCCGCGTCCACCCTTCCCGCCGCCACCGTTCCGCACTCGTCAGGGCCCGGCTCGGCAACACGGTCAACCGCGCCCGCCCGATCCGCCGCACGAGGTCCACATCCTCCATGATGACTAACGCCGCATACCCGCCAAGCTCATCGTAGAATACGCGCGAAATCAGCAGCCCCTGATCGCCATACGGCAACCCCAACACCCGCCCCCGCCAGCGCACGATGGCCTCCAGCCGCCGTGCCTGAGCGGACCCGTCATCAAGCGCAAACGTGAAAACCGCAGCCCGTCTCTCATTCCCGGGATCACTAGCAAACGCCTCGAAATCCGCCCGCCACGACGGCTCCAAAACCGTATCGGCATGGAGAAACAGCAGCCACTCCGTCAAAGCCGTCTCGGACCCGGCCTTCAACTGCCTCCCACGCCCCCGCGCCGCCTCAACGACCGTCGCGCCAAGCTCCCGCGCAATCTCAACCGTCCCATCCCGCGATCCGCCATCGACCACGATGACAGCATCCGCCGCCCTCACCGCCTCCAGGCACCTAGGCAAACATCGTGCAGCATCCAGCGCCGGTATGATGACGCTGACACCCGTCATTGCGCCCGCTCGCGCCACCGTCGCATTAAAATCGGCAACAGCGACAGCAACCCCATGCCGATCAGCGCCGCCACCAGCGTAGGGTTCAGCACCGATTTCAAACTCACCTCTTCGCCCCGCTCAAACACCGCACCAAGTCCCGCGCCAAACAGCGAGAATATCGCCGTGCCTGGAATAATCCCAATCGCGGTCGCAACAACATACGGCACGAGCTTCATACCCAACAACGCAGGGGCCAGATTGACCGCCCAGAACGGAAACGCCGGAACCAGCCGCAGAAACAACAGATAGTTGAACGCGTCCTTCGCAAACCCGTCCGCCATCTTCGCCAGGAACGGCCCGGCCTTGGCACGCAGCGTATCTCCAAACGCCGACCGCGCAATCACAAACAACGCCGTCGCCCCCAGCGTCGCGCCAATCACGGTCAGCACTGTTCCAAGCGCCGCACCAAACAGCAACCCGCCCGAAAGCGTCAATACCACGCCCGCCGGCAGCGACAGCGCCACAACCGCGATATACAGCCCCATATACGCCAGTGCCGCCGTCACACTATGCGCCGCAACGTACGCCGACAGCGCCGCCCGGTTATCCCGCAACGCATCCAGCGTCAGATACTTCTGCAGCCCCAGGGCGTAGGCAGCGGCGGCAACAGCAACAAGAACCAAGACTGGCAACCAGCGCCTGAGCGTCATCCGAATGCTCCCAGAAAACGAACGATGGACCGCGTACGGGCAGAAAACAGCGACGGCGTATAGTAGCTTCCCGCCGCCCGTTTGCTGATTTCCGACAGCGTCGGATACGGCGCTATCACGCTCGCCATCGCCCCGATCTTCAACCCCTGCGAGATCGCCAGCACCCACGGCAGGATCAGCTCACCCGCATGCACGCCCACAATCGTCGCGCCTAGAATCTTCCCGCCGCGCCCGACGACGACCTTGCAGAAACCCTCAGTTTCAAGCTCCGCCTGCGCCCGGTCATTCCCTGCAAACTCAGCCCGCACGACGGTGATCGCATCGCCGTGCGCCTTACGCGCATCCGCCTCGATCAACCCAACCTGCGCCACCTCGGGATCGGTGTACGTCACCCACGGCATCGCCGCCGGCTCAGCCTTGGCTGGCAACCGGAACAGCACGTTGCGAATGATGATCCCCGCATGATAACCGGCCAGATGCGTGAACTGGTATCCACCCGCAACATCTCCCGCCGCATACACCCGCTTGTTGGTGGACCGCAGCCGCGCATCGACCTTGATGCCCTTGGGCGAATAGTCAACGCCCGCCGCATCCAGCCCCATATCCTCGACATTCGGCCGCCGCCCCGCCGCTATCAGCAGATGAGATCCGGCCAGCACGGTCTCACTGCCCTCGCCATTGGCAAGTACCACGGCAACGCCCTCGGCGTGCTTTTCAACCCGCACGATTTTCACCCGCTCGCGCACGTCGATCCCCTCGGCAGCAAACCGCCGCCGCACCACCTCGACGGCCTCAGGATCGTCTTTCGGCATCATCACCGCCAGATCGAGAACGGTAACGCGCGCACCCAATCGCCGGTGCGCCTGCGCCATCTCACACCCGATCGGCCCAGCGCCGATGACGATCAAATGCCCCGGCAGCACGGTGTTTTCAAAAATCGACTCGTTCGTGAAAAACGCAACATCTTTGAGCCCCGGTATCGGCGGCGCCGTAGCCCGGCTGCCCGTCGCGATAATAAACCGCCGCGCCCGGATAACCTGCCCGCCCGCCTCAACCGTGTCCCGCCCGGTAAACTTCGCCCGGCTTGAGATCACCGTGCATCCGAGCCCCGTAAACCGCTCGACCGAGTCATGCGGCGCAATCCCGGCAATCACCCGATGCACATGATCGTGCACCGCTTTGAAATCGACCGACGGTTCGCCGAGCGTTACGCCAAACTTCCCCGAAGCCCGCGCGACCTTGGCAACCTTTGCCGCCGCCAGCAGCGACTTCGACGGCACGCACCCCGTATTGAGGCAATCCCCGCCCATCTTGGCGGCCTCGATCAACACGACTTTCGCACCCATCTGGGCCGCACCAGCGGCAACCGACAGGCCAGCCGATCCCGCGCCGATGATGCAAAGATCGGCCTTCATTTCGTCGCTCATAATGATCTCACTCTTATCTAACGAGAAGCGCTGCAGGACGCGCCGCCAAGCACACAGAACTTGGCGCAGTGCCGGTGATTGAGACTGACAGGCCGCGAAGCTTCCGAAAGCGTCGCGCCCATTTCAAATCCATCCGCGTAAGGCAACAGCGTGCATGAAATAACCACCGGAGCCTTAGCCCCCTTGCGCTTCACGACCATCCGCGACGACGCACACATCACGCTGTCTGGCCGCAATCTGAGAATGCTCCAGCACCCTTCCGAAATTTCCGGAACCTCGGCATGGGCATCCATCTCCGGAAACAAAACCAGCCGCGCCGGATCATGCATATCGAGCTTCACCCCAAGCGCGCCGAGCACGCGCGCATACCCGTCACGCAATTCCGTTTCGGTCTCGGTCCACAGCTTGCGCCCGGCCAGCGCCAAATCAAACTCGTTCTCGCTCAACCAGACGATGCCATCTATGGCAGGCTGCCAGGTCCGCGCGCCCCGCACCGCCTCATGCCGCTCAGCCTCATAGTGATCAATCGAGACCCGAACCGCCAACTGCCCTGGATAACGCTCATGCAGAGCCAGCAACGCCTCCGCCTTGTGCTGCATTGGCTTCATCGCGTTGGTCAGCACCAGCACACGGAACCCGGCGTCGAGGCAATCCTCGACCATCCCGAGAAAATCCGGATTCATGAATGGCTCACCGCCGGTAAACCCGATCTCGCGCGGCACGGCCGGCGCAACCCTGGCCTGCTCCACAAATGCGCCAACCTCCCCGCGCGTCAGATAAACCAGCGCATCGTTCTTCGGCGAACTCTCAATGTAGCAATTGGCACACGCGATGTTGCATAGCGTGCCGGTATTGAACCACAGCGTGGCGAGCCCCGTGAACGGCACCACCGCACGCCGCTCGCCCTTCGCCGTGAACTCGGGATCGCTAAATTTCTGTAGCGGCAAAGGGGGCGCTTGCTTCACTCTTGCACGGTTGCTCATCTGCTCTTCCCGTTCAAACCTGCGTCGACCCGAGCCTAACCCAATCCCCATACGAAGCGAGGCATGAATTCCATGCGCGTTGCGCATAGCATGTGTGTTGGCCGTTCACCGTCCATCACACTACGGCTCATACCGGGGATTTGTTTCACCGCGATGCGGGCTTTTCGATTCCGTGCCCGCTGACCAGCGTTTCACGGCCAATCACATACAGTATCTTCGTCCCCGCCCCGATCACACCACGGATCGTTCCCGACACTTTCGACACCCCGACCCGCCGCCGGTAGCTGACCGGCACCTCGGCAACCGCCATCGCAAGCTTGGCCGCGCGTACCTGCATCTCGACTGTCCATCCATAATCCTTGTCGGTCATGGCAAGCCGCCCGAGCGCCTCCCATCGGATCGCCCGGAACGGCCCCAGATCGCTATACCGCTGCCCCCACACCAGCCGGATCAGCAGGCACGCCAGCGCATTGCCAAACACCTGCTGCGGCGTCAACGATCCACGCTCACGCACGCCAAGCGTCCGCGATCCGATCACCATGTCCGCGCACCCACCCGCAATCGGCGCAAGCAGCAATCCCATTTCCTGCGGCACATCGCTCGCGTCCCCATCCAGAAACACGATCACATCCACTGGCGGCATCGCATCCAGCGCCGTCAGACATGCCCGCCCATATCCGCGCACCGGTTCGCTGACGACTATCGCCCCGCACCCCCGCGCAACCTCCGCCGTACCATCGCTTGAGCCATTGTCGGCCACAACCACATACGCCACCCAAGACGGCATCGCCCGCAGCACCAGCGGCAAAGCCTCCGCCTCATTTAGCGCCGGAATAACGACTCCAACCCTCAATCCGCCGGGAGCCGATGTCTGAGCGTCGGTCATGCGCAAACCGCCTCGCTCAGAGGCTGATCCCGCCGATGCCGGCTCCACCACCGCGCCACGAGCCATCCCCAGACCGGCAATGCATGCACGAACGCAACCCCATACCGGAACGCATCCCCCTGCCCGCTATTCCACAACGGAAAGAACAGATAGTACGCAGGCAACGTCACCGCCGGCATCAACAGCGGCCAACAGCGTGTCACCACCGCAAACGGCAAAAACCCGAGCGCATACCAAGGAAACTGCGCCGGCTGGAGATAGAACAGGCAGGCCGTCACCACGAGCGCCAGCTCGACCAGCCGCTCAACCCGCACAACCGGTTGCAACGCGGCCCACACAGCAACAGCACCAACGCCTGCCGCCACGGCGGCCCGCAACGCCAACTGCAGCGTCGAACCCTCACCCGCGAGCAAATACAACCCATAACTCGCCCAAGCGAACGGACCATTGTTGTTGTGCCAATCGCTCGCATACGCCGCGAGCCCTGACGACTTGGCCAAACTCGCCACCACCAGAGGCCCTACCGCGATCACGCAGATCGCAACAAACACCGCCACCGCCAACCCAACCCGCCGCCGTCTCCGCCAAATCTGCGCAAACACCAACGGCGCCAGCACCACGGGCCAGATCTTTACCCCAACCGCCAGCGCGAGCAGCCCGACCGCCGCCACGGGCCACGCCGCGCTCAGCGCCAACACCGAGCCCAACAGCAACGGCACCAAGATGCCGTCCACATGCGCGGTCCCAAAAATCGCAAACACCACCAGCGGATTGAGCCAATATAGCCCCGCCACCAGCGGGCTCTGCCCCAACCGGCCCAGCAACGCGATCAACACCCAAAGCCCAACCAGATCCGCCGCCAGAAACACGGCCCGCAACCCGTCCAGCTTCCACGGCGCGATCACATGCGCGACCGCAAACGCCGCCTGCGCAACGCCTGGATAAATCGTCGTCAGTTCGGGAAAATTGATCCGCGCCAGAACCTCAGCCCCCGCCCCGCGCACCCCTGCGATACCCGCAGGCGCAATCCCATACGGATTGCCCCCCGCAGCCACGACGGCCCCGTCCCACAGATACCGGTAAAAATCATCCTCAAACGGTGCCGGTGCCCCAAACCAGACGAGCCGCATGACCAGCCCCGCCCCGATCATAACGCCCATCGCAACCCGAGACGGCGGAAGCCGCAACACGCGCGGCGCAACCAGGAGCCCCAACCCCGCCGGCACACTCAGCAGCGCAATCAGCGGTAAGACCTCATGCACCGCTACCGGCTTAGTCCCCGCCAACGACGGCGCAATCCACACCAGCCCAACCTGCGCTGCCACAAGCAGCAACACTGCGCCCGCAGCCAACAAGGCACCGGCCAAGCAATTTTTTTCCCCTCCCCTTGACGGGGAGGGATAGGGATGGGGTGCCAGGGAACGGTAGGGGTTGGTTCTGTGCGATAACTTATCGGCCATCACCGGCCCCGCGCCGCCAGCGTGCGATCAAGCAGCTGCTTCCAATTCCCGTCATACGGATGAACACTCGTCACAAACCCCGCATCCGACCGCACCGGCTGCCCCGCCGCAAACCAACGGAAAATCCCGCCCCGCAGGTTATACGCTGCACTCACCCCAGCCCCCGGCAGCACGGACTGTACCCGCTCCACCATGATCCCGCTGCGCACGCCGACCGCGCAATAAAACACCGCCACCTTGCCCTTGAGCTCGCGACCATACCGCGTCAAAAACGCCTCCGAACTCATACCCGGATCGACGCGCTGCGCCCCAACGATATGGCTCTGCGCAAACTCGTCCGGCTCGCGTACGTCAAATATAACGATATCGGGAGCACTCATCCGCCCCGCCAACACCGCGCTCGACATCTCCGGCACCTTGTAGCGCCGCGAAACCGTCGCCTCGATATCCGACAGGCCCACCCTCGGATTGGTTGGATCGAGCCCGCCAGTCACCGGCCACAGCCACACGCCGCCAACCAGCACCAGCGCTGCCACAACGCCGCCAACACCGGCAATCCAACGCGACCCCGCCATCACCCCTTCGCTCCAGCTTTGGCACCAGCCGCATCGTTCAGCGACCAATCATAATCGTCACCGGCAATACTCGTGGCCTTCTCCAGCGCCTTCGCCAGCTCAGGTCCCGCATACTGTTTGAAATGCACGATCAACGCCGCATCGCTCCCGCCGAAATCCGCCTTGAACCACGAATAAATGCTGGACACCTTCAAGCCTCCATCACTGGCGACCACAACTCCCCGCAGATGATTGATATACGCCCGCGCCGCTGCATCCAGATCGGCCTCTAACGTCTCCGCCCGCCAAGCTTTCATGCCAATGTTGGGGCAACCATACGACGCGCAATTCACCGAGTAGTGCACCCGCGGATCCTTGAACGTCCCCCGCAAAATCGTGTGCTCGATTTCATCCAGCGACAGCGTCCGCCCCTCGACGATTACCCGCTTAGCGACCCACGGACCGGTAAACGCTTTCGGATCAAGCCACACACCCGCGCTCTTGATATCGCGTATCGACGCCACCGGATAAGCGTCGAGGATCACCTTCAACGTGATCGCATTGTAAAGATTGGCCCAATAGGCAAACTGCGCCGGCTTGCCCAACTGCGACGGCGTTAACCTCGCCTGCCCCGCAATATACTCATCAAGCGCCGTCGGTCCGCCACCGTGGCGCGCCACCGCCCATAGTCCACCCGGTTGACGCCGTCCGCGCCGGCCGAAACATACCGCTGCAACAGCCCATCGAACGCCGCCTCATCGGCAGCCTCGACCCTGGACGCGCCGCCAAACCCGATCAGAACCGCCACCAACAACGCGCGCAACCACCCGGCCATGACAAACCTCGCTTCACCTGACTAATGCCAGATACGCACAAGGACGGCCTATAGTTACATGGCCCGGGGCGAACCGCCTCAAGCCCGCTGCTCACCGTCAGGCTGCCTCGTCGTCATCGTCGGAAGCCTTAGCCTGCGGTTTAGGAGCCTTCGCCCCACCAGCTGCGACCACCACCATCGCCGGACGCAACACGCGGTCGTCGATCAAATACCCCGGCTGGAACACCTGCAGCACGGTCCCCGGCGGAACGTCCGGGTTATGCGTTTCCATCACTGCCTGATGATGATGGGGATTGAAGGCTTCGCCCTGCGGCGCAACGCGCTTCACGCCATGCCGTTCGAGCACGTTCAAGAACTCGCGCTCGGTCAACGTAACGCCGTCGATCAGCGCGACCAGAGCCGGATTGTCGGCCTTCGCCTCAGCCGGTACCGACTGAACGGCCCGCTCGAAATTATCGGCCACATTGACGACATCCCGGGCGAACTTGGTAATCGCGTACTTCGCGGTTTCTTCCTTTTCGCGCTCGACCCGCTTACGCATATTGTCGAGATCCGCGTACGTCCGCAGCACCTTGTCGTTAGCCGCTTCGAGTTGTGCGTCCTTGGCCGCAACGCGCGCATGAACTTGATCGAGCTCGGCCTGCAACGCTTCGATAATACCCCGCATCTGCTGCGGCGGAATATCACCCGGATCATGATCCAGCGCGGCATCCATATCCTGTTCGGCAGCTTCCCGGGCAGCTTTTGCAGCATCATCTGCCGCTGATGACGTCATTTTAGGTTCGTCGGACATGAGGGCTCATAGGTTGAATTGAGGCGCATGTTGTGCGTTGCACTTGCTAGGGGCCGATATCGGCTGGAAACACGATAAAATCAAGTCAACAGACGGCCAACAAGCTTTGCCGTGTAATCGACCATTGGAATGATGCGGGCATAGTTGAGCCGGGTCGGTCCAATGACGCCCAAAACACCAACGACTTTGCGGGTGCTATCCTGGAACGGCGCGACAATCAGCGACGAACCCGACAGCGAAAACAGCTTGTTTTCCGAGCCGATAAAAATCCGTACGCCTTCCGCCGTATCCGACAACCCGAGCAGCTGCACGAGATCGCGCTTATTCTCCAGATCGTCAAACAACTGCCGGATGCGCTCCAAATCCTCGTTAGCGTTGACATCCTTGAGCAAATTCGCCTGACCCCGCACGATCAAACTTTTCTGATCGCCCAGCGCGCCCGACCACTCCGCAAGCCCCGCCTTGACGACCTTCTGCGTCAAAATATCGAGTTCGGCCCGCGCAGCGCTCAACTCGGTTTCGATCCGCGCCCGCGCCTCAACCATCGTCAGCCCGCGCACATGCGAATTGAGATAGTTCGCCGCCTCCACGAGCCCCGACGGCGGCAAACCTTCGGGCAAAGAAATTACCCGGTTTTCAACGCTCTGATCTTCCCCCACCAGCACCACCAGCGCCTTAGTCGGCTCCAGCGGCACGAACTCGATATGCTTGAGCTTGGAAACCTGCTTTTCCGCCAGCACGACGCCCGCGCAATGCGACAGCCCCGAGATCAGCTCGCTCGCTTCCGTCAACACCTGATCGACCGAATTCTGCGGCCGCGCCCCGATCTGCGCTTCGAGTTTGCGCCGCTCGTCCAACGATATCCCGCCGATCTCCAGCAGCCCATCAACGAACAGCCGCAACCCCATCTGCGTGGGCAGACGCCCCGCCGACGTATGCGGCGCAAAGATCAGCCCGCTCTGCTCCAGGTCCGACATGACGTTGCGGATCGACGCCGGCGACAAAGCCATCGGTAGCGCGCGCGCCAGATTACGCGAGCCAACGGGCTCGCCTGTTTCAAGATAACTCTCGACAATGCGCCGCAAAATCGTGCGCGATCGCTCGTTAAGCTGGGAAAGGGCGGTTTTGGGTTCGGACATGACCCTAAGATGAGGAGTAATGAGAGCGCACGCAAGCAGCGACTATTCAACGCCCACAACTGGGAAAGCGGTTGAACGGTTCGCGACCCGGCTCTAACGTCCGCGCGACAAATCAAAAATTGGAAAAAGTATGCGCCCCTCCAAACGAAAGCCTGACGAACTGCGCCGCGTCTCGATCGAACGCGCCGTCTCGATGCACGCCGAGGGCTCATGCCTCATCAAATTTGGCAATACCCACGTGTTGTGCACCGCAAGCCTCGAGGAACGCATTCCGCCATGGTTGAAGGGCCAAGGCAAGGGCTGGGTCACCGCCGAATACGGCATGCTACCGCGCGCCACCAACGAGCGCATGCGCCGCGAGGTGACCAAGGGCCAAGCCTCTGGCCGCACACATGAAATCCAGCGTCTCATCGGGCGATCCATGCGGGCCGTCGTTGACATGCAAAAGCTCGGCGAACGCCAGATCAATATCGACTGCGACGTCATCCAGGCCGACGGCGGCACGCGTACCGCCGCCATCACCGGCGCGTGGGTGGCCCTCCACGACTGCATCACTTGGATGAAAATGCGCGACATGGTGAAGGATGGCGTCCTGCGCGACACCGTCGCCGCCGTGAGCTGCGGCCTCTATAAGGGCACCCCGGTCCTAGACCTTGACTACGCCGAAGACAGCAATGCCGACGCCGACAGCAACTTCGTCATGACCGGCTCTGGCGGCATCGTCGAAGTCCAGGGCACCGCCGAAACCGTTGCGTTCAGCGAACCGCAGTTCCTGGAACTCATGGCTCTCGCCAAAAAAGGCATCGGCGAACTCACCCAGCTCCAGAAGCTGACCGTGGCCTAAGGCAATTACTAAGGCGCAAAAAGAGGGAAGTCCGAGGGGTCATCCCTCGGACGGCCGAGCCGAGAGCCGACCAATTTAACAAGAGGGCGGCAGCCCTGCTCGAGAAGCGTATAGGTCCATAGACATGCGAAAACTTCAACCAGGCACCAAACTCGTCGTCGCGAGCCACAATCCCGGAAAGGTGTGGGAGATCCGCAAGCTGATCGCACCGTTCGGTCTGGAAGCAGTTTCAGCCGGGGATTTGGACCTTCCCGAACCCGACGAAACCGAAACGACCTTCATCGGCAACGCCCGCCTCAAGTCACTCGCAGCCGCCAAAGGCGCAAACCTGCCAGCGCTGGCCGACGACTCAGGGCTCGAAGTCGCGTGCCTCAACGGCGATCCAGGTGTCTATTCCGCCCGTTGGGCCGGCCCCACGAAGGACTTCGGACTTGCGATGAAAAAGGTCGCGGACGAAGTGTCCGCCCGCAACGGCTGGACACCGCCAGGCCCCCGCGCGAACTTCATATCGGTCCTAAGCCTTGCCTGGCCCAACGGCACAACTCAGGAATATACCGGCAAAGTCCATGGCGTCCTCGTCTGGCCGCCCCGCGGCTCCAACGGCTTTGGCTACGATTCCATGTTCCAGGCCGACGGCGAGACGATCACGTTCGGTGAAATGGACCCTCAGCGCAAAAACGAGATTTCCCATCGCGCTCAAGCCTTTGCAACGTTCGAACGGGAATGCTTGGGCAAGCCGAACCCAGTCGCAAACGACAACCGCGCGCCCAGCGCCTTCGACGGCCTGGACGCCGCCGCCCGCTCGATCTCGACGCGTGAAGAATTGGTCCGCTTCGTGGCGGCCATGCAGGCGGATCTGAAAACCAACCGCCCGGACTGGACAAATCAATCTCTGGACAGCTACCTCGACGCACTCGGCAACTGGGTCACCGACAGCACGATCCCCGCCGAACCCGTCTGGCGCACCATGGCCCGCGCACTCCTCGCCGCCAGCCGCAACCCAAAAGCTTGACCCGCAGCCCCGCTTCGCCCGCAGGGCAAGGGAGCTACGCGACCCGGCGCGAGCGCCGCCCCGCCGGAGCGCGACTAGCGCGTGAGGCCCCAAGAGCCGCGTGAGGCAATTATGCCGCGTGCGGTGCCTTCTTCGGCATAAGTACATGCCGCAGACCTTCAACGTCCTTCGCGGCCCGCAACCGGTCAATGGTCGCCGTATCGCGCACCAGACGCGAGATCCGCGCCAGCGTCTTCAAGTGATCCCCGCTCGCGTGATCCGGCGACAGCAAGAGAAACATCAAATCAACCGGCTGATTGTCGGGCGCCTCGAAGTCGACAGGGGTCGACAGCTTGGCGAACAGACACACGATCCGCTTCAAACCACGCACATGCACATGCGGAATCGCAATCCCGCGGCCAAGTCCGGTAGAGCCGAGCCGCTCACGCTGCAGCAACGCGTTGAACAATTCCTTTGCCTCGATCCCAGTAAGGGGGGCGGCGGCTTGCGCCAGTTCTTCGAGAGCCTGCTTCTTGTTCGCCACTTTGAGGCAACACAGCACGGCATCCCGTGTCATCAGATCGCCAAGGTCCATGTTTTCTTTCCGAGTGTTCTTTCAGGGCGCTATTTCGAGTGAAGTCTGCCTTCGCGATGACGCTAATGACGATCACAGTCTAGCATCCGGCATATGCATTTTCTGTGCCGCAGGTAACTCCCCAGCGGCACAAGCCCAACCTACAATGTAGCTAAGCCGGATCATCCACGATCGCAACGAACTCAAGCCGACCGTTACGCTTTCCCTAAACAACCGCTTCCTTAGCATCTATCCAGCCGATATTCCCGTCCGACCGGCGATAAACAACGTTCAATCCACCGTGAGCCGCATTGCGAAACACAAGAAACGCGCGGTCTGTGACATCAAGTTGCATAACCGCTTCGCTGACCGGCAGTTCCTTGATACTACGCTCGGCCTCAGCAATGATGACCGGATGTTCGCTCAGCGCCTCATTTGCGTCGATATCATCCTCATCGGCGCGCACCGTATAGTCGTTAGCAGCCGTCTCGACCGGAATTTCATCACGTGTATGACCATTGTGATGACTTTTCAGGCGGCGTTTATAACGGCGCAACCGCTTGTCCATCCGTTCAACTGCAGCGTCCGCGCTGGCGTAGGCATCTGTGCCCTCGCCGTGTGATTCGAGCAGCAGACCGGTCTTAAGTCGGATCGAGCAATCAGTGCGGAATCGCCCGCGTTCTTTTTCCAAGCGCACATGGCCCGAGATTTCCGGACCGATATACTTTTCCAGCGAGTCGCCCAATTTGTCAGTGATGTAGATCTTGAAGGCGTCGCCTGCTTCGACGTTTTTGCCCGTGACCTGAAGTGTCATGAAGTGGTCCTAACGCTGCGATGTGGGAGATCAGATCGAAAGATAGGAAGTTCGCAGACTATGAGGTGGGATCATCGAAGTCTCGCTCAACAATTTTCGTGCGGGTAGATTTCTAAACGGATCAGATGAGGTGGATAGATAAAAGCTAGAGTGGGTCGGCAATACTGTCAATTCACGCCTGCCCTGGAATTGTGACAGATTTCCCCTTTGCTTATGCAGTGCAGTGCAAAAGCCCAACGCCAACCGGCTTTACGCCGACCGCATCGCGTGCTCGGTTATTTTTTTCTCTCTGCGGCGCTGCACAGAAGACGGAATCCGCAGCGCTTCACGGTATTTGGCAACGGTGCGCCGGGCGATATCTATCCCGTCGCTCTTGAGTTTTTCTACGATCTTATCATCCGACAAAACGCCCCGCGCGGTCTCCGCCTCTATCATCTGTTTGATGCGGTGCCGCACGGCTTCCGACGAGTGGGCCTCGCCATCGCCGGCCGATTGGATCGACGATGTAAAGAAATATTTCAGCTCAAATATGCCGCGCGGCGTCGACATATATTTATTCGAGGTTACACGCGACACCGTCGATTCGTGCATTGAGATCGCATCGGCGACCGTCTTCAGATTGAGTGGGCGAAGATACTGAACGCCGTACATAAAAAATGCGTCTTGCTGGCGCACGATCTCTTCCGACACCCGCAATATAGTCCGCGCCCGCTGATCGAGACTTTTGACCAGCCAATTCGCCGTCTGCAGACATTCCAGCAAATATGTCTTGTCCTTATCTGCAGTCGACGTTTTCGAAACACGGGCGAAATAATTGCGATTAACCAGCACCCGCGGCAGCGTATCGCTATTAAGTTCGATATGCCAGCTGCCGTCAAAAGCGGCCCGCACATAGACGTCAGGCACCACCGGCTGCACCTGCACCGAGCCGAACTGCAGGCCGGGTTTCGGATTGAGATGTTTGATCTCGCCGATCATGTCCTCTAGCTCGTCGATATCGCACCCGACCGCCTTACGCAGCGCAGCCATATTGTGCGTGGCCAGCAAATTCAAATTAGCAAGAAACGCAGCAATTTGAGGGTCGTAACGATTCTGATCCTTGAGCTGCAGCGCGAGGCACTCTGCCAGTGAGCGCGCAAAGACCCCCGGCGGATCGAACGTCTGCAACGTCGCCAGCACCCGCTCCACATGGGCGTCATCTGTCCCAAGCCGCTCGGCAATCAACCCCAGATCGGCCGGCATATATCCCGCATCATCGACCAGATCGACAAGATGCTGACCAATCATCAAATCTGCTTGGTTCGGCAAGGCCAACGGCAACTGTAACGACAGGTGATCCTTCAACGAGATTTCGGAGGCGACAAACGACTCCAGATTGTACTCGTCGTCGGCAAACGCAGACCCGACCTGCCGCGCATTGGCAAATGTGCTACCGGCTAGCGCTGCGCTTCCAGCTTCCTGCGCATAGTCGCCAGGCGCGGTGTCGGGGCAGATATTTTCATGATCGGTATCGAGCGCCGCCACCGGATCGGCAGCCGGCTTGGCAAGATCAAGCCAGGAATCCTCGGACGCATCCGCTTCCGGGCGGCTTTCGACCCGCTCCACCGCTTCAACCGGCACATCGGGCCGCTCCAGCGGCGCGGTATTGGGATCTTCGCGCTCAAGCAATGGATTGCGCTCAAGCTCAGAATCGATGAATTGGCTCAGTTCAAGGTTGGACAATTGAAGAAGACGGATCGCCTGCTGCAGCTGTGGTGTCATCACCAGCTGCTGGCCTTGCCGCATCTCCATTTTAGCCGATAGCGCCATCCCCTCGGACCCTTGACCCTTTCATTCGTTTATACCAGCCCGCCAAAGACTTGGCTCCTGCCGCCAAGCGCGGAAGCTAAGCGCCCAAGGTGCACCGCTTGGTCGCACGCGCAAACACTGAAACGAGTCAGCCGTCATGCGGCTTGATATAACGAGAGCCAGCGTACTCAACGGCCGTTAACGAACATATCCCCCAAGTATACCCGCTTCACGTCTTCATTGTTTATCACTTCTGAAGGCTTACCTTGTGTCAGAACTTGACCATCATAAATGATATAAGCGCGATCAATCAGGCTCAGCGTCTCGCGCACGTTGTGATCGGTGATCAGAACGCCGATCCCGCGATCGGTCAAGTGCCGCACGAGTTGCTGAATGTCGCCCACGGCGATGGGGTCGATCCCGGCGAACGGCTCGTCCAGCAGGATAAACGAGGGTCGCGACGCCAGCGCACGCGCAATCTCGCACCGCCGCCGCTCTCCGCCCGACAGCGCAATCGACGGCGACTTCCGTAGCCGCGTAATGTGGAATTCCTCCAGAAGGCTATCGAGTTGTTCCTGCCGCGCTTTTTTCTTGGGCTCGACCAGTTCCAGAACAGCCATAATGTTCTGTTCAACGCTCAGTCCGCGAAAAATAGACTGCTCCTGCGGCAGATAGCCAATCCCGAGCCGCGCACGCCGGTACATAGGCAACCGCGTGACGTTGCGCCCGTCGATCGTAATCGCGCCTTCGTCCGCCGGAACAAGCCCCGTAATCATATAGAAAACCGTCGTCTTCCCAGCCCCGTTTGGCCCCAACAGCCCGACGCTTTCCCCGCGCCCGACCGCCAAGCTCACACCCTTGACGACCATACGCTTCTTGTACGATTTCTTAACGTTGGACGCCGTCAGCCAGCCTTCGCCGCCAACTGCCTCATCAAGGTAGCTCACCTGTGCGTCTTCCGCGCCATACCCCTGGTCAGCACCATACGGCGACGCTCCGCCGTCGTCGGGTATCTGCGTCTTCAGCGGAAAAAATCTCACCGGCCTGCCCTCACTAAACTTCCGCTTATCTTACGCACAAACCCGCTCCAGCACTATGCAAGGCGAAAACCCTTTAGCATCTGAACGGCCCCCTAATTCTTGTTGGGCTCGACCGCCGATTCCCAACTGCTGGACGCAGGATTGGCGGGAGCCGCCGGCTTGATCGGCGCAATCGTCCCCTTCTGCCGCTCCTGCGGATAGAACACGACAGACGCACGTCCCGGCTTTGCGCCACCTGCAGCGGCTCCGGCCACGCCACCATTCTCCGTAATCACCCGGCTTTGCCCCGTCGCCATATCGATCAGCAGCTTCGTACCGCGCACGATATTCTTGTCCTGGGTAAGGATTACTTCCTTGCCGCCGACCACGACGGTATTCGACTTCATATCGAAAATCGCCCAATCGCCCGTCACCTGCTGGTTCTGCTTCGACGTGACGATCACCTTTCCCTTGGCCTCGATCTTAGTCAGCTGCGCCGGTGCCTTGGGCTTATCGCCACCCGAAGGGGCTGACACGCTCGCAAGCCCCGCCTCCCCGCTGTACAGCGCATGCAACTCAACCGTCCGGATCACGAAATCGCCTTGCGCCGCCTTGACGTCGCCCGAAAATACCGCCTGCTTCTTGCCGTCATCGACCGCGAGCTTATCGGCTTCAATATCCACGGGCGCATTCGGATCGGTCTTGAACGTCGCAAATCCCAATCCCGCAGCAGCTCCCGCCTCAGCCGCAGCGTCAGCAACCTCAGGCTTCTTGGGTGCAGCCTTCGCTGGCTGCCCATCGCCCTGATACAGCCGCGCAAAAATGCGGCTTTTAGGCAGTCCATTCTCCGCCGCCGCCGTCATTAACGTAGTGCCCGTCTTACGATTGACGCTCAACCGGCGGCCCCGCAGCTCGTTGCGGCCCGAATTGACGACCACGTTGCCCGACAGCTCAATCCCATCAGTCTTCGAATAAAACTCGGCCCGTTCCGCCGTCGCGCGCTTATCAACGCCCGAAGTCATAACCACGCTACCCATCACCGTCGCGGTCTCGGCAACCGTATCGAAATCGGCAGAATTGCCTGTCACGCGATCGCCGGTCCCTTGAGTCATCACAACCGGGCCGGGTGCAACGATCCGCTTGATCTTCGCCGCCGCCGCTGGATCACTGCCAGCAGGCGCAGCCCCACCAGAAGCTGGAACTCCAGCCCCGGCGTTGGCGCTGTCATACGCAATATCGAGCACATTGGTCTCAAGTTGCGCCGCTCCCTGCACCGCCCGGACTTTGCCCGAAAACTGCGCGGTCTTCGCGCTGTCGTGCACATCAAGCCGGTCCGCCGTCACATCCACCGGCGCATTCGAATTCCCAAACGCCGCCGTCTCCTTACCCTTCGCCGCCGGCGCGGGCGCTACTCCTGCAGCAACCTCCGGCTTCGGAGGCGGCACAAGATGCGCCAAAACCGACTCCGCAAACGCGATATCGCGCGTTTTCTGGTTCAGATTGAGCTTCTTGGCCGTAATCACACCCGTCGGCATTTCGACCTTTACCGGCGCCTCCGAAACGAGCACCCCGGTTTTCGTGTGCATGGTCGCGATCTGCAACTGCGCTTTCATGCCCGTTTGCGTAATAACTGTAATGCCATCGCTCAAATCGAGCTTGTCTGCCTTCGTGTCATAGAGGCCATGCCCCGCCGTGAAATCCGTTCGCGACTTGCGAACGTCAAACATCTCGCCCACGATCCCGTTGAGTTGCACTTGGGTGGGGTTCTTGAGATCAGGCACTGCCGTCTTAGCAGTCACGACATAGTTGCCGCCATCCTTCGTAAAACCCTCGTAACGAGGGTTGTCCATCGCGATATCCTTGGCCAACGTCGGCGCAATGCTCGGCGGCGTAGCGGGCTTTCCATACCCAGCCGTGTCCAGCATCGTCATCACATAAAGCGCTGCCATTCCAACCGCAGAAAGCGGGCACCCCCAGCGCAGCACGCGCACCAGAATACTATGCGATCGCGCACTCTTGAATTCGCGCGTCCGGTCGCCGGACAGCACAATCCCGTGCCCCGCCGCACGATCATCTCGCGCGCGTGCCTGATCGTCGGACGTCAAAACTGCTAGATTAGTCATGATAATGTCGATTGCGCCGGAAGCATCGAGGAAATACGAAACTCGCTCCCCTCTTCGCCGCCAACTTGGTCGATTGTACGGCTAAACTCAAGCTGGCAAGCAACTTGCTAGGACCGCGCGGCTTTCAAATCACAGCCGATGAAATCTCCGGTACATTCCGCGGCCCTCGATTGAGCAACAGCTCTAATGAGCGAAAATGTCATCCTCTGGAAAGCCCGCCAGATCGAGCGCCGCCCGCGTAGGCAGAAACCCGAACGCCGCCTCCGCAAACGCCCGCCGCCCCTCGCGATCGAGCATCATATCAAGCTTCGCCTTCATCGCGTGCAGATGCAGGACATCGGATGCCGCGTAAAACCGCTGCTGATCGGTAAGCTTTTCAGCACCCCAGTCCGAGCTCTGCTGCTGTTTGGAAAGCTCTATCCCGAGCAACTCGCTGCAAAGATCCTTGAGCCCATGCCGGTCGGTATACGTCCGCACCAGCTTTGACGCGATCTTGGTGCAATAAATCGGCGACGTCGTCACGCCGAGATACTTCTGGAGCACCGCCACATCGAACCGTGCAAAGTGAAAAATCTTCAACACGTCCCGGTTGGTCAGCAGCGCCTTCAACCGCGGTGCGGAATAGTCCTTCCCGTCGAACTGCACGAGATGCGCGTTGCCATCCCCCGCAGAAAGCTGAATGAGGCATAGCCGGTCGCGATGCGGATTGAGCCCCAGCGTCTCGGTATCGATCGCCACGCTGCCGGTAAAGGTGACGTTTGCAGGCAAATCGCCCTTGTGCAGCTTGATCACAGGGCTCATGCGAAGTCTCCACGGCGCGTCACGCGCAAACTTTCAAGATAAC
>JANLYB010000042.1:0-28675 GCA_031365425.1 Hyphomicrobiaceae bacterium
TTTATCTGGATAGGCGCTCAGGGCGGATCGAGCGACAGGAGACCACCGGCGCATGATGGCGTGCTTTCGGTGGCGGGAGGATCGATTCCATGAAGCCGGCGGTTGAGTTCAGCCCATTGGACAATAATCATTCCGGGTTCGTTGCCCGTCAATTGGATTACCGCCTCACGTGTGAAGCGGGCCGCGCCGCCCTGATCAACCGTGACGCGAACGAGGTACGTGTTGGAGATTGTCGAGCCTGTGCTTCTCGTTTTGACGACGTTGGTGAACTCGCTAGATAGAATTAGCCTCGTCCGCAAGATGTCTAGATCTTGTGAGGCTAGTGCCGAGGGACCCGCTAGAGCCAAGGCAACCGGCCAGCTCATGATGTTGGGATTGACGATGCTAAAGCGGGAGTGGACCGTCATCAGCGGCCGCAACTGCTCCAGCAGCGGGCCTGTGATGCCGATGACCTGGTCGAGTTCGCCAACCGATTGAAAGTGTCCATTTTTGGGGCCAAGACGCAGACCGGCCTGCCGATACGCTTCGAGCTTGCTGCCACCGGAGATCGATTGATCGCCGACGGTGCGGAAATCTATGATGTTTTGAGCTAGCCGAGTCGATTCTACCTGGGCGAGGCGGATACCGTTGAAGACGCGTTCGAGCAGGGCCTGCGATGCCAGATTGAGGTTAATCTGCCCATCGGTACTGATGAACGTAATGCTGGCAAGGCTCGTGCCCGTGCGGCAAGTGGCGGGAACGCCATCAAGCCGGAATGCGCCGCTTCGGCCACCGGATGGAGGATTGACGACGAGGTGGCGGATGGCGAGGCGCGTGATGCCGTCGGCGAGCGCTTCTGCCTTGGTGCGCTGCACGAGGTGCGATGCGAGGCGGATGTCCGTGGTGACCGACTTCTGCAACAGCAAGGCGACGACGGCTAGCAAAGATAGCACGATGATGACGGCAAGGATCGCGAAGCCGTCTTCTTTGCCCATCTTATTCAGCGCCCGGCAAGTCCGGGCCTTGCGTGCCGGTTCAAGCGGGTTGATGGAAAATGAACTGGCGACCGGCTGCTGCATTCAACCTCTCGCGGTTGTCTAGTTCTGGCCCATGTACGTTAGCAACTTGGTCAGTGCGATGTAAGAGCAGGCATGCGGCTAGGTTATCGACGTTGATCGGTTTCAAAGGCATTCTGGCATTGAGCGATGCATAGATGGCCAATAGATGCGATGATTGGTGATTGATGAAAGCGTTTTTGATTGGATCAGCAATGAAGGGAGCGAGATCCCGCGAGGCGGGCTTTGTCCTGCTCGAAGTCATTGTTGCCATCGTCATCGTTTCGATCGCGCTGGCGACCCTTTACCAGACGGTTGGCGGGGCCTTTCGTGCAGCCGGCCGGGTCGAGGCGCTGCAGGCAACGGTCGTTTTTGCACGCTCCCAACTCGATGCGGTTGGAAGTGGGGGTGTGCTTACGCCGGGCACGGCGACGGGCGCATACAGTAACGGTATTCGCTGGAGGCTCAGCATCGCGGATTTGTCGACCAAGCTGGCTGAGGCAAACGCTCTGCATCCATATTGGATCACGCTCGTTGCGACCGATAAGTCGGGCTCACCTCTTCTCAAGCTAGAGACCGCCAAGATTGCGCGCGAGGCCCGAGAATG
Source organism: Hyphomicrobiaceae bacterium (assembly GCA_031365425.1). Taxonomy (GTDB): domain Bacteria; phylum Pseudomonadota; class Alphaproteobacteria; order Rhizobiales; family Hyphomicrobiaceae; genus JANXVY01. The sequence continues at coordinate 1,642 of JANLYB010000042.1, forward strand.
AGGCGCCGGCAGGCGACATCGTACCAGTCGTGCGAGGATGGTTTCAGCCTCATCGAGGTCATCGTGGGCTTAGCGATTTTGTCGATAATCATGGGCATTCTCGCCGGGGGCGTCCAAGCGTCTCGAAACGTCTTGGGGTTTATCGAGCGCATGAATGCCGCGAATGCGGTTTTGCCAGCGCAAAGCTTTTTGCGTTCGGCATTGGCCCAGACCCCCCCGTCCACGCTGGCGGTCAATACCGATAACATGCCTGGCTTACAGGGCGATTCTACGCATTTCCACATCAAGACCTTCTATGCGATGCGCGGCCAAGCCGAGGGAATTTATCATCTCGATGTCCATCTCGAACCCAGGCACAACAATATGGCCTTCGATTTGGTGGCCATCCAATCGCCGGTGCGGTCTCCTCCGGTCGACGGCTCGGCTCTTGAAGTTCCGAGCTTGCGATTGAAGCTTGCTTCCAACGTGCGGGCCGTCAGTTTTGAGTATTTCGGTACGAGCAATGGTCAAAGCGGTGATTGGCAATGGTTCGATTCGTGGTCGGCGACCGATAGGTTGCCCCGGCTTGTGAGAGTCGATGTTACGCTCGCCCCCGGTGAAGCCCAGCTCTGGAGACGGCTGGAATTTCCGCTGCAACTCGCCGAGTGATCACGATGCGGACCGCGATGGCGGTGCTAGCTTTTTACAAGCAAGAGCTGATCGACACAGGAGGGGAGAGCTTCGGAGGGGATGGCTTCGCCGAAATTCATGCTTTGATTAATGTGGAGCGCGGTGCGCTCCCAGCCCTTCAGCAGGAAGCCGCCGCGAACGCGGGGTTCGAGCAGGAGAACGGCTTCGCGGGTGTATTGGCGGGAATTGCTGGCGCGGCGGACCGAGACGGTAATTCGCAGGTAGCGGGTGCGGGTCTGGTTCGACAATTCTGCAGGGAAGGACATCGCTACAATTTCGGGGCTGGCAAGGGTCAGGTCGGGGGTCGCCAGGCGTGAAACGGTGGTGACGAACGGGCGGGCGCGGGCGAACAGCTCTGGCGTCATGCCGAGCACTTGATCGAGTTCGCCGACAGTGATGAACGGCGCATTCTTGGGGCCGTGTGTCAGGTTTGCTGCGCGGTATTCGGCAAGTTCTGCACCGCCTGGGGTGGGTACGTCGTCAGGGTCGCGGAAGTCGATGACGGCGGCGGCAAGGCCCGCCGGATTGGGTGCGCCTATGGCGGTGAACAAGAGTTCCAGGGTTGCGGCGGTGGCGGTGTTGATATCGACGAGGCCGGCCGTTGAGGCGATGGAGATGGCGGCGATGCTGTTGCCTACGCGGCAATGGGCGGGGGTGCCGTTTAGAGTGAAGGCGCCGAGGTTTGCGCCGTCGATGGGATTTGCCACGGCATAACGGATGGCGAGACGGGCGATGCCGTCGCTCAGGACTTCGGATTGGGCGCGGGTCAGGAGGTTGGCACTGGCTTTGATGTCGGTTGAGACGGTCCGGGTCAGGATGGCGGTGACGAGCGCCAGGAAGCCAAGGACCCACAGGACGGGGATGAGGATGAAGCCGTTTGCGCGTTCCGTTTCGGGACTGAGGCGGAATGGCCGGAATGTGCTCGTTTGTTTTAACCCCATCATGGCAGGGATAGTACCATTCGGGTCGAGTAGGGGATAGAGTCGGGTGTGTGCTGGATGCCGCGTGAGCGCCGAGTAATTGAATTTGGGATTAACGGGATGCGAGCCTCGGATATGCGAGCCAGGGGGCCAGTCCGCGACGCTGGATTTACGCTGCTGGAGATGCTGGTGGTGTTCGTGATCGGTGCGCTCGCTGTCTCGGTCGCTGTGGCGTATAGGGGGCAGCAGACCGTTCCTTTGCGGGTGCTGGCCGTGCAGTTGGCGAGTGAACTCCATGCGGCGCGTGAAGCTGCGATTGCCGGCGACCGGCCGGTGGGGTTGATTGTTGACCGGGCGGGGACGAGTTACCGGGCGCAATCGAAGGCGGCGGGCGTCGCGTTGCCTAAGACGGCGCGGCTGGCGTTCGTCGCTGATCCTGCGTTCAGCCGGGGCGAGGCGCGGGATCATCTCCAATTTTTTGCCGACGGCAGTTCGACGGGCGGCGTTTTTAAACTGGTGGACGGGGCGGCGGCGATTGCGCTGCGGGTCGATGTGATGTCGGGGGCGGTGGCTGTCGAAGGCGTGCGCCGATGAGTGCTCGTGCGGGCAATAGCGATGGCGGGTTTACGCTGTTTGAGACGCTGGTCGCGCTGGTGATCGTGTCGGTTGGGATGGCGGCGTTCTATTTTGCGATCGGGGGCAGTTATCGCGGTCAAGCGCGGGTGAGGGGGTATGCTGCGACCGTCGAACAGGCGCGGTCGCAGCTGGATCAGATGGGGGCCGTTACTCCGCTGGAGGCTGGGACGTTTTCGGGCACATATCCGGGCGGTGCTTATTGGCGGGCAACCGTTACCGCGCTCGATAAGCCGGGCACGACCGATCCGCTGCTCAAGCCGCCCGCGTTCTGGGTTTCGCTTGAGGTGTTTGACGGGCGCGGGGTTTCCGTCTTGCAGTTGCAGACGGCCAAGATTGGCGGGGCCATGCCGTGAGCTTGGTTCGGGTGCGCGTTCGAGCAGCAGGAGAGAGCGGGTTTACGCTGATCGAGATGCTGGTGGGGTTGGCGCTGCTGGCGCTCATCATGACGCTGCTCACGCAGTTGATCTTCGAGGCGCGGCATGCGTTGGCGCTGGTTGACCGGTCGAACGGGCAGACGCCGATCATCGCTATGCAGGGCTACCTTCGCAGCGCATTGACGCAGGTGCAGCCTATCCAGATTGCGGGAGCGGGAGACCAGTCGCGGCTGGGGCTGGTTGGCGAGGAAGGGGTGCTCGCGTTTACGACGTCGTATGCGACGCGAGGTGCGTATCAGGGGTTATACCGGGTGGAAATCCGGGCGCTGCCAAATGGGCGCGGGGGGCTCGATCTCAAGGCGGACGAGACGCTGTACCGGCCGGCTACGGGCATTCAGGTCGAAGTGCCTCACCGTCAATTGACGCTGATCGAAAATATCGCGGGCGTCGGATTTGCGTATTACAAGCCGGCGATCGAAGAAGGGCAGCCGTTGTGGGTGACGTCGTGGCCATCGCCGGGGGAGTTGCCTGGGCTGGTGTCCGTTGAGGTGCGGTTTCCCAAGGGCGATGAGCGGGTGTGGCGGACGTTTGTGATCAGGCCGGCAGCGGCTGGGTCGTCGAAGGTTGCGTGTCCGCCGCGAATGCGGTGCGATTAGCACGCGGATGCGGTTGCATTTGCTTGGGGTGAGTGTGTAAGGACGATGATCGTTTTCATGTCGATCGTTGGCGCGAGACCCTCATGACCCGTATTGGTTTTTATTCTGGTTCGTTCGATCCCGTCACGCTGGGGCATATGGATGTCATCGCGCGGGCGGCGCGGCTGGTAGATAAACTGGTGATCGGGATCGGCGTCAATCCGAGCAAGACGCCGCTGTTTTCCGAAAAGGAACGGATAGCGATGCTGCGGGCGGAGGTTGCTCCGATTTGCGAGGCGACCGGGACGGCGATCGAGATCGTGACGTTTACGGGATTGGTAGTCGATGCGGGGCGCGTTGCGGGGGCGAGCGTGATTTTTCGCGGGCTGCGGGACGGGACGGATTTCGACTACGAAATGCAGATGGCTGGCATGAACGGGGAGATGGCGCCCGAAATGCAGACCGTATTCGTAGCCGCGAGCCCTGCGGTGCGCCACATCGCGGCCAATCTGGTTCGGGCGGTGTCGGGCATGGGGGGCGACCCATCGCCCTTCGTGTCGCCGGGAGTGGCTAAGCTGCTAAAGGCAAAGGCAAAAGGTAAGGCGAAGGCTGGTAAGTGAACGGCAGGTTGCGGGGACGTCGTCAAATCGCCATAACTCCCGCAAATACCGGCTGACGCCGAAGAATCGGCGGTTGCCTCTTCTCCAATCCGAATTGAAGGATCTATCTATGCGCCGTTTCAAGAGCCTTGCGTTTGCTGCTGCCGGGATGATGGCTGCCGCGCTTATTGGCGTGGCCAATGCTCAGACCCCGGCTCCGGCTGCCGATCCGGCCAATACGCTGGTCCTGGAACTCAAGACCGGCAAGGTCACGATTGCGCTGCGCCCCGACCTTGCGCCTAAGCATGTCGAGCGGGTGAAGGCGCTCGCGAAGGAAGGGTTTTACAACGGCCAGAAGTTCCATCGCGTGATTGAAGGCTTCATGGCGCAGACTGGCGACCCCACCGGCACCGGCATGGGCGGGTCGAAGCTTGGCAATTTGCCGGCTGAATTCTCGGCTGAACCTTTCCGTAAGGGCACCATTGGTGCAGCCCGTTCGGCGAGCCCTGACAGCGCCAACAGCCAGTTTTTCATCTGCTTTACGGATTTCGGCTGCGACAGCCTCAAGGGCAAATATACGATTTGGGGTAAGGTTGTGACCGGGATGCAGTATGTCGATGCGATTACGCGCGGCGAGCCGCCGGCAACGCCGGATACGATCGTGAAAATGTATATGGCTGCAGATGCGGGCGCTGCGGCGGCTCCGGCTGCGGCGAAGAAGTAACGTCACTCACCATTTGGGGAACATCCCAACTCTACTGATACCGCACCTCTCGACATACCCCCACCCCCTAACCCCTCCCCGCGTCGGTGCTGTGCACCGCTTCGCGGTGACGGGGAGGGGAAAAGAAGGACAAACGGAATGACTGCGATCAAAGATCCTGAGAATACGCTGATCATCGAGACGACCAAGGGCAAGGTCGTCATTGCCATGCGGCCCGATCTGGCACCGGGGCATGTGGCCCACATCAAGAAGCTCGCCCGCGAAGGGTTCTACGATGGCATCGTGTTCCATCGCGTGATCCCCAACTTCATGGCGCAGACGGGCTGCCCTAAGGGTACTGGTACGGGCAACTCGAAGTATCCCGATCTCAAGGCCGAGTTCAATAAAGAGCCCCATGTGCGCGGTACGGCGTCGATGGCGCGTGCGTCCAGCCCGAACTCGGCCAATAGCCAGTTCTTCATTTGCTTTGGCGACACCGGGTTCCTTGACGGCCAATACACTGTCTGGGGCCAGGTTATCGAAGGCATGGAAAACGTCGACAAGATCAAGACTGGCGAGCCGGTGCAGAACCCCGACAAGATGGTCTCGGTGAAGGTTGCCGCAGACGTGAAGTGAGTAGTGAGTAGTGAGAAGGGCGGTGGGTGACCACCGCCCTTTTTCGTTTGCTCTTCCGCGTGAAATTGAGGGTTGTCTGGATCCCAGCCTTCGCTGGGATGACGTTGAGGGCCGGGTTTTCCTTGGCCAGAGTAAAGGGTGACCATCGCCTTTTTTGTTTGCCGGTGGTCAGACTGTGTCTGGTTTAGATTGAAGCGCTTTTCTCTCCACTGATTTCCCGGACAAGCGCGGTCCCTTCGACGTGCGCAGATCCGGGATCCTTACCGCTCGCATAGAGGTAACGACCCCGGTCAGCCTCGCGCTGAAACGCGCGACGCTGACCGGGGAAACTGTGGAGGGGTAAATGAAAGCAAAGCGCAACTGTTTGGTTGCTCTTTCTAGAAATTAATTGCCGGGTGTGAAACCGGCGGGCGCGCAATAGCATTCGGGACAACAGTCGCGCTCGACCGGTGCAATCGATCTGGCGGGGCGGATCGCCGGTGTTGGAGGCGCTTTAAGTTTGGGTGCTGCCGCGATTGCAAGTGCGGGTTTGGGCGGCACGGCGCGATGCGGTGACGTGGGCGCGTGCGAGATTTCTGCGTTAGCAGCCATGATCAAGCAAAACGTAATGATGCTGGTCGCAATGAGCGTGAGGGCCATGCGGGAATTGAACATGCGGTTCTCCGTTTGAATTGAGCCAGACGTCTGACTTCAAGGTTCGAGAACACGTTGGGGAATGCTGTTCTCGATGGGGAGACCATGCGGCGGAGGGCGGGGCGGCGCTGTTTCGGGTGGAACAGCGCTCGTGAAGAGGTTTTGGATTGAGGATGGCACTCCATCAGATTGATGGTTGCTTGGGTCCCGGCCATGCTCGCCCGCATCAGTTCCGATGACGCCGGGATGACGGAGATGGATGTGTGGCGTTTGGAGTTAGTCCGCAGCTTTTGCGGCGGCGGCTTTTTCGGCGTTGCGCTTTTCGACGTGAGCGACGGCGAGGATGGAGCCTTCGTAGAGCAGGATCGTTGGCAGGGCCATGGCGATCATGCTGAAGGGGTCGGGCGGTGACAGGACGGCGGCGACAGCGGTGATGCCGACGATGGCCCAGCGGCGGACGTCGCGCAGGGATTGGGCGGTGACGATGCCGGCACGAGCGAGCAAAGTTAGGATGACGGGCAGCTGGAAGCAGATACCGAAGCCGATGATCAGGTTCATGATCAGCGAGAGGTATTCGGAGACGCGCGCCTGCAGTTTGATTTCGACTCCGCCGCCGGTCTGCTCCATGCCGATGAAGAACTTCATGGCCATGGGCATGACAATGAAATAGACGACCGCTGCGCCAAGCGCGAACAGGATGGGGGTCGCGATCAGGTAGGGGATGAAGGCCTGACGCTCGTGTTTGTAAAGGCCGGGGGCGACGAATTTGTAGACCTGGGTCGCGATGGCCGGGAAGGCGATGCAGAATGCACCGAATAGGGCGAGTTTCATCTTGGTGAACAGGAATTCCTGGGGCGCGGTGTAGATCATTTCGATCTTTTCGGCGCTGCCGCGGGCCCATTGGTAAGGCCAGACCAGGACGTTGTAGATGTCGGAGGCGAAGTAGAAGCAAACGAGGAACGCGAGGCCGGTCGCGAGCAGCGAGTAGATCAGGCGCGTGCGCAACTCGGCCAAGTGCTCGATCAGCGGGGCTTTGGAGGCCTCGATGTCGTCTGGGTCGTGCTTTGGTTTGGGGGCGGTATCGGTGGTCGCGTCTTGCACGGGGGTCATGCGCCCGCCTTTGGTGCGGGATCGGCGGTGTGGGGTGTTGGCGATTGCGGAGCCTGGACGGGTGGCGTGGCGCCGTTGATGCGGTTTTCAAGTTCTGCGTGTTCGTGGGGGTCGAGCGGCCGGGCTACGATGGTGGGTGGCGCTGGCGCATCGGTGGAGGGAGCTTGCGCGCCGGCTTCGTCTGGCGCCGTGGCGATAGGGTCGGACCAGGGGGGGCGCGGCTGGAGTTCGCGGTCGATGTCGCGGGTGACGGAGTCGATGTCGTCGCGGACCGCGCTGGTCGTATTGGTGATGGTCGCTTCGACGTCGCGCTTGACGGATTCCATTTCGGACTTGAGGTTGGCCAGTTCCTGATCGCGCATGGCTTCATCGAACTGGGCGCGGAATTCGTTCGCCTGACGGCGGATCATGCCGACGTACTTGCCGATCGTGCGGAGCAGCAGGGGCAGGTCTTTGGGGCCGACCACGATGAGCGCGACCAGGCCTAAGATCAGTAGTTTGCTGGACGTGAGATCGAACATTCCTGAACCAAACTTTCGCGACCCGGCATGAACTGGGGCCACGGTAAATATGCGGGCCGACGCTAAACTCGCGAAGCGTAACCGGAGAAGCGTTACCGGACGGTGAGGATGACGTGCGTCGAGACCGGCCGGTTAGCCGACCTTTGTTTGCTCGCCGGGTTTGGTGGTCGAGGCTTCGATGGTTTTCTTGGCGGCATCAACGGACTTGGCTTCGTCTTCGTCGTCGGCCAAGCCCTTTTTGAAGCTTTTGATGCCTTTGGCGACGTCGCCCATGATCGAGGAAATCTTGCCCGAGCCGCCAAACATCAATAGTGCGACGACGAGGAAGATCAGCCAGTGCCATACGCTCAAGCTGCCCATGCGGTATCTCCTTGTTGCTGCACGCGAATTTTACGCGGCAAGCTCTGTTAGTTAGAATATCGCAGATATGGGCAGGAACGGCAAGCGCGGGCCAGATTAGCGATTGGAAAGGTTTATCGGCGGGCGAACTCAGCCAGGGAACACGAGGGCGCGGGCGGGGTCGATTTCGACCATGACGTTGGCGCCGCGCGTGAGGCCGTCAGGTTCGGGCGTGCGGATTTTCAGGGGGTCGTCGAAGCCCTGGACGGCGACTTCGAGGAGGGCCACGTCACCCAGGAAGCGGACGTGCTGGATGCGGCCGGGGAGGATTTTGGCGTTGGGGGCGCGGGAGAGGGCTGGCTGGCGGCTTTCTGGCCAGACGATCATGGCGCGTTCGCGCAGGCACAGGATCGCCGCGTCGCCGTCGGCGATGCCGGGGGCTGGGATGGGGCCGATGGGGGTGTCGATGCTGCCGCCTTTGGCGCGGGTTTTGACTTCGTTGATCTCGGAGAACAGGCGGGCGACGAACAATTCCTTGGGCTGGTGGTAGAGGTCCTGGGCGGAGCCAAGCTGGACGAGGCTGCCGCCCGACATGACGGCGATGCGGTCGCCCAGGCGCATGGCCTCTTCGGGGTGGTGAGTGACGATGAGCGAGGTGGCGCGGGTCTCGCGCAGGAGAGCGAGCGTTTCCTCCTGCATGGCGTCGCGGAGTTGGACGTCGAGGCCGGAGAACGGTTCGTCCATCAGCATGACGGCGGGGCGGGGAACAATAGCGCGGGCGAGGGCGACGCGCTGCTGCTGGCCGCCGGAGAGGACGTGCGGGTATTGTTGCGCCATGTGGGTGAGGCCGACCCGGGAGAGCAGCGCCATGGCCTCGCGCTCGGCGTCCTCGGCGGGCAGCGATTTGAGGCCGAAGGCGACGTTTTCCAGGATCGACAGGTGGGGGAAGAGGGCGAAGTCCTGGAACATGAGGCCGACGCTGCGCTGCTCGGGCGGGACGAAGCGGGAGGGCCCGGCGACTTCCAAGCCGTTGATGAGAACGCGGCCGCCGGAGGGTTTTTCGATGCCGGACGCGATGCGGAGCAGGGTGGTCTTGCCGCAGCCGGAGGGGCCGAGCAGGCAGACGACTTCGCTGGGTTGGATGTCGAGGGTGAAGCCGGAGAGTGCGTAGCGGTCGCCGTAGCGGCGTTCGACATTTTCGAAGGTGATGCCGGTGGCGAAGGTTGCGGCGGCGCGGCGGCGTGCGGGCGCTGCCAGCGGCGTGGCGGGCTTTGAAGCGGTTGCGGCCGGTTTGGGGCCGGTGTGGGTTTTGAGCCAGGATCTGAGGGTCAACGGTCAGCTTTCATTACTCAGTCCCCTCACCCTAACCCTCTCCCCAGGGGGAGAGGGGACAAAGCGGGCCTTCGGCGCTCATATCTGGGTCCTGGGTCTGGCGCGCGGCAAAGTGGCCTCGCTGGCCCGGGATGACAACCGTTATTCCTGCGTACCCTCGTCGTCTTCGTCGGGCAAGGCGGCAAAGAGGTCGGGGTCGTCTTCGGGTTCGGGGTCGCCGCCGACATCGAGGGGGAGTTCGTCGGGCATGAGGGCGGCTACGTCGCTCGGGTCGGGCATGGTGAAGCCAGGCGGCAGGTTGCCGTCCAAGAGGCCCGCGCCTTTGAGTTCTGCGAGGCCGGGCAGGTCTTTTAGCTGATCGAACCCGAAGTGGTCGAGGAAGGCTTCTGTGGTGCCGTAGGTGACGGGGCGGCCGGGCGCACGGCGGCGGCCACGGGGTCGGATCCAACTGGTTTCGAGCAGCACGTCAAGGGTGCCTTTGGAGGTCGTCACGCCGCGGATTTCTTCGACTTCGGCACGGGTGACGGGCTGGTGGTAGGCGATGATGCTCAAAGTTTCGAGGGCGGCTTTGGAGAGCTTTCGCTCTTCGGTGGCGTGGCGTTCGAGCAGGTAGGCAAGGTCATCTGCAGTGCGGAAGGCCCATTTACCGGCGACGCGGTTGAGGGTGACGCCGCGGCCGGCATAGTCGGCCTGGAGCTGTTCGATGAGGGCGGTAACGTTGGTGCCTTGAGGTAGATGGCGGGCGAGTGTTGCTTCGTCCAGCGGGGAGGTGGCGGCGAACAGAGCGGCTTCGATGATGCGGAGGTGGTCGCGCTGGAGGGCTTGCGCCTGGGCGGCTTCGAGCGTGGCAATGGCTTGCGTCGGGATGCCGTCATCGGCTGCGGGCGGGACGGACATCATCTCTTGCGGCGCAGCTTCGGGCTCACCGTCGTCGTTGGTGACGAGTTTCAGACGGGGCGGAACCATGGTCACCTCAGGCGGAACCTGCAAGCGGCGTGCGCTTGCGGATGTGGATGGGGGCGAAGGGCGCGTCCTGGCGCAGTTCGATCAGGCCGTCGCGGGTCATTTCAAGGGATGCGCCGAACGAGCTGGCGAGCAGCGTGCGCGGATCGGGGGCGGGGCCGGGTGCTTGCTCGGCTGCTTGGATGGGCAGGTATTTTTCGAGGAACATATCAAGCTGGAGCCACATGCCGAGGGATTCGCCGACCATGCCTTCCAGGCGGGTGCGGGCTTCCTTGATGGACCAGACCTTGCGTGCCTTGACAACGTGGCCGACTTTGATGGTGCGGCGGCGCAGGTCGGCGTAGGCGCGCAGCAGGTCGTAAATCTGGGCGGTGTGTTGCGTTTCGCGAATGGTTTTGACGCCTTCGGGGAGGCCGCGCGGGAACACGTCGCGGCCGAGGCGATGGCGCGTCATGAGCTGGGCTGCCGCGTTGCGCATGGCATTCAAGCGCATCAGGCGGAAGGCCAAGCGCTGGGCCAATTCTTCGGCGGTCGATTGGTCTTCGGGTTTGCCTTCGCGCGGGATCAGCAGGCGGGATTTGAGAAAGGCGAGCCAGGCGGCCATAACGAGGTAGTCGGCGGCGATTTCCAGGCGAAGGTTTTTCAGATCGTCGATGAAGGTCAGGTATTGATCGACAAGGGCCAAGACGGAGATTTTGGCGAGGTCGACTTTCTGGGTGCGGGCCAGCGCCAAGAGCAGGTCGAGCGGACCTTCGAAGCCGTCGACGTCCACGCGCAGCGCTTCGCTGGCGAGCGGCGCCGTGTCCGGCGTCGGCGCTTCCCAGGCTTCGATTGAGCGTGTCGGGTCGTCGGTGGTCATTGGGTTTCCGGCGTTCCGGGGTGATGTGGGGGAAGTGTACACTGATTCAATGCGGGAGGGTGAAGGGGCGGTTTGCACGTGGAACTTCCTTGCGGATCAGGGCGTTAGATTTATTGATGCTCAGACTGCTGGAGTTTGCCGATGTGGGAAAAGCTCGACACCTTTTTTACTGGTATTGCGACATGGACCGCCCGGGTGAGCGGTCAGCCCGCCGTGTTCATTGTGGCGCTGCTGACGGTGGTGATATGGGCGTTGACCGGGCCAATTTTTCATTATTCGGAGACGTGGCAGCTCGTCATCAATACCGGGACGACAATCGTCACGTTCTTGATGGTGTTCCTCATTCAGAACTCGCAGAACCGGGATACGGCGTCGATGCAGGCCAAGCTCGACGAGTTGTTGCGGGCAACGCCTGAGGCGCGCGAGGCGTTTATCGGGATCGAGCATTTGAGCGTTCAGGAGGTCGAGGAGATCCGGCGGACGCTGGAAAAGGAGGTTTGTGATGATAGGAGTAAGAAGGTCAATACGAGCGTCGCGGCGCTGGTTAGGGAGATGTGAGGGGGGGAAGTCCGCTACTGTGGTCCCTGCCACGCGCCACCGGCGTTGAAGTAGGTGAATCTTTCATGGCCGCCAGCGCAATAGCGTAGCGTATTGCGAGTTTGTGCAAGTTGCGCGAAGCCGGCGCAATACGCCAAGGGGCTATTGCGCCCTACAATACCGATTGTCATCCCGGCCAAGCGGAGCTTCTAAAGCGGAGCGCCGAGCCGGGACCCAGACTTGAGCGCCGAAGGCCCGATAGAATTGCATTTGCGGCCCCTGGGTCCCGTGTCTGCACTGCACCGTGAAGGACGCTGCAGTGCGCACGGGATGACAAGTGGTTAGGTTTTCTGTGCGGCCCCTGGATGGCCGGGTCAAGCCCGGCCATGGAGTGGGGAGTGCATGTAGTTGGGCTGAGCCCCCTTGCGAAGCCCAACGCTTGGCCGTGTAAGTTGTTGGGTTTCGCAAGGGCTCAACCCAACCTACGGGCTGTCGATTGGGCTACGCTACGCCCGCGCCCCCATCGCCAAGTCGAGGTTCGCCAGTGCTGCGACTAGGTCGAAGGGTTCTTGTTGGCGGGTGATGGCGAGGGTTTGTTCGAAGCGTTGTTTGGCGAGGCCTGAGAGGATGGGCACGCCTTCGCAGGCGGCTTCCATTTCCTTGAGGTCGCCGTTGCAGTGGAGGGCGACGTCGCAGCCGGCGGCGATGGCAGCGCTGGCGCGGGCGAGGATGGTTCCCGAGAGCGCTTTCATGGAGAGGTCGTCGCTCATGAGGAAGCCGCCGAAGCCGATTTCGCGGCGGACGATGCCGCCGATCATGCGGGGTGAGGTGGTGGCGGGGGCGTGGGCGTCGATGGCGGAATAGACGACGTGGGCGGTCATGGCGGCCGGCATGTGGGCAAGTTCGTGGAACGGGGCGAAGTCTGTGCGGGATAGCTCGGCGTGGCTCGTGGTGACGATGGGCAGGTCAAGGTGGCTGTCGGCGGTAGCGCGGCCGTGGCCAGGGATGTGCTTGATCACCGGGACGACTCCGCCTGCGATGTGGCCGCGGGCAACGGCTTCGGCGAGGGCTACGACCTGATGCACGGTCGAGCCGTAGGCGCGGTCGCCGATGATGTCGTGGCTGCCGGGGACGGGGAGGTCGAGGACGGGGGCGCAGTTGCAGTTGATCGACAGGGCACGCAGTTCGGTGGCGACGAGGCGGGCCGCGTCGAAGGCTGCACGAACCGCGCGGGAGGGGTTGGTTGCGTAGAGGGCGGCGTAGTTGGCGGCGGGCGGCAGGGCGCGTGCGAGCGGGGGGCGAAGGCGCTGGACGCGGCCGCCTTCCTGGTCGATCAGGACAAGGACTTCGGTGGTGGCGAGAGCTTCGAAAGCGGAGGCGACGAGGGCGCGGATTTGCGGTCCGCTCTCGCAGTTGCGGGCGAACAGGATGATGCCGCAGGGGCGCTCACGGCGCAGGAACGACGCTTCGTCGATGGTGAGTTTCAAGCCGGATAGGCCGGTGATGAGAGCGCTATGGTCGCGCAATGGGCGGTCTCCTGTTGGTTGGGCGCCAATCAGGCGGTGGTTGTTGGTGGTTGAACCCGGCGCATAGATGTTGGTCGCGCAAGTGCTTGACCCAACAATCAAGCCCCCTCATCCGCCCTTCGGGCACCTTCTCCCCAGGGGGAGAAGGCAATCACGGGGACGCCGGAACGCCCTTCGCAGTCCGCAGCAACGCTTAGAACGTCGTCACCCAGCAGTCGGCGGTGTAGCCGGCGGCTTTGAGTTGGGTGCAGACAGAAGTTGCGCTGTCGCGTGAGGCCGGCGGGCCCACGATCAGGCGGTGATAGACGCCGGCCGGCAGTTTGGCTTCGACGACATCGGGGGCTTTGCTGCCGAGGACGCCGCCGAATTTCTGCTGGAGGTCGGCGTATTGCTGCATGGCCTCGACGCGGCTGGAACCGGACGCAGGGACGGAGGCAAGAACGGCGACGAAGCCGTTGCTGCCTTTGGGGCCGCCGACTGCGGAGGGGGCCGGGCCGGCGGCGGGGGTGATCTTTTTCGGCACGATCTTTTTGACGGGAGCAGCGGCCGCTGCGGCCGGGGCTGCGTCGGCCGGGTCGGCAGCGGGGACTGCGGCTGCGGCGATAACCTTGGGCGCCGGACGCGGGGCCTGCTGCTGGACGGCTGGCGGATTGACGACGGCGGCCACGGCAGCGGGCGGGGCTACCTGAGGCGGGCGCGGCGGGGGAACGTTGGCGAGGATCATGCCTGGGACGCCAACGGACGAGACGGGGGCTGCGGGAGCGGGCGGCGTTGCACCCGACTGGGCGGAGGCGACGGTGCCGTCGCGCTCGATGACCATGGTTTTGACGGCCTTGGGGCCGCCGTCGGGATTGGTGTCGGCGCTACCGGACAGGTTTTCCATCATCTTGCTGTCGGCGTTGGCGAATTTGGTGCCGCCGGGATCGACCGGTTTGACCTTGATCGGGCCGGTATTGCTCTTGATGACAGGGGCGGATGCGCTCTGCGCCGAGGGGGCAACATACATCTTATATGCGTAAGCAAGGCCGCCACCAGCGGCGATCGCGGCGATCAACGACGCGGCGATGAGACCGTAGCGCGTCTTGCGGGGGGCGTCCTCGTACTCTCCGTCGTCCTCGTGCTCTTCGTACTCGTCATCGTGGACGGGTTCGAGCGCTTGGTTCTGGGCGGTCAGGTCGGTCTGGAATGGCGGCGCAAAGCCGGGAGCGGGGGCGTGCTGGCGCGCTTCGGGTTCGGCATGGGGCGTCCAGGCAGGTGGCGCGGTTGGGCGCTGCGTGCGCGGTTCGGGAGCCGCGGATGGCTGGTAGTGGCCGAGGTCGTAGCCATGCGGATCGGCGCTCGCCGCAGGGTTGTGCGCACTGGGGGCGGGCTGCTGCCATTGGTCATAAGGCGACGGCGCGCGCTGCTGGGCCGGTTGGGCCGGGCGGGCGGTCGATTCCGGCACGTAGGCCGCAGGGGCCGGCGTGTAGGCAGGAGGATACTGCGGCGGCTGGGTGGGACGGGCGGTCTGGGGCGCATCGTAGTTGCCGAACGCAGAGTAGCGCGGATCAGCCTGGGGGCGCGGCTGCTGCGGCTGAGCCTGTTGGGGCGCGTAAGCTGGCGCCTGCGGCTGTTGCGGCGCATAGGCTTGCGGTTGGCTCGGGGGGGCGTATTGCGGCTGGGCGTACTGAGGCGCTGCCTGCTGATGCGGCGGTTGAGCGTGCTGCTGACCGTAGCCCGGCGCATAATTCTGCTGGGGCAGTCCGCCGCCTTGGGCCAGATTTGGGGCCAGATTGGGCGGCAGGCCGGTCTGGGGGACACGCGACTGGGCTGGTGCGGTCTGAATGCGGGGCGCGCGGGTGGGCGGCTGCTGCGGCGGAGCGGCAGGGCGCTGCTGTTGGGTATAATAAGGATCCTGATAGGGATCAGGCGCCTCGGTGGGGCGGTAATCTGCGGGCCAACCGTTCGGCGGGGCCCCAGGTCCGTTTGATCGTGACATTTCCAAAACCCTCAAACCGTGTTCGACGCAGCCGCCGCCCGGGTGCATCGAATCAGTAGATTATCGCATTGCTTCCGGCGCCTGTACCCCCAGGACGCCTAAACCTGAAGTTATCACCTGCCGAACCGCGATCAATAGAGACAATCGTGCCGCGGTTATATTTTCATCGGCCTGTATGAAGCGCAAATGTGGCGAATCGTTGCCTCGCGTCCATTGGCCGTGGACAGTCGAGGCGAGGTCGTAGAGGTAGAATGCGAGCCGGTGGGGCTCTTTGGCGCGGGCTGCGGCATCGATGATGCGAGGGAATTCGGCCATCGTTTTGATGAGCGCGATTTCGCCGGGGTCGGTCAGGGCCGAGAGATCGGCTTGGCGCACGGCTTTGCTGCCGGCGGTCAAGGCGGGGAACGTTTCGAGCGCGTTGCGCAAGACCGACGAGATGCGTGCGTTAGCGTACTGAACGTAAAAAACCGGGTTCTCTTTCGATTGCTCGGTGACTTTGGCATAGTCGAAGTCGAACACGGTTTCGGGTGCGCGGTAGACCATCATGAAGCGGACGTCGTGGAGGCCGTCGGCCCCGATGCCGTCCGCTTCATGATGGTCTACCGCGCGCTTGGACATTTTGACCGGCTCGCCTTTGTTGAGCAGGTTCACCATTTCGCTGATCTTGATGTCGAGGTGCTTGGCGCCGTCCGAGAGGGCCTGGACGGCGGCCTGCATGCGCTTAACATAGCCTTTGTGGTCGGAGCCCCACACATTGATGAGGGCGTCGTAGCCGCGATTGAGCTTGTTGCGGTGGTAGGCGATGTCGCCAGCCAAGTACGTGTAGGTGCCGTCGGCCTTTTGGAGGGCGCGGTCGATGTCGTCGCCGAAGGCGGTTGCCTTGAACAGGGTCTGGGTGCGGTCTTCCCAGTCGTCGCTGGGCTCGCCCTTGGGCGGGGGAAGGCTGCCTTCGTAGATGAAGCCCTTGGCGCGCAAGTCGGCGATGGTGCCGGCGATCTGGTCTTCACCCTCCGTTAGGGAGCGTTCGGAGAAGAACAGGTCGTGCTTGATGCCGAGCTGGGCCAAGTCGGCGCGGATTTCGTCCATCATGGCGGCCATGACGGCGGCTTTGATGGGGGGCAGCCATTCGGATTCGGGCTTGGCGAGGAGTTGCTTGCCGTGCTCCTTGGCGAGCGCAACGCCAACGGGTTTCAAGTATTCGCCGGGGTAGAGGCCTTGGGGAATTTCGCCGATGGTTTCACCGAGCGCTTCGCGGTAGCGCAGGAAGGCTGAGCGGGCGAGGTTGTCGACCTGACCACCGGCGTCGTTGATGTAGTATTCGCGCGTGACGCCGTAGCCAGCGAACGCGAGCAAGTTTGCCAGCGTGTCGCCGAAGACGGCGCCGCGGCAGTGGCCGACGTGCATGGGGCCGGTGGGGTTGGCCGAGACGTATTCGACGTTGATCGTCTGGTTCGAGCCAAGCGTCGAGCGGCCGTATTTGCCGCCGTCCGCGATGACGGTTGCGACGAGATTGTGCCAGAAGGCGGGTGCGAACGTGAGGTTCAGGAAGCCGGGGCCAGCAATGTCGATTTTGGCGATACCGGGTTCGGCCGCAAGCTTGGCCTGCAAGAGGGTGGCGATGTCGCGGGGTTTCATACCGGCGCGCTTGGTCAGGACCAGGGCGGCATTGGTTGCGAGGTCGCCATGAGTTTTGTCGCGCGGGGCATCGACCTCGACGCCGGTCAGGGACAAGTCAGCAGGAAGTTTGCCTTCCGATTTCAAGGCTTCGAGGGCGGCGATGACGCGGCCCTCGACGTGCGTGAACACGTTCATGATTGTCTCTCTTTTGCTTTCAAAGGATTTGACCTGAAGGAGGTCAAATCTTTTGAGTCCGGCGCTTGCGCCGGCGCCTATTCGGCGCTTGGCCGGCAAGTGCTGGCCGTAGGGGGCTGCGCAATGCGGTTTTGTTGATTGGTGCGCTAACGTAATTCAGGGGTGGCGTCAAACAGGCGGCGGTGTTCGGCCATGGCGTAGCGGTCGGTCTGGCCGGAGACAAAGTCGGCGATGAGGCGGGCTTTGGCGCGCGGGGCCAGGGAGGTGCTGGCTGCCGACCATTCGGGGGGGAGGGCTGTTGGGTCTGCGAGGTAGCGGGCGAACAGGTCGTGGACGATGGATTGCGCGCTGATCATGACGTTCATGACGCGCGGGTGGCGGTAGACGCTGGCGAACAGGAATTCACGCAGGGCGTCGATGCTGGCTGCCATGGCCGGTGAGAAGGTGACGACGGGGCCGGAGGCAGCGCGGATGTGGTCTGGGCTCTTGGGGGCAAGGGCTGCGAGGTTTATCCGGCTTTGGTTAACGCAATCGGCGATCATGACGGTGATCATGCGGCGGGTGATTTCGTAGGTGCGGCGGGCCGGGTCGTCGGCGCGGAGCAGGTGCCCGGTCGATTTGATGGCGTCGCCGGCGAGGGGGACGCTCGCGAGGCCGGCGATCGTGAGGAGCTTAGCGCGCAGACCGTCGTCGGTATCGTGGGTGAGGTAGGCGATGTCGTCGGCGAGCGCTGCGACCTGGGCTTCGGCGGACGCGTAGCTGTTGAGGTCGAGGCTGCGCCATGCCTGCTGAGTATGGGTCAGCACTTTGGTGACCGGGTGATCGGGGGCGACGGGGCCATTGTGTTTGGCGAGGCCTTCCAAGGTTTCCCAAGTGAGGTTGAGGCCGTCGAAGGCTGCGTATTTGCGTTCCAGGCTGAGGACGACGCGGAGGCTTTGGGCGTTGTGGTCGAAGCCGCCGTGGTCGTGCATGACAGCATCGAGGGCGCGTTCGCCTGCGTGGCCGAAGGGGGAGTGGCCCATGTCGTGGGCCAGCGCCAGGACCTCGGCCAGATCTTCGTCGAGGCGGAGCTGGCGGGCGACGGTGCGGGCGATCTGGGCCACTTCGAGGGAGTGGGTGAGGCGGGTGCGGTAGTGGTCGCCTTCGTGGAAGACGAAGACCTGAGTTTTGTGGATGAGGCGGCGGAAGGCGGTGGCGTGGAGGATGCGGTCGCGGTCGCGCTGGAACGGGCTGCGGGTCGGGCAGGGGCTTTCGGGGTGGCTTCGTCCGCGAGAGGGGATGGCGGAAGCGGCGTAATTGGCGGGTGAGCGTGCGCCTGGGGCGAGGGTTGCGCCGTAGTCCTCGAGCGTGGGGGATCGTTTCATAGGGTGTTCGCTTGCCGGAGGTGTTTGGGCCGGAGGTGTTTAAACTGCGGTATGCACGGCTTATGTATCCGGTGTATCTTTGCCTAGCAGATTCACTGGAAAGCGAGACTACTATGTCGGCAGCGGCGGTCACAGTTACGGAACGGGCGGCGGCGCGAATCGCTGAGATTGCGGCGGGAGAGGCCGTGCGCGGCGCGGCGCTCCGGGTGAGCGTCGAGGGGGGCGGGTGCTCGGGGTTTCAATACAAGTTCGATATGACCGGTGCGGTTGAACCTGGCGATATCGTGCTGGAGAAGGCGGGCGCGCGGGTGCTGATCGATCCGGTGTCGCTGGAGTACATGGCGGGGGCGCAGATCGATTTCGTGGACGATCTGATGGGAGCGTCGTTCAAGATTACCAACCCGAATGCGGTCGCCTCGTGCGGGTGCGGGGTGAGCTTTACTATTTAGGCCTCTCGCGGCTGATCCGCTCTGCGCTCGGGCCGCTCCGGCGGGGCGCGGCTCGCCGCGGATCGCGTTGCTCCCCTGCCGCCCTTGGCGGCGAAGTGGGTGGGGGCGTCACCAGTTTGCCGTCACGACGCCGCAGGGGGGTGCGGTGGCGTGGGGGGCGGGGGTTTGCTAAGACGCGCTGAGCGCTAAGAGACGCGGTTTATGACAGCGTCCGATTTGTGTGTCGTGAACCTGTTGCAAAGAGTTGCTACGGCGCGTTGTAATGATCTGTGTTGCATGCCGGTCTGTCGTGACGGGCGGTTTGGGGATGGGACTTCATGGCTTTGACGCGTAATGATGCCGAGGGATCGGCAACGGACGCTGGCAGTGCTGAACGGAATGCGCGGCTGAAGCAGGCGGTGCACCGGCACAAGCCGGTGAGCAGGGCGGGGATTTCCGAGCGCGTATTTACGGCTTTGTTTTCCGGGCTGGTTTATCCCCAGATCTGGGAAGATCCCGTCATCGACATGGAAGCAATGAAGCTGCAACCGGGCGAGCATGTGGTCGCCATCATGTCGGGCGGCTGCAACATATTCAGTTACGTTTCGCTGGCACCGGTGCGGATTACCGGTGTGGATTTGAACCCGGCGCATGTGGCTTTGAACAAGCTCAAGCGCTGCGCTGCGGAGAAGCTGCCGGACTATGCGGCGTTTCATAAGTTTTTTGCCGAGGCCGACAGTGCCGATAACGTGAAGGCCTACGAGACGTATTTGAAGCCGCATCTGGATGCGGAGACAGTTGCGTATTGGGACTCGCGCGATGCGCTGGGCCGGAGCCGGATCGGGTATTTTACGTCCAACATTTACCGCCATGGATTGCTGGGCCGGTTTATCGGCGCGGGGCATAAGCTGGCCTCGATGCACGGCCGCAATCTGCGCAATCTGTTGCGCGCGAAGAACCGTGCCGAGCAACGGGTGATTTTCGAAGCTGAGATCGCGCCGCTATTCAAGAAGGGCCATATCCGCTGGCTCTGCGAACAACCGTCAGCGTTGTTTGGCCTTGGGATTCCGCCTGCACAGTTCCAAGCCCTCAAGGGCAAAGAAAAGTACATGGCAGACGTGCTGTACAAGCGTCTGGAACGGCTCGCGTGCGATTTCGATTTCAAGGACAATTATTTCGCCTGGCAGGCGTTTGGCCGCCGGTATGCGAGCGCGGGTCCCCTGCCGCCGTATCTGCAGCGCGAGAACTTTGACGCCTTGCGCGCGCGGGCAAGGACTGTCGACGTTCTGCACCGCTCGTTCACCGAATATCTGGCGTCGCAACCGGTGGGGTCGTGCGATGCGTTCGTGCTGCTGGATGCGCAGGACTGGATGACGGACGAGCAGTTGAGCGCAAACTGGAGCGAGATCGCGCGGACGTCGAAGCCGGGCAGCCGGGTGATTTTCCGGACGGCTGGCGAAGAAACGATTTTGCCGGGGCGGATCCCTGCCGAGATCCTGTCGCGGTTCAGCTACGATGAGTCGGCGTGCCGCGAGATGACATTGCGCGACCGCTCATCGATATATGGCGGGTTCCATCTTTACGTGTTCAAGGGCTGAGGCGATTTCAATGGCCGGTTCGCCTGACACGCATGCCGCCCTTATGGACGGCATTTATCGCTATCAGCGCCATATCTATGACGCGTCGCGCAAGTTCTATCTGCTCGGGCGGGACGCCATGGTGGAGGGGTTACAGCCGCCTGCCGGGGGGAGCGTGCTTGAGGCCGGGTGCGGGACCGGGCGCAATCTGATTATGGCGGCCAAGCGGTATCGTGACGCGCAGTTTTATGGGTTCGACATTTCGCAGATGATGCTGGAAACGGCGCAGGCAAATGTCGATGGCGCGGGGCTGTCGAAGCGGGTTGTTCTGGCGCAGGGGGATGCGTCGGCCTTCTCGGGAGAAGCCATGTTTGGCGTGGCGGCGTTCGACCGGGTTTATATTTCGTATGCGGTATCGATGATCCCGCCTTGGCAGGCTGCCATCGCGCAGGCGTTTGCGGCGGTCAGGCCGGGCGGGTCGCTGCATATCGTGGATTTTGGTCAGCAGGCCGAGTTGCCGGGATGGTTCAAGGCCGGGCTGCATGGGTGGCTGGCTAAGTTTACGGTGACGCCGCGGGCCGAGCTTGAGGCGGAGCTGACGGCGCTGGCCGCTAGGACCGGGGCGCGGCTAGAGTTCAAGCGGTTGTATCGCGATTATGCGCAGCTCGCGGTCGTGACGAAGGCTGAGGCATAGCTCGCTCGTCCATTGGCTGCTGTATCGCTAACCGCGGCGCAGCGGAATAGCTTTGATTGGAAGCTGAACTGAGATCATCCTGGGGGAGGCGGGGCGGCTGCTGGCGTGCTGTGATGATGCGGGCGGGTTTCAATCAAGGCGATGCCGCCGCCAACAATTGCAATACCAGCCAGAATACACACCTCGGGGTGTTGGCCGCAGTAGGTGGCGTCGGGAGCGGTGGTTGCATTCATCCGCACTCCATTGATGGTCCCGATATTGCTGCATCCTGCAACCATTGCGGATGCTGTCAGGGCCACGATCATCACGCTTGATTTTCTGAGCATTTCTAAGACCCCGCAATTTTTGAAATTATTGCGATATCAGGTCTGAGTCGTTCGGCAGGGTCAAACCGGCAGACGGCTTTAGCTGCGTCAACGTTCAGCCGTGTGATGGGGACGCATCACTCGGCTTAGCCCATCCAGTATTTGAAGCCGAGGAAGCCGGGGGCGAGCATGCCGGTGGCCCAAACGAAGGCCGAGAGGATGTTGGCGACCTGGAAGGGGATTTGCGGCATGGCGTACATGCCAGCGACCACCGGGACGACTGCGCGCAGGGGGCCGAAGAAGTGGCCCATGAAGACGCCGTAAGCGCCATATTTTTCAAAGAAGGTTTTGCCGCGCGGGATCATTTCGGGATAGCGCGAGAACGGCCAGATCTTTTCGATGTCGTCCTTGAAGTACAGGCCGATGAAATAGGAGATGCCGTAGCCGAGGATCGAGCCGACGACGCCTGCAATCCAGACCGGGAGAAATTGGATGCCGCTTGCGCCGATCAGGCCGCCGATGGCGAGCAGGATCACGGTTGCTGGCAAGAGCAGGGACAGGAACGCAAGGGTTTCGCCGAACGCGAGCAGGAAAACGACGGGCGGGGCCCATGATTCATGGGTGCGCACAAATTCGATCACCGTATGAGTGAACTGTTCGATCACGCGTGTGTGCCTTTCGGTAAGCCCCGATAACGCTCGTTGGCCGTTATTGTTGCATTGTTGCGGGGGCTGAGGATAGGGGGCGGGTTATTGCTCGTTGCCTCACGCTCGTAATTACCATCACCAGTCGCGTTCAAGTACCCCTCACCCCGATCCTCTCCCCAGGGGGAGAGGGGGAAGTGTACGACGCCATTCGGTGGATCAGGTCCGTTTGCAGCGGCGGCCCATTTCGTTGGTGAGTTCGCGGCTGACTTCGGTAGCAAACATTGCGCCGCGTGAAACCTGGGCGGGGGTGAGTTTACCGCCCGCGCTGCGCAGCGAGGTTTGCGCGCCGTCGGCTTCGCGGCGGCCGCGGTCCAACTCGTCGCAGTTCATGTCGCGCTTCTTGGTTTTCATGGCGAACAGGCGGACGCCGGAGGCGTAGGCCTCGGGGGTTGGGTGTTCCTTCATCCAGGCGCGGGAGTTGTCGGCGGTCAGTTGGCGGAGGAGGGCCTGGCGGCGGCTGACACATTCGACGCTGTCGTCGACGCAGGAATATCCGCTTTTAGTCAATTCGGGCGGCGGGCTGCCGGTGACGCAGGCGGCAAGCAGGGGAAGCGCGGATAGGGTTAGGAGCGCCGGGGCGAACCTGCGCGTGTTTGCCAAAAACGGAGTCGTGATCGTCATTCTACGGGCGCCCCTTGTCGAACCAGCACCTTGCACCTAGAACCGCGCAATGGCGTTGTGAAGGCAGCTTTTGGCCTGTTTTGATCCGATTCGCCCCAATTCAATCTAAGGAATTTGACCATGGTCCATGCCGTTCGCATCCACTCCTACGGCGGTCCCGAGGTGTTGACGTATGAGCAGATCGACGTGCCAGCGCCCGGTCCAGGCGAGGTGAGGCTGCGGCAGCGGGCGGCGGGGCTCAACTTTATTGATTGTTATCAGCGGTCTGGATCATACAAGCTGGCGGCGCTGCCCGCTGTGCTCGGCATGGAGGGCGCGGGTGAGGTCATCGCGCTTGGTGAGGGGGTTACGGACGTCGCGCTGGGTGATCGTGTTGCGTATGCGATGTCGGTGGGCGGATATGCGCAGGAGCGCAATATTGCGGCGGCGCGGGTGGTGCGCGTGCCGGACGCGATTGATGACGCGACGGCGGCGGCGATGATGCTGCAGGGTATGACGGTGCGGTATTTGTTGCGCGAAACCTATCCGGTGACGGCCAAGACGGTGATGCTGTTTCATGCGGCGGCTGGCGGGGTTGGACTGATCGCGTGCCAGTGGGCGCGGGCCATAGGGGCAACGCTGATCGGCACAGTGAGTTCGGATGAGAAGGCGGCGCTCGCGAAGGCGAACGGCGCGACTCATGTGATCAACGTCAAGACCGAGAATTTTGTCGAGCGGGTGCGCGAGATCACGGGCGGCAAGGGTTGCGATGTGGTCTATGACGGCGTCGGGCGCGATACGTTCCCGGGTTCGCTCGATTGCCTGCGGCCGAAGGGGCTGTGGGCGACGTTTGGGGCAGCATCAGGACCGTTGCCGCCGATCGAGACCGGGATGCTGTCGGCCAAGGGGTCGCTGTTCATGACGAGGCCGACGCTCGCGACCTACATCGCCAAGCGCGAGGATCTGGTTGCGAATACAGACGAACTGTTCGGCATGATTACGTCGGGCAAGATCAAGATTGCCGTCAATCAGCGATATCCGTTGTCGGCGGCGGCCGATGCGCATCGCGATCTCGAAGGACGGCGGACGACCGGGTCGAGCGTGTTTGTGTTGTAAGGTGATTGGGGGAAACCAACACTTAGCCGGAAGTGAAGTGGTTAGGTTCCCGCAAGGGACTTCTAAGGAGTCGGGCGCGTAAGAGCGCTTGACCCAACCTACGATCCGTGTTCGGACTTAGCTGTGGAAAAGGTGTGGGGAAAGTCTCAGTCGTGTTCGCTGAGGCGGGCGGGGTCGATGGCAAGGCCGGTCACGGTTTCCAGCGCGCGGCTTGTCAGGACCTTGGCGGCGAGCGATTTGTGCGACAGTTCGTGCATGGGATCGGCGGGTTCGGCAAGCGGGGCTGCTTGCGCTGCGGATGCTGAGGGGGCGTTCAACATCATCATGGGGCCGAAGGCGCGCGGGCCATGGACCGGTTCGTTGGCGCAGGCCGTAACACTCAGAACGACGGCCGAAATCAAGGCAACGCGGATCATGCTGACCCCGTGTGGCAAGACTTTCATAGCGCTTTCCCTCGTCAATAGCCGACCAACCCGAGCCATGATGAACGTTAGTCCATCGGGGCTGAACGCAAGCTGAATGCGGCCATGATTACTGACTGTTCCTCGCCATGTTTCGAACGTATCCCCGGCAAATGGGCGAGAAAAGCCTTGGTATGGACAACAGTTTGGCGCCCCGGAACGAACTTGGCAAGCCCTTGTTTGGTATCGAGGAACCGAAAAGAATGCTCTGCATTCTAACTGATGATAACGATCACAATCCGGACGAAACAGGACCTAAGATTTATGACAACGCTGGAACGTGGGCTGCCGTCTGCTGCGCCGTATGGCGGGGGAGCGCCGCCGCAATTGAAGATCTCGTTCGTCGAGTTTGTGGCTTTGCTCGTTCGTCGAGTTTGTGGCTTTGACGGCCGCGCTGATGGCGATGACCGCATTGTCAATCGACATCATGCTTCCCGCGCTTCCAGCCATCGGCCAGGCGCTTGGCGTTTCGACTGAGAACGACCGGCAGCTGGTCGTCATTATCTACATGGTTGGGTTTGCGTTCGGGCAGCTTTTTTATGGGCCGCTTTCGGATCATTTCGGACGTAAGCCGGTGTTGATGGCGGGACTTGCTGTCTTCGTTCTTGGTACGGTCGGGGCGCTGGCGTCGGGGTCGTTTTATGGACTGCTGGCGGCGCGATTGGTTCAAGGCGTGGGGGCTGCTTCGCCACGGGTCGTTGCCGTGGCAATCGTGCGCGACCTGTACAGCGGGCGGCACATGGCGCGGGTCATGTCGTTCACGATGATGGTGTTCATCATCATTCCCGTGTTTGCGCCATCGATCGGGCAGGCGCTGGTGCATCTGGGCGATTGGCGCTGGGCGTTCTACGGGCTGCTGTTCATGGGGCTTGTAGTCACGATCTGGGCTGCGTTCCGGTTACCGGAGACGGCTACGGGCAGGTTCGACAGCGGGAGCCCGCGGTCGTTGTGGCGGTCGTTCAAGGCGGTCGTGATGCATCCGCAGACGATGGCGTATGGTGTTTCCAGCGGGCTAATGTTTGGCTGTCTGCTGGCGTATGTGGCGAGCGCGCAGCAAGTGTTCGTCGAGATTTTCCAGCTTGGGGATTCGTTCCCGATTGCGTTTGGGGCGGTGGCTTCGACGATGGCGGTGGCGTCGTTTGTGAACTCGCGGCTGGTCGAGGGCATGGGCATGCGGCGGGTGTCGCACACGGCGCTGGTGGCATTCGTCGGGGTGTCGTTGCTGCTTGCGGGGGCGGCGCGATTTGGCGGGGCGAGCTTGCCGGTGTTTGCGGTGCTGGTTGGCGCGGCGTTTTTCCTGTTCGGGATGATAGCGCCGAATTTCAACGCGCTGGCGATGGAGCCGCAGGGGCGGCATGCGGGGATGGCGTCGTCCGTGATTGGATCGTTGAGCACCGCAGTGGGGGCGGTAGCCGGCGGGCTCGTCGGGCATGCGTTCGATGGCACGGTGTTGCCGCTGGCGGCCGGGTTTGCCGGCTGCAGTCTGGCGACGCTTGGGATCGTGCTGCTGGTCGAGGGCAGGGCCGGGTTGTTTGGGCGGAACAGGGTGTGAGGCGGGAGCTCGCGCTCCCGCCATGAAAGCACACCCAGCCGCGTCCGTTTTCGTGATCATTGGTGTGGAAAAGTCTCGTCGCAACAGATGGTTAACTTGGTCCCGGCCAACGCCTGGATGACGTTCTCAGGGGCAACCAGCGAGAGGAGGGAATCGGCCTGCGCGGAAGAGTGATGTCCTGAATATTGAGGGTCACGAAACGGGGGCGGAGTGCTATCGGTGCGGGGAGCAATCAGGGGGCGGGCGATATGACGTGGGTCGATGAGGGACGGGCGACGGTGGCGAAGGCGATTGATGTGAAGCCGGGGGAGTGGGCGTCGCTCTGGTGGTCGTTTGCGATGTTTTTTGCGGTGCTGGCGTCGTATTTTACGGTGCGGCCGGTGCGCGAGATGATGGGGGCGAGCCTAGGTAAAGGTGAGCTCGGGCAACTGTTCACGGTCGTGTTTTTGGTGATGGTCGCGCTGATCCCGCTGTTTGGGTATGTCGCGACGCGGTTTCACCGGCGGCATGTGCTGCCTGCGGTATATGCGTTTTTTATTGCTAATCTACTCGCGTTTGCGGTCGCGATGAATGCGACGCCGGGTGCGGCGCCTGAGTGGCTGGCTGCGACGTTTTTCGTGTGGGTGTCGGTCTACAATCTGTTCGTCGTGTCGCTGTTCTGGTCGGCTATGTCGGACCGCTGGTCGAGCGATGAGGGCAAGCGGCTTTTTGGCGTGATCTCGGCGGGCGGCACGGTCGGAGCGCTGGTCGGCCCGCTGATCGCGGGGCAGTTGGCCGGGGTGATCGGGACGGCGAATTTGCCGATGGTGTCGGCGGCGTTTCTTGGGCTCGCACTGGCCGCCAGTTTCAGGGTGAGCGGAGAGGACAGCAGGCCGAAGTCTGGCGGTGAGAAGCCACCGGCGACACTCGCGCAGATCGTGGAAGGCGCGACGCATGTACTGAAGTCGCCTTATCTGGGGCGGATCGCGCTCGTTATTCTGCTCGCCAATCTGGTGTCGACGTTTTTCTATCTGGAGCAGTCGCGGCTCGTCAAAGCGACGATTGCCGATAAGACGGCGCAGGTCGAATTTTTTGCCTCGCGTGATCTGATCGTGTCGGTTGTGACGACGCTAGTGCAACTGCTGGGAACGGCGGCGTTGTTAAAGCGCTTTGGGTTGACGGCTGCGCTGGCGGCGTTGCCGGCCGTGTGCATTGGCGGGTTGATGCTGATCGGGACGGTGCCGACGCTCGCTATCGTCTCGGGCGTGATGGCGTTCGAGCGGATCTGCGCGTTCGGGCTCGCGGGACCGGCGATGCGGGTGCTTTACACGGTGGTCGCGCCGGATGAGAAGTATAAGGCGCAGAACTTCATCGATACGGTCGTCTATCGCGGCGGGGACGCGCTGTCGGGGTGGATGTTTGCAGCCTTCGGGGCGATGGCGTTACCGCCGTGGATGATGATTGCGGCG
>JANLYB010000114.1:0-2711 GCA_031365425.1 Hyphomicrobiaceae bacterium
CCCCGTTCCCGCAGCCCGACCAGTATCCAATCCCTCACCGCCACCATCCGCGCCAACACGTAAAACCACTAAGGACACAGAATGCTCGAAACGCCAGCCGCCGCCTCGCCCAGCCTCGAAACCAAGTCCGTCGAAACCGACAGCATCGCCGACATGATGCGCGCCTTCGACGAGTTCAAAGCGACCAACGACCAGCGCCTCGCCGACCTCTCGGCCCGCCAGTCGACCGACGTCCTGAACATCGAAAAGCTCGCCCGCATCGAACGCTCGATGGACGAACTCGCCCTCAAGTCCGCCCGTCCCGCTATCGGCGGCGCGGCCCCGCACTCAGCCGCCGGTCTCGCCCACAAGTCGGCCTTCGACACCTACGTCCGCCAGGGCGACACCGCGACGCTGCGCTCGCTCGAAAACAAAGCCCTGTCGGCCACCTCCGACCCGGACGGCGGCTACCTCGTCCCGCCCGAACTTGAAGCTACCATCAACCGCTCGCTCATCAACATCTCGCCGATCCGCGCCATCGCCGGCATCCGCCAGGTATCGAGCGCCGTCTACAAACGCCCCTACGCCACCTCCGGCCTCGACACCGGCTGGGTCGGCGAAACCGCCACCCGTCCACAGTCCGCCACCCCGACGCTCGCGTCCACGGTCTTCCCGACCATGGAACTCTACGCCATGCCGGCTGCCACTTCGACGCTGCTCGACGACGCCGCCGTCAACATCGACCAGTGGCTGTCGGAAGAAGTCCAGATCGCCTTCGCCACCCAGGAAGGCAAAGCCTTCGTCACCGGCGACGGCGTCAACAAACCCAAAGGCTTCCTGTCCTACGACACGGTCGCCAATTCGGCCTGGGTCTGGGGCAAGATCGGCACGCTTTCGACCGGCGTCGCTGGCAGCTTCCCAGCGAGCGCTCCCTCCGACAAACTGATCGACCTCATCTATTCGGTCAAAGCCGGCTACCGCGCGTCGGCCCACTTCGTCATGAATCGCGCGACCCAGAGCACCGTCCGCAAGTTCAAGGACGTTGATGGCAACTACCTCTGGCAGCCGTCCTATCAGCCGGGCCAGATGCCGACCTTGCTCGGCTACCCCATCGCCGAAAGCGAGGACATGCCGGACATCGACGCCAACGCCCACGCCATCGCCTTCGGTGACTTCTCGCGCGGCTACCTGATCGTCGACCGCGTCGGCATCCGCGTCCTCCGCGACCCCTACAGCGCCAAGCCCTACGTCCTGTTCTACACCACCAAACGTGTAGGCGGCGGCGTCGCCGACTTCGACGCCATCAAACTCCTCAAGTTCGGGGTGTAAACACTCTTCCGCTCACGGGTGCTGGTCTTCGCTACGCTCAGGCACCCTCCGCGAGGGCGGCGGACCACCGCCGGTTCGCTGCTCCTGACGCTCCGCGTAAAGTGGCGCGTCCTCCCTTGCCCCCTCTCCCCGTCCTTCACGGGGAGAGGGTTGGGGTGAGGGGCGGCAACGAATCGAGAGCAACAGGCGGCCACTGCCCCCCGCTACTCACTATTCGCAATCTTTCCATCCCATTCCCACACCTCGCGAGCGTCCCTCCTCCGCCCGCGAGGTCGGGCGGGGCTGCATGCCTCCGCACGTCGCGCGCCAGCCTCCGCGCAACGCAGCCGTCGAGCCACACCGGACCTCATCCCCCCGGCGCACGCAGTCCCGCTTCCTTCACATCACTACGTCCACCCCAACCAGCAGGTCCCAATATGGCACTCGTCCTCACCGCCGGCCCTCTGGCCGAACCCATTACCCTGGCCGAAGCCAAAGCCCACCTGCGCGTAGACACGATGGACGAAGACATCCTGATATCGAGCCTGATCCTGACCTCGCGCCTGCACATCGAAGCAGCCCTCGGCCTCGCGCTCATCACCCAGTACTGGCAGCTTCAGCTCAACGCCTTCCCAAAGGGTAACGCGATCCCGCTCCCGATTCATCCGGTCAGCGCCGTCACCGCCGTCCGTACCATCGCCGCCGACGGCACCATCATCACGTTCAGCCCGTCGGCCACGCTCCTCGACACCGGCCCGCCAGTCCGCGTCGTCCGCACCGCCGCAAGCTGGCCCGCCGTCACCGCCGCCGCCAATGGCATCGCGATCAGCTTCACAGCAGGCTTCGGCCCAACCGCCGCCGATGTCCCGGCCCCCATCCGACAAGCCATGCTCCTCCTCGTCACCCATTGGTACGAGCATCGCGACCCCATCGAAATCGGCGAACCCGATACGGCAATCCCCAAAGCCGTGTCGGACCTGCTCGCCCCCTACCGGAGGCCCCGCCTGTGAACACGCAACCAACTATAGGCAGCCTCATCCACCGCTTCGCCCTCGAAGCTCCCGTCCGGACCGATGACGGCGCAGGCGGCGCAACTATCACCTGGGCGCTGATCGCCGAAGTCTGGGGCTCGCTCAACGCGATCACCGGCACCGAGCGCTCCGGCACCGACCGCCTCGGCAGCCGCATCACCCATGCCGTCTGGCTCCGCCATCGCGACGGCCTCACACCCGACCATCGGTTCCGCCTCGGCACCCGCCGTTTCGAAATCCGCGCTATCCTCGATCACACCGGCCGCCAGCGTTTCCTCGAATGTCACTGCGAGGAGTTCATCACATGATCGTCCTCCTCCCTCTCCGCATCGGCCGCGCCGGCTCCACCGCCCGCCTCCTCGATCAAGCCCTCACCACAGCCATCGCCCGCAC
>JANLYB010000118.1:0-26674 GCA_031365425.1 Hyphomicrobiaceae bacterium
GCCCCAACGCGCTAGCGAGTAAACAAGACGGCAACAGCCGATGAGGACAAATGCGAATGAAAGAATTCACCATCCGCCCGACGCCCAACGACCCGCGCTTGTCCTCGACCGTCCCCGGCATCGACCACGAGGGCCGCACCGTTGAGACCGTCGTTGTCACCGAACGACCGCTGACGCTCTACCTCAATGCCCGTGAAATCGTGACCATGATGACGATCGGCGATCACCCTGACCAGCTCGCCGTCGGTTACCTTCTCAACCAGAATATGCTGCGCGCCGACGATGAAATAACCGCCATCGACTACGACGACGACATCGACACCATCGTCGTGCGCACGGCCCGCAAGACCGACTACGAGGATAAGCTGAAAAAGAAGACGCAGACCTCTGGCTGCGCGCAAGGCACCGTCTTCGGCGACCTGATGGAAGAATTTGCAGCAACTAAGTTGAACCCGCGCGCCCGCCTCAAAACCTCCGGCCTCTACGCTCTGACCAAAAAAATCAACACCGAACCGAGCCTTTACCTGAAGGCCGGTGCCATCCACGGCTGCGTCCTCTGCAAAGGCGATAAGCCATTGCTATATATGGAAGATGTCGGTCGTCACAACGCCGTCGACAAAATCGCCGGGTACATGTTCCTAAACGGCGTCAAACCCGGCGACAAAACCTTCTACACCACCGGCCGCCTCACCTCCGAGATGGTCATCAAAACCGTCAAAATGGGCATCCCCATCCTCGTCTCACGCTCGGGCTTTACCGCCTGGGGCGTCGATCTCGCCAACAAAGCCGGCCTCACCCTCATCGGTCGTGCCCGCGGCAAACGCTTCGTCTGCGTCGCAGGCGCCCAACGTTTGGTCTTCGACGCCGACCTCGCAACCGCTGACGTCGGCGAAGGCAAATCCCGCAAAGGCAGCCAAGCCGAAAGCAATTAGTCCCCCGGCGCCCGCAGGGCAGGGGAGCAAGGCGACCCGCGCGTCATCGCGTGCCCCGCCGGAGCGCTTCGGCGCGTGAGGCCTTAAGAGCGCTTCATCCCCGGAATCATCCGCCCCAGCACGCCGTCCTTCTTCACAAACCCATGCATCAACGCCGCTCCAATGTGCAAGGCCACCAACCCAAGCAGCACGAATGCCCCCAATCCATGCAGCTTGAATACCGCCTTGGCCGTATCCTCGTTCGGCGTCACCAACCCCGGCACCTTCACCCCGAAAATATCGAGCGCGGGATAATACGAAATCCCCAGATACCCGCCGATCGGCACCGCAAACAGCATGAAATAAATCGCCCAATGCACAACCGTGCTGACGCCCTTTTCAACCGGCGTCAATGTCGGCTCCGGCGGGGGTGCACCATGCGAAACGCGATAAGCCAACCGCGCGATCATCAGCGTCAAAATGGTCAACCCGATCAGCTTATGCGTCGAATACAAATTGTTCGTCGTTGCATCCCAGATATCGCGCGCGCCGCGATCCGCCATAATCAATCCGATCGGCGCCGTCACCAAAACAAGAACTGCGACGCTCCAGTGAAGTCCGCGAGCAACTGGAGAATAAACGAGAGCTTGAGAACGAGGATATGTCTTGGGCGAAGCGTCGGTCCGGGGCATGGGGCCATCCTGTTCGCAAGAAACCTCAACTCTTCAAGTGACAATCGAATAACACATCGCCGTCCGCCAACACATACACATCCGTCCTGGGCCGGTGTGCTTGAGAAAGCCGTTCAATCGGAGCTAGTGAAAGCCCCGTCTTCCCAGACCCGAGAATGACCGGCGCCACCAGAACATGCAACCGGTTCACCATCCCCGCATCGATAAAAGCCGATACGGTCGTCGCCCCGCCCTCGATCAGCAGCCGGCGAAATCCACGAGCAAAGAGCGCCGCAACGATTCTTTCTGGCGGCAAAACCCCATCCTCGCGCTCGACCCGGATTGTCTCGACCCCGTCGGGCCCCGCCGTACCGCATGCATTGATCAACACCCGCGCCGCCCCGTCAGCGCCTTCGAAACACCGCGGATTAACCTGCAGCCGCACGCTCGGATCGATGACCACCCTTGCAGGATTGCGGCCAACAACACGCCGCACGTTGAGCATCGGATCGTCCGCCACTGCCGTTCCAACCCCCACGATGACGGCATCCACCGCAGCCCTGAGGCGGTGCACATGATCGAGCGCCGCCTCGCCGTTAATCCACCGGCTTTCCCCCGTCGGAGTCGCAATCCGCCCATCGAGCGATTGCCCTAGCTGCGCCACCACGAACGGTCTATCGGGCGGCGCATTGGCTACCGCCGCCACCGCCGCCGCACCAGCGACAGAAAGATCTTTCATTTTCAGCATGATAACAATCTATCGAAAAAAACGGTCACAACGAAAAGCGAAACATCGCATCGAGAGTATCCACCGCCGATGAACGTCGTTTGAACGCC
Organism: Hyphomicrobiaceae bacterium; assembly: GCA_031365425.1. Lineage (GTDB taxonomy): Bacteria > Pseudomonadota > Alphaproteobacteria > Rhizobiales > Hyphomicrobiaceae > JANXVY01. The sequence goes on from JANLYB010000118.1 coordinate 2,420, forward strand.
GCAAGTTCCCGCCAACCAAGTTCAAGTCGCGCCCCACTTCCCCCTCATCCCGTCGGGGCAAGGCCCCGCCACCCAACGAGGGAGAGGAATGGGGTGAGGGGGGCTTTTTCATAGCTCTAACCAATTTCACACACGATCCGCCAGCTTCCGTTCACACCATGCCATTATCCCATCGAACTAAACCCGCCTCAAAGCGATCACACCACGCCTGCCAAGGACCCACATGCGCCCGATGCTGCCCGACGACGAGACCCACGCAATCTCGTGCGCACCCTACCTTACTGCCGCCCTCGCCTTTGCCCTTGCATGGCTCGTCCTCGCTTGGCCCTGGCTCTCCGGCAGCGTTTCCATCCCCTGGGACGCCAAGGCCCAATTCCTGCCTCAGATCCAGTTCCTCGCCGATAGCTTGGCGCGTGGCGAGAGCCCGTTCTGGAACCCCTTCGTCTTTTCCGGCCACCCCCAGGTCGCCGACCCCCAATCGATGATCTTCTCGCCGCCCTTCTTCATCCTGGCCGTCCTTAACGCCAAACCGAGCGCCTGGGCCGTCGATACGACCGTATTCGTAACTATCCTAATCAGCGGCCTGGCCCTGATCGCGTGGTTCCGCGACCGCGGCTGGCACGAGGCAGGCGCGGCGCTCGCCGCAATCGCGTTCGGCTTTGGTGCCGCCATGTCCTGGCGCATCCAGCACACCGGCCAAGTCCTCAGCCTCGCCATGCTCCCCATCGTCTTGCTTCTGCTAGACCGCACCCTCGATGACACGGCCAACCTCCGCCGCAAAATCCTCTACGGCCTCACGGCCGGCATCTCCGCAGGCATCCTCGTCCTGGGTCGCGATCAAGTTGCCCTGCTGAGCCTATACCTGCTCATCGCTTACGCTTTCTGGCGCATCAGCCAAGCCCGCGATCCCGCCTCCTCCCTCAAAAGCGCGAGCCTACCGCTGTCGGCAGCCACCATCGCTGGCCTCGCCCTGATCGCGCTACCCATCCTCCTCACCGCCGCCCTGGCCCTCCAATCCAACCGCCCTGAAATCGACCTCGCCGGCGCAGGCGCTGGCTCGCTCCATCCCGTAACTGCCCTCACGCTGTTTGCCCCCGATCTGTTCGGCTCAACCGGCAGCAGCTGGGAATACTGGGGCGCACCGAGCTTTGCGTGGCACGAACGCTGGGGCCAGACAGGCTTGTTCCTCGCCCAAAATATGGGCCAGCTCTACTTAGGCGCCATCCCAGCCCTGCTCATCCTGATTGGCCTCGGCAGCGGAACCCTTTTCCGGCGCGAGATCGTCTTTTTCACCGTAGCCCTTGCCGTCATGACGCTCTATGCGCTTGGCTGGTACACGCCGGTCTTCAAACTCGCCCACACGTTCATTCCCGGCGTGAACCTGTTCCGCCGCCCCGCCGACGCCGTCTTTCTGATCGGCTTTCTGGCCGCGGTCCTCGCCGGCTACACCGTTCACACGCTCCTGACCTACGCGGCCCACACCACCCCGGCCCGCCTGACCCGAGGCACCCTCTTCGCCGCCGTCATAACCCTTGCCGCCTTCGCCACCGCCATCGTCCTCGCCATCCGCATGGACCACGTAGGCATGGCAACCAACCCGCTGCTGATCTCCGCCGCTCTCTTCACCCTCGCCGCCACCATCATCGCCGACGCAATCTGGTTCAACCCAATCCGCCCGATCCTCGCCTCGGGCCTCCTGCTTGCGGGAACCGTTGCCGACCTCGCCTATCAAAACGCCCCCGGCAGCGCGACCGGCCTTCCTCAATCCGCCTACGATATCCTCGACCCCAACACCAAAAACGAAACCATCGCTATCCTCAAAGCCAAGACTGCCGCCCACGCCTCCCCGACCCGCCGCGACCGCGTCGAACTGGCCGGCCTCGGCTTTGCCTCGCCCAACGCCTCCATCACCCACCGCCTGGAAAACACCCTCGGCTACAACCCCGTCCGCCTAGGTCTTTACAGCCAGGCAAGCGGCGCGGGCGATACCGTTGGCCTCCCCGAGGATCGCAAATTCACGCCCATGTTCCCTGGCTACAAATCCCAGCTCGCCGACCTGCTGGGCCTCGCCTACATCGCAACCTCAGTCCCCCTCCAAACCATCGACCCGCAAGCCAAACCCGAAGACTTCCCGCTCGTCGCCAAAACCGCCGACGGATTCATCTACGAAAACCCGCGCGCCCTGCCCCGCGTCCTCTTCGCTGCGTCAGCCGCCCCCGCCGACTTCGACACGATCTTGAACACCGGCACATGGCCCGGCGTCGACCTCTCGGCCACCGTCCTGCTGTCGCCGGACGACGAACACGAAAGCGGCCTCATTGCCACCCGCGGCCACGGCACCGTAGCTCTAAAGAAATATTCCAACACCAAAGTTGAAATCGAAGTTGAGAGCACCCGCGGCGGCTTCGTTGTGCTCAACGACCTTTGGCATCCCTGGTGGACCGCAACCCTCGACGGGGAGCCCGCCCCCATCCTGCGCGCAAACGTCCTCTTCCGCGCCGTCCGCGTAGCTAACGGTCGCCACACCGTCAGCTTCACCTTCGCCCCCATCCGCAGCATCCTCACCACCCGCCGCTGAAGAATTCCCCTCCCCCTTGCGGGGAGGGGTTAGGGGTGGGGGATTACGAGCGGTGGGGGGATTACGAGCGGTGGGGGGATTACGAGGGGTGGGGGTAAGCTGCGATGGGAAGCAACGGTCGCGAAACGCTGCCCAAACCCCAATTCTGACAGCCCCCGTTCATATTCGAAAGAATATGAAGGCGCGTTCATAAACCCGTTCCATCCGGGACGACTGCGGACTATTCACTCCAGATCGCAAATACGAGAAGGCGCCATGTCCGTACTTCAGATCTACACCCGCGCCATCCGCATGCTGCTGCCGGAGCGCACTCTGGCAATCGTGCTGGCCGTCGCGAGCTTCATCATCGCCATCGTCCAACTCGCCGAACCCGTTCTCTTTGGCCGCGTGGTCGATGCCCTGTCCAAAGGCAACGCCGCCTTCCCGATTATCGCGCTCTGGGCCGCCCTCGGTATCGGCAGCGTTCTCGCCAGCGTCGCCGTATCCGTCTACGCCGACCGCTTGGCCCACAGCCTCCGCCTCATCGCCATGCAAAAAGCCTTCGAGCGCGCCAACACTTTGCCGCTGAGCTATCACGCCGCCAAAGGCTCGAGTGCCGTCGTCCGCAATATCCTGGCTGGCACCGACGCCCTGTTCTGGCTCTGGCTCGGCGCACTGCGCGAACAATTGACCGCGGTCGTGGGCATCGTCTTCCTCGTCCCCACCGCCATTCACATGGATTGGCGCATGGCCGCCATTCTCGCCGCCCTCGCCCTCGCCTACACCCTGCTGAACCTGCTCATCATGCGCAAAACGAGCGACGGTCAGGCCGCCGTTGAACGCTATCATTCCGAAGTCTACGGCCGCGTCGGCGACGTCATCGGCAACGTCAACATCGTCCAATCCTTTGGCCGCATCCCCGCCGAAGTCGCGACCATGCAGTCCATGATGCGCGATCTGCTCGCCGCCCAGTTCCCCGTCCTCACGTGGTGGGGCCTCCTCTCGGTGCTCCAGCGCGCCGCCGCGACCTTGACCATGGTCGCCGTATTCGCGGTGGGCGCGCTGCTTGCGAGCCGTGGCGAACTCTCCGTCGGCGAGATCGTCAGCTTCGTCGCATTCGCCAACCTCTTGATCGGCAAGCTCGACCAGCTTTCCGGCTTCGTCGTCCGCATGAACCAGCAGTCGCCCACGCTCGCGACGTTCTTCTCGTTGATGGACGAAACCCCCAGCATCGTCGAAAAACCCGGCGCCACAGAACTCACCACCAAGAACGGCCACGTCGTCTACGACAACGTCAGCTTCCGTTACGGTCCCGGTTCGCAGGGCGTGTTCGACATGTCGTTTGAAGCCAAACCCGGCACGACGGTAGCCCTCGTCGGCCCGACCGGCTCGGGCAAAACCACCACGCTTGCGCTGCTTCAGCGCCTGCGTGGCACCGACCAGGGCCGCATCCTGATCGACGGCACCGACATCTCCGACGTGACGCTCCAGTCCCTGCGCGGCGCAATCGCTGTCGTGTTCCAGGATGCCGGCCTATTCAACCGCTCCATCGGCGAAAACATCCGCGTTGGCCGCCCCACCGCCACCGACGCCGAAGTCGAACACGCAGCCAGGCTCGCCGAAGCCCATGACTTCATCTCTGCCAAGCCCGGCGGCTATAACTTCGCCATCGGTGAACGCGGCGCGTCGCTGTCAGGCGGCGAGCGCCAGCGCATCGCCATCGCCCGCGCCATCCTCAAAGACGCCCCCATCCTCATCCTGGATGAAGCCACCAGCGCCCTTGACGCGTCCACCGAAGCCCGAATCAAATCGGCGCTCGACACCCTGCGCAAAGGCCGCACGACCTTCATCATCGCCCACCGCCTCTCGACGGTCGCCAACGCCGACGAAATCCTCGTCCTCGAGCATGGCCGCATCGTCGAGCGCGGCACCTTCGACGGCCTGATCGAACAAGGCGGGCTGTTCGCCAGCATGGTCGCCCAGGGCGGCTTCGTCGTCCCCAAACCCCGCGACCCGGACAACAAATCCTCCGCCAGCGACCTCAAATCCACCGAAGACGAAGAAGCCTACACCATCGAACATACTTACGCCTGACGTCCTCCTCCCCTTCACTCCCCCTTCGACGGGGGAGAACGGTGCGCCATGAGTTACGACCCGCGTGACCACTCAATCGACGTGCCGGAAAGCGCGGCGTAACTCATCCTCGGCGCGCCTAGGTGGGGGTGACAGCGGCCACCGCAAAAATGCACACCCTACTTCACGAAAAAGCCGCGGATTCAAAATCCGCGGCTCCCATCGTCTCAAAACTTTAGCACTGAGCCCTTACAGCTTATGCGCCATGCGCGCCCGCTTGGTCTCGATGTAGCGCTTATTGAACTTGTTGATCGGAGTGACCACCTCGATGCGCTCGACGACCTTCACACCCAGCGCGCGCAAAGCTTCCATCTTCGCCGGGTTATTCGTCATCAGACGAATTTCCGTAAACCCCAGATCGAACAGAATATGCGCGGCCAGATCGTATTCGCGCGCATCGATTGGCGCACCGACCTGAATGTTGGCATCCACCGTATCGACGCCCTGATCCTGAAGCGCATAAGCGCGAATCTTGTCGACCAAGCCGATTCCGCGACCTTCATGGTACGGCAGATAAATCAGCACCCCGTTGGGCGTCTTCACGACCTTTTCCATCGCGGCCTGCAACTGCGGATAGCAATCGCACTTCAGCGAATGGAAAATATCGCCCGTCACGCACCCAGAATGCACGCGCACCAGTGCAGTCGCGTCCGCGTCGGCGCCCTCGCCCCGGTTGATGAGAACCATCGCCTGATGGGCGGCGTCATCACCTTGATAGGCTCGGGCTTCGAGCTGATATTCTTGTCCCCGGAACTCGATGGGCAAAACGGTTTGCGCCGCCCAATTGACGTCCACTTCAAACGATTTGACGGTATTGAACTTCATCGATGTCTCCAGTTCGCACACGGGGAGATGCGCGTAACTTTGCGTCGCTGTAAAGCCATCGCTAAGCACTCACCCCCGCCCCGTTCACACAGCCAGAAGCTATTTGGAACGGATACGGTAAATAGTTGTTCTAGGATTTGGTCATCATCGTGACGGAAGACAACCTCTCTCATGACAAGTACAAGATGACACCATCGAAACCCACCACGCATTTTTAGCAAAGGCTAAGCAGAGGATAACGAGTGCACACCCTTTCGACTTGCCACTTGATGCGTTGTAACAAATTCAGTTGTCTGCGGCATACCAGCACAAAAACGTGCAAACGGACACTTTGGTTCCCCGTTCTCGCGCTGGCAGCGTTCCTACTGGCAAATCCATCGATTGTCGCTGCCGATCCGGACACCGACAGGCAGACGAGCGAACGTGTCGCAGCCCTTTTGGGTCAGATGACCCTGCCCGAGAAGATCGGCCAACTGAACCTGGTCTCGCAGGGGGAACCCGTCGCCGAACAGCTTGAGGCCGTCCGCGCCGGGCGGGTCGGCAACATGATGAACGTCGTCGATCCAGCGATCATCGCCCGCTACCGGGAGGCGGCAGCTCAAAGCCGCAACAAAATCCCGCTCCTGTTCGGCCTCGACGCGGTTGACGTGTTCCGCATTGCAATGCCGCCGCCCATCGCCTGGGCCGCCACCTGGAAGCCAGAACTTGCCGAAGCCGCCGCCCGCGCCGTCGCCGGCGAAACCGCAGCCACCGGCGTCAACTGGACCTTCGCTCCCATGATCGACATCTCGCGCGATCCCCGCTGGGGCCGTGTCATCGAAGGAGCCGGCGAAGACCCCCATCTCGGCGCCGTCATGGCCGCCGCCCGCACGCGCGGCTACCTTTCCGGCGGCCTCGTCCCTACCGCCAAACACTACATCGGCTACGGCGCCGGAGAAGCCGGCCGCGACTACAACGGCGCGCTGATCCCGGTATCCGATCTCTACGACCGTTATCTTCCGCCCTTCCAATCAGCGATCGCCGCCGGTGCGCCCGCCGTCATGGCCGCCCTCAACGCCGTCAACGGCGTCCCCGTCACCGCCAACCGCTACCTGCTCGAGACTGTCCTGCGCCGCGATCTTGGCTTCCGCGGCTTCGTCACCGCCGATTACAACGCCATCGGTGAGTTGAAAAACCACGGCCTCGCCGCCGACCTCGCAACCGCCAGCCGCCTCGCCCTCAAGGCCGGAATTGACCTCGACATGGAAGGTTACGGCTTTTCCGGCCACCTCGAAGACGAACTCAACGCTGGACGCATCAAACTCGCCGACATCGACTTGGCCGTCGCCCGCGTCCTCACCGTAAAATTCAACGCAGGCCTGTTCGAACCCAAAGCAAGCCCGGTCGCCCCGCCCGAAGCTGAAACCCGCGCCATTGCCCGCCAAGTCGCCCGTGAAAGCATTGTGCTGCTGAAAAACGACAACGCAACGTTGCCCATTTCCGCGAGCATAAAGACAATCGCCCTGATCGGTGCCGCCGCCAAATCCGAATACGATGAGAGCTGGTACGGCCCAGCCATGCTCACCAAACCTGCCACCAAATCGCTCTACGACGCGCTTGCCGGGCACCTGCGCCCCCACCAAACCCTGCTCTACGCCCCGGCCTTCACCGATCCCTGCGCCAAAACCCTGGCCGGCGCCAGCGAAGCGATCTCGACCGCCGCCCGCGCTGATTTGATCGTGATGATGGTTGGCGAAGATTGCGAATTTTCAGGCGAGGGCGCATCCCGCACCAACCTCGACCTCTCCCTCCCCCAACAGGAAATCTTCGACAACCTCTCAGCCCTCGGCAAACCGCTGGTCCTCATCGTCACCGCTGGCCGCCCGCTCACCATCGCGCGTCAATCCGCAAAGTCCGACTCCATCCTCTATGCGTGGCTACCCCGCACCGAAGGCCGCATCGCGCTCGCCGAACTCCTGACCGGCGAAACTTCGCCATCGGGCAAACTGCCCATGTCATTCCCGCGCTCGGTCGGCCAAATCCCGATCAGCTACAACGTCTTGCCCACCAGCCGCCCGCCGAACGAAAACCGCTTCACGTCCCGCTACCTGGACGAGCCCGTGACGCCGCTCTACCCCTTCGGCCACGGCCTCAGCTACACCACATTCGACTACGCAAACCTGCGCACCCTCTCGCCCACGCTTTCCAGCACCGGCAGCGCGGCCATCGACGTCGATGTCACAAACACCGGCTCCCGCTCCGGCGACGAAGTCGTCCAGCTCTACATCCGCCGCCCCGTAGCCAGCCGTTCCCGCCCCCTGCGCGAATTGAAAGACTTCCGTAAAATTCACCTGCATCCCGGCGAAACCAAAACTGTCCGGTTCGACCTCAAAGCCTCCAGTCTCGCCTTCCACGACGATACCGGCAAACCCGTCATCGAACCCGGTCCCGTCGAACTCTTCGCCGGCACCAGCTCTACCGCCCCCCTGTCAACCAGCATCACCCTGGAGTGACACCTCACCAGCTTCGTCATCCCGGCGAAGGCCGGGATCCAAGCAATCATCAATTGAAGCAGGAACTTTTTTCCGCTGCCTAGAGTCTTTCCGGCTTTGATTGCATCAATGCCTCCCCCCAACTCCATGGCCGGGCGTGACCCGGCCATCAGCGGCACTGACGGGTGCTTTAATCTAAGACGGAAAAAGTCTAAATCAGCCACCCGAGCACAAGATTGATCACGCCGACAAACCCAAGCGCGCCCGATACCATCGCCAGCAATGAGATCCCCGAAATGATCGCGGCCGACGCCAGCACGATCGCGATGTGGAACGCGCCGACGGCCACCTCGTACTTCTCATGCTTGTGCTCGGCCTTGTCGCGCGCATGTTCGGCCTCGGTCGCCCGCTCCTTGATCTGCTCACGACCCTCCTTGCTCTTCGGGTCGCTTTCATACCGCGCAATCGTCCCTTTCCATTTCGCCAGTAACGCTTCTCGCGCTTCTTTCTGCTTAGGATCGGTGACGCCAACCATATCCGCTTCAAGCTGCGCCGCCGCCGTCTCCAGCGTCGTGGAACGGATCGCCTTGGCCTGATAGAACGACCACAGGTTCGACGCCTCGATATTGCTCTGGACGGTCTTCACCTGCGCTGCGTTGCCAAGCAATTCCGTGATCGCCAACATCAGCGCGAGCACCGCGATCAACATTGCGATTTCTTTGTTCTCGGTGCTGACCTCGCCCGCGCCCTCGATCTCAACCGTCTTCTCATGCTCGGCCACGAACGTCTCCATCCAAAAGGAAAAAGTGTTTCTGCAACAACAGGTTGCACACCTCAGATCCCTGATCGACCCGTCCGCTTTTGTCAATCCCGGACGAGTGCAAATGCGTAGGTTGGGTTGAGCCCGTTTGCGAAACCCAACACCTCACTAAGGATGCCACCCGGTCAGCACAGATTGGACGCCAAACCCCACCACATACGCGAGCGGCACATGCCACGCGCCCTTAAGCCAGCCGTCCGCCGATTGCGCCTCTGGAAACAGCCGCGTGATCGCAACGCCAGCCGACGACCCAAACCACATCATCGACCCGCCAAATCCGACCGCATAAGCAAGCAATCCCCAGTCGAACCCGCCCTGCTTCAAAGCCAGCGCCGTCAGCGGAATGTTATCGAACACCGCCGACAGCACGCCCATCCCGAACGTCACCGCCACCGACGGCGGTGGCAGCCGCTCGACCGGCATCATCGACGCCGCCGCCACCAGCGCCAGCAGAAACACCGCGCCTTTGGCCGCATCCGGCACGACAAACCAATCCGCCCGCCGCCACAGCGAGGTCACCACGACCACCACAAACACTGCCACCCCCAGCACCGGAAAATGATCCAGCACCGCCGGGTAATACAAATTCGTCCAAATGTTCACCGCCACTGCTGTCAGCAAGATAACCGCGACCACTCCGATCCGCCCCCAGTCGATGACAACCCCGCTCGCCGCATCCTTCTCGATCGGCGAAAAACGATGCTGCTGCAGCGACGCCGGAACCCCGAACACCACTAGCGCCGGGATCGCCGCCGCATACGCAGTGAGCACCGACCAAGGGCTCTTGCCCGCGATCCACATCATCGTCGTCGTCGTGTCGCCGAGCACACTGCCCGACCCGCCCCCGTTCGACGCCGCCACGATGGCCGCCACATACCCGATGTGCACGCGCCCGGAAAACACCCGCAACGCAACCGTCCCGCCGATCAGCGCCGCCGCAATATTATCGAGGATCGACGACAACACAAAAATCAGCACGAGCAGCACGAAGCCGCCCTTCCAGTCGTCCGGCAGCAGAGCCGGCATCCACTCCGGCACCCGCGACGCCTCGAAGTGCCGCGCCAGCAGCGCAAACGAAACCAGCAGCGCCAGCAAGTTCGCCAGGATCACCCACTCGTGTTTGAGATGCCCAACCAGCCCCGCAAACCCAGCCCCCGCCGGAAATCCCGCCACCCCGACCTTCCAAGCCGCAATCACCCCCAACCCGACCAACGCCGCCTGCAACGCATACTTATGCGTTAACGCCACCGCTAGCAGCGTCAGCCCAAACAGCACAAATTCAACCGGAAGTGTCATCCAAGCCCCAACCCGGTCGACGTTTGATCGCCCCATCAACCCGAAGGTTGGGAACTGGCCGGCGTCGATTCGCTCGCAGCTACCCTGCACTATTCCCTCTCCCCCTGGGGAGAGGGTTAGGGTGAGGGGTTCTTGGCTTATTATGAAGTCGCCTTACTTCCCGCCCTTCGAGCACTTTTATTCCCAGGAGAGAAGAAATCCATGACGCCCCACACTTACTTCTTCTTGACCGGCGGCAGATCGGTGCACGTTCCCTCGGCGACTTCGGCCGCCATGCCGATAGACTCGCCCAGCGTTGGATGCGGATGGATGGTATGCGCAATATCGACCGCATCCGCGCCCATCTCAACCGCCAGACACACTTCGCCAATCAGATCGCCCGCATGCGTGCCGACAATCCCGCCACCGATGACGCGATGGGTCTCCTTGTCGAAGATCAGCTTGGTGAAGCCCTCATCGCGCCCGTTGGCAATGGCACGCCCCGACGCCGCCCACGGGAACATCGACTTGGTGTAGCCGATCCCCTTCACCTTGCACTCGTCTTCGGTGACGCCCGCCCACGCAATTTCGGGATCGGTATAGGCGACCGACGGAATTTGCCGCGGCTCGAAATAGCTCTTTTTGCCAGCCGCGATTTCCGCCGCCACATGCGCCTCATGCACGGCCTTATGCGCGAGCATCGGCTGCCCGACGATATCACCGATGGCCAGAATATGCGGCACGTTCGTGCGCATCTGCTTGTCGACGTTAATAAACCCGCGCGCATCGACGGCAACGCCCGCCTTTTCCGCGTCGAGCTTGCGCCCATTCGGCGTCCGGCCCACGGCGACCAGCACCATGTCGTACCGCTGCGCCTCCTTGGGAGCCTTTTCCCCCTCGAACGTCACATGAAGGCCGTCCTTTTTGGCCACCGCCCCGGTACACTTCGTCTTGAGCATGATCTTGTCAAAGCGCGGCGCGTTCTTCTTTTCCCAAACCTTCACCAGGTCGCGATCCGCGCCCTGCATCAGCCCGTCGAGCAGTTCGACCACATCGACCCGCGACCCGAGCGTCGAATAAACCGTGGCCATTTCCATGCCGATAATCCCGCCGCCGATCACCAGCATCGACTTCGGCACAAACGGCAGCTTCAATGCGCCCGTCGAAGTCACCACGCGCGGATCATCCGGCATGGACGGCAACCGCACCGCCTCCGAGCCCGCTGCGATGATCGCATTGGCAAAGCCGACGACCTGCTTCTTTCCGCCTTCGAGTTCGACCTCGATATGATGGGCATCCGCAAACTTCGCCACGCCGCGAATGACGTTGACCTTGCGCGCCTTTGCCATCCCGGCGAGCCCGCCCGTCAGCTTGCCGACCACTTGCTCCTTGTGCGTCCGCAGCTTCGCTAAATCGACCGTTGGTGGCGCAAACGAAATCCCATGCGCCGCCATCGTCTTAACTTCGTCCATCACCGCCGCCGTATGCAGCAGCGCCTTCGACGGAATACAGCCGACGTTCAAACACACACCGCCGAGCGTGGCAAAACGCTCGATCAACACGACGTTTTTGCCAAGGTCAGCCGCCCGGAACGCCGCCGAATAGCCGCCCGGTCCAGCGCCGATCACAACCACATCGCACGTCACATCGACCGTGCCCTTATACGCCGGCCCCGCGACGGGAGCAGGCGCCGCAGCGGCTGCCTTGGGCGCTTCCGCCGCCTTGGGCGCGCCAGCCCCGGCACCCGCCGCCTCGATGTACCCGATCAGATCGCCCTGCGAGACCTTGTCGCCGACCTTGACCGCCACCTCGACAAGCGAACCGGCCAATGGCGAGGGAACTTCCAAACTCGCCTTGTCAGACTCGAGCGTGATCAGCGGATCCTCAGGCTTGACGGTCGACCCCGGCGCAACATGCACCTCGATAACCTGCACATTCTTGAAGTCGCCGATATCAGGAACACGAATTTCTTGCCGGCTCATGGGATGATCTCACCACAGTGAAGACGTTGAAATAAAAAACCACTTTCCCTCTCTCCCCGTCCCTGCTGCGCAGGGCACTTCAAAAAGCAGAGAGGGTCGGGGTGAGGGGTCGCGCGTCGAACTTACAGTACCAGCTGCCGCACATCCTCGAGCATAGCCGCCAGATGCCGCGTGAAGCGTGCGCCCAGCGCCCCGTCGATCACGCGATGATCATAGGAAACGCACAGCGGCAATATCAGTCGCGGCTGGAACGCATGCCCGTCCCACACCGGTTTCATTGCCGCGCGTGGCACGCCCAAAATGGCAACCTCGGGCGCGCTGACGAGCGGGGTGAAGTTAGTGCCGCCGATACCGCCCAGACTGGAGATCGAGAATGTCCCGCCCTGGATATCGGTTGGCGCAATCTTGCCGTCGCGCATCCGCTTCGACACGGCCCCGAGTTCATGGCACAGCTCGGTGATGCCCTTACTATCCACGTTTTTGATGACCGGCACGACGAGCCCATCGGGCGTGTCGACCGCGACCCCGATGTGATAGTATTTCTTGTAGATCAGGCTGGTCTTGTCCGGCGACATCGAAGCATTGAACTCGGGGTGCGCCTTGAGCGCCGAGACCGCCGCCTTCAACAGGAACGCCAGCAGCGTCACCCGGTAACCCTTCTCCTTGGCCGCGCTATCGAGCATCTTGCGATAGGCTTCGATATCCGTAATGTCGGCCTCGTCGGTGTGCGTCACGAGCGGCACGTTCAGCCATGCCCGAGACAGATGCGCGCCCGACAACTTCTTAAGCCGCGACAGCGGTTTCACTTCGATCTCGCCGTACTTGGCGAAATCCTGCGCCGGGATTTCCGGAATACCCGAGCCGCCCGAAACGCCGCCGCCGCCGGAGCCTTTCAAAGCAGTCTTCACGTCGCCGAGCGTCACCCGCCCCTTTTCGCCAGTGCCCTTGATCGCCGTCAGATCGACATCAAGTTCCCGCGCCAGCCGCCGCACACTCGGACTCGCATGCGCATTGCCAAAATCGAGCCCCATCGGCGGCGGCAACGTCCTGCGCGGCCCGCTGTCGGGCGCTGAAGGTGCCACCGCAGGTGCGGCAGCCTTGGCGGGAGCTGCCGCAGCAGCCGGAGTTCCAGCTTTCGGCGCACCAGCACTGGCCGCGTCGCTACCCCCGGCCTCAAGCTTCAATACCGGCGTCCCCAATGAGACTTTATCGCCGATCTTGATCATCACTTCGACGACCTTACCAGCCGACGGCGACGGCACTTCGAGCGTTGCCTTATCTGACTCCAGCGTGAGGATCGGATCCTCCGCCTTAAGCATATCTCCCACCTTCACAAACACTTCGATCACCGGCACGTCTTTGAAATCGCCGATATCAGGGATCTTCACGTCAAGGGTGGCCATGGGGGGTCTCGTGAGTTTAATGAGGGGACTGGCGAAAACATGATTTTGCCCATCCCCCTCTGAGGGAAGGGCCAGGGTGGGGGTCTTAAATCCGGGCCGGACTTGGCCGCTCCGTATCGAGACCATACTTGCGGATGGCCTCGGTCACGGTCTTGGACGGGATCTTGTTTTCTTCCGCCAGCGCCTTCAACGCCGCCACCGCCACATAGTGACGATCGACCTCAAAGAACGTCCGCAGCTTGGCGCGGTAATCCGACCGCCCGAACCCATCGGTGCCGAGCACTTTATATTTGCCCGGCACAAAGCTGCGGATCTGATCGGCAAACAGCTTCATGTAATCGGTCGATGCAATCACGGGATGATCGCCGCGCTCAGCCAAACACTTGGTGACATACGGCACCCGCGTCTGCTCTTCGGGATGCAGCATGTTCCAGCGCTCCACGTCGAGCGCATCACGGCGCAATTCCGTAAAGCTCGTCACGCTCCAGATATCAGCCGATACCCCGAAGTCCTTCTCGAGTAGTTCCGCCCCCGCGATCACCTCGCGCAGGATCGCGCCCGACCCCATCAATTGAACCTTGCGGCCGGCCTTCGCCGTCGATTCCTTCAGCAGATACATCCCTTTGACGATGCCGGGCTCCGCGCCCTTGGGCATTGCTGGATGGACGTAGTTCTCGTTGAGCGTCGTGATATAATAATACACGTCCTCCTGCTCGCCATACATCCGGCGCAGGCCGTCCTGTAAGATAACGGCGAGCTCATAGCCGAACGTGGGATCGTATGACACACAGTTGGGGATCGTCGCCGATAGGATGTGGCTATGCCCATCCTCGTGCTGCAGACCTTCCCCGTTCAGTGTCGTGCGCCCCGACGTGCCGCCGACGATGAAGCCGCGCGCGCGCATGTCGCCTGCCGCCCACGCCAAGTCGCCGGTGCGTTGGAAGCCGAACATCGAGTAGTAGATGTAGAACGGGATCATCGGCTGGTTCGACGCCGAGTACGACGTGGCCGCCGCAATCCACGACGACATCGCGCCGGCCTCGTTGATACCCTCTTCGAGCACCTGCCCGTTCTTGCTCTCCTTGTAGAACATCAGCTGGTCGGCATCTTGCGGATTGTAGAGCTGCCCGACCTGACTGAAGATTCCGAACTGCCGGAACATGCCTTCCATGCCGAACGTACGGCTTTCGTCCGGCACAATCGGCACGATTCGCTGCCCCAGGCTCTTATCGCGCATCAGCTTGGTCAGCATCTGCACAAACGCCATCGTGGTCGAAACCTCGCGCCCCTCCGACCCCTTGAGCTGCGCATCAAACGTCGACAGCGGCGGGATCTCGAGAGTGACCGTCGTCTTCTGCAAACGCTTCGGAAGCGGCCCATCCAGCGCCTTACGCTGCGCCCGGATGTAGTTGAGTTCCGGCGACCCTTCCGCGAATTTGATCAGCGGCAGCTTGGCGAGATCTTCGTCCTTGACCGGGATCTGGAACCGGTCACGGAACTGCCGCAACGGCCCTTCGCCCATCTTCTTGGCCTGATGGGCAATCATCATGCCCTCGCCTGCCTCGCCCATCCCGTAACCCTTGACCGTCTTGGCCAGGATCACCGTTGGCTGCCCGGTATGCTCGACGGCAGCCTTGTAGGCGGCAAACACCTTGCGCGGATCATGCCCTCCGCGCGTCAGCTTCCAGATCTTCTCGTCCGGCCAATCAGCCACCATCGCCGCTGTTTCGGGGTACCGTCCGAAGAAATGCTCGCGGATATACTTGCCGTCTCTCGCCTTGAACGTCTGATATTCGCCGTCGACGCACTCTTCCATCAACTGACGCAATTTGCCCGACGTATCGCTCGCGAGCAATTCATCCCACCCCGATCCCCAAACGACCTTGATGACATTCCATCCGGCCCCGCGGAAATCGCCCTCAAGCTCTTGAATGATCTTGCCGTTCCCACGCACCGGCCCATCGAGCCGTTGCAGGTTGCAGTTGATGACGAACACCAGATTGTCGAGCTTCTCGCGCCCGGCGAGCGAGATCGCGCCCAGGCTTTCTGGCTCGTCCATCTCGCCGTCGCCCATGAACGCCCATACGTGGCGGCGCGATGTGTTGGCAATTCCGCGTCCTTCCAGATACCGCAGGAACCGCGCTTGATAGATCGCCATCAGCGGTCCAAGGCCCATCGAGACCGTCGGGAACTGCCAGAAATCCGGCATCAACCACGGATGCGGATACGACGGCAGCCCCTTGCCACCCACTTCCTGGCGGAAATTATCAAGCTGAGCTTCGCTCAACCGGCCTTCGATAAACGCACGCGCGTAAATCCCTGGCGACGAATGTCCCTGCACAAAAACGAGGTCGCCGCCGTGATCTCCGTCCGCCCCATGCCAGAAGTGCATGAACCCGGTATCGTAGAGTGTCGCCGCCGACTGGAAGCTCGCGATATGTCCGCCAAGCTCCGAACTTTCCTTGTTCGCCCGCAGCACGATCGCCATCGCGTTCCAGCGCACCACCGAACGGATACTGTGCTCGATCTCGCGGTTGCCCGGATGCGCCGGCTCCTCGTCGGGTGGGATCGTATTCATATACGCAGAGTTGGCTGAAAACAGCAGCTTGGCCCCGCTGCGCCGCGCAATATCGACGACATTAACCAGCAGCTCGTCCGCCCGCCGCGGCCCATCGACCGCAATGACGGACGCAATCGCCTCCGCCCATTCTTTATCTTCGGCGGCATGATGGCTGGCGTCATCGGTCATGGAAGCATCCTGCTGGTTCAACGAGATAGAGCCTTACGTACCAGCTCAATCGAGTGCGACGGTTTGTCAATTAAATATCGAGCAGAAAAATGCAGACAAGCAAACAATGGTCTAGAAGTAAAAATTTGGCATGGCAGCTATGCGTGTTTCAACCTTGACGTGCTGTCTTCGTCTAAAAGAAGAAACTTCAAATCCCCAGCATGCGGACTTTTCCATAAGAATGAGCATAAGGCGGTGCTAGACCAGCCTCGGACCTGCGCACGGCACAAACATAGCGGCCAGCCCTTGGCTGGCAGAAGCGGTGAAGAACCGCTGTCGCGAGCGCTGGACTGAAAAGGGCTGATTTCCTTCCAGTCGGACCTTTTGCAGACAAGAACGCGGTCAGCACTGGCCGCAATGGCCCCGCTGCGCAGGTGCAAACCGCCAGACGAGCAGCCGGGGCAAGCGCCGGACTCAAAAATTGCGACTTCCTTCAAGTCGTAACTCTTGCAACCTTACACAGGAAAAATCCGATGAATATCGTATCCACAATCATGCAATTCATTAGTCCGATGATCGCTAGCCGGATCGCATCTTCGCTCGGCATCTCCAATGGCGTCGTCAACACTGCCATCGCGGCTGCCCTTCCCACGATTCTAGCCGCCCTCGCCGGCAAAGCCTCAACCCCAACGGGTGCCGCAGCTTTGGCGGCCACCCTCGGCCAGCAAGACAGCAACCTGCTTGGCAACTTCGCTAGCATGCTTGGCGGCTCAAACCAGTCAGCTCTCGTCAACGGCGGCACGCAGGCCCTCTCCGGCCTGCTCGGCGGCTCCTCGACCAACGCCCTGACGGGCGCGCTCGCCAAATTCACCGGCGCCAGCTCGCAGCAATCTGGAAGCCTCGTCGGCATGCTCGCCCCCGTTGTCCTTGGCTCGCTGGCGCAGACGCAGAAGTCGAGCGGCCTGGACGCCGGCGGTTTGGCCAAACTTCTCGAAGGCCAGAAATCCAACATCGCAGCCGCCATGCCGGCTGGCTTCTCCGACCTGCTCGGAGGCTCGGGCTTGCTCGATAGCATTGCCGGAAACCTGAAGGCCGCAGCCCCCAAAGTTGAAGCGCCGCGCGCGCCAGCCATGCCATCGATGCCCCAAGCTCCCGCCTTCAATTGGATGCCCTGGGCTGCTGGGGCAGTCGCTCTGCTCGGCTTGTTCTACGTCTTCAACATGCCTGCCCCGGTCACGGCCCCCAAGGTCGCCCTGCCCACCGCAACGCCGGCCCCTGTCGCAGCCACCGTGGCAAACGCAACCGCTGCCATGGACGAAGCCAAAAAAATCTTCGGCGGCCTGACGTCCTCTCTCGGCAACATCAAAGACGCGGCAACCGCCCAGTCCGCCCTGCCACAGCTTACGGCAAATTCGACCGCACTCGACGGCTTGACCAAACTCGCCGGTAGCTTGGCGCCCGATGCCAAAACCCAGCTGAAGCTGCTGGTCTCCGCCACCATGCCCCAGCTTTCGCCTCTGGTTGATACCGTTCTGAAAATCCCCGGCGCCGAAGCCATCCTCAAACCCGTACTCGACGCGATCATGACCAAAATGACCGGCCTCTCGAAGATCTAACGCAGCGCCCCTCTCCTCATTCGTGATGGAGAGGGGCACTTTTCCCTAATCCCTATTCGCCACTCACTACTCACCATTCACTCCACTAATCCAACTCCACCTTCCCTTGCCGCATCTTCTTCACGCCGCCGCGCTTCACCTTGCTGTCAACGCGCTTGAGCCTCGCCGAATAACTCGGCTTCGTCGCAATCCGCCGCACCGGCGCAATGGCCGCCTCCCGGATCATTTCAAACAGCCGCTCCCGCGCATCCGCCCGGTTGCGCTCCTGCGTGCGGAACCGGTTCGCTTGAATGACGATCACGCCCTCGTCCGTCAGCCGCCGCCCAGCGAGCTTTGCCAGCCGCTCCTTGACCGCGGATGCTAACGACGGCGAATTCCACAAGGCAAACCGCAACTCGACCGCCGTCGAAACCTTGTTGACGTTCTGCCCGCCCGGCCCCGACGACCGCACGAAACGCTCTTCCAGTTCGCCATCTTCCAGCGAAATCCGATCTGAGACGACGATCATGCGTCAACCCTTCCACAACTGCCCATGCGCGACATCCCAATAGTCCCCACGGAAATACAACAACGGCTTGGCGTCGGCCCGGAACGCACCCGCCACCACCTTGCCGATGAATATCGAATGGGTTGTGAACGTGTGCTGTTCGGCCAGTTCGCAATCCAAGCTCGCCAGGGCCTCATCCAAAATCGGGCTACCCGTCACAAGCCGATGCCACGCGAGCCCGGCAAACCGCGCCTCCCCGGTCAATCCGCCTTTCCCAGCAAACCGCTCGGCCACGTCCTGCTGGCCGGCCGACAGCAAATTGACGCTGAACGCATTCGCCCTGACGATCTCGTCATGCGCGCCCGCCGCTTGGTTGACGCACGCGAGCACCATCGGCGGCCGGTCCGACAACGACGCCACCGCTGTCGCCGTCAACCCCGAACGCGCGCCCACCGCCCCACATGCGATGACGCTGACCGCGCCCGCCTGATGGCGCATGATCGCGCGATAGTTATCAGCGTCCATATAAACGAATTCCTGCTCGCTCAATTGTTCTGAAAGAACAACACCCTGTTTCCGAAGGGGTCTACCACACGCATTTCGCGCGCACCCCATGGCATACTTTCGATGCCCGGACGATAGTACGGATAATTCTTGGCAATCAGCTCACTGTGGAGCCCATCAATATCCCTCACCGGAACCCGGACGGCCGACCCCGGGCAGGCATCACCATGATGTTCGCTGAGGTTCAGTTTACACGAGTCCCGCGAAATCCCCATATATAGCGGCGCCGTGGGCTCGAACCGGTGCTCGAAATCCACCGTAAATCCTAAAAACCCGAGATAGAACGCCCGTGCCTTCTCGACATCGAACATCCGCAAAATTGGCACCGGCGCACCCAACTCCATGACTAATCTCCCGCCCGCCTGAACCATCCACCCCGCACATCCTTCAAAATCTCGCGCGCCGCATTGTGCCCCGGCACACCTGTCACGCCGCCACCGGGATGCGCACCTGCCCCGCACAGATATAGTCCAGGCAGTGGCATCCGGTAGGCCCCATATCCCAACACCGGCCGCGCCGAAAACAATTGATCCAGCCCAAGTTGGCCATGAAAAATATCGCCATCGATCATCCCGAACCGCCGCTCCAAGTCCAGCGGCGACGTGACCTGCATCCCCAAAATCGACGCCCGGAAGTTGGCCGCATGCCGCGTCACCGTATCGATCACAACCTGCGCAAACTCACTCTTGGCCTCATCCCAGCTCCGCCCGCCCGGCAACTGCGGCGCGACATGCTGCACGAACAGGCTCGCCACATGCGCGCCCTTAGGCGCCAATGAGGGATCAATGGTCGACGGTATCAGCATCTCCACCACCGGTTCACGCGACCACCCCTCTCGCCGCGCATCCATAAACGCACGGTCCATATAATCGAGCGTCGGCCCAATCACGATGCCCGCTCCATGATGATCGGCAGCCAGGGTCCCTGGCCTGCACACAAAATCCGGCAACTCGGAAAGCGCCACGTTCATCCGGAACGTCCCCGACCCAGTCTTGATGCCCGTGAACCGCCGCTGCACCTGATCCGGCACAGCCCCCTCCGGCACCATCGACCCGAACAGTAATTTCGGCCCGACATTTGCCGCTATGATCCCTGCCCGGATAATCTCTCCATCGGCCAGCCGGACCCCAACTGCCCGTCCGCCCTCGACAAGAACTTCGCCGGCCTCACATCGCGTCCGGATCACCGCACCGCGCTCCACGGCGCTCGCCGCCAGCGCCTGCGAAATCGACCCCATTCCGCCCATCGCGTGTCCCCACACGCCGGGCTTTCCGTTCACCTCGCCAAAACAATGATGCAACAGCACGTATGCCGTGCCCGGCGTATATGGGCTTGCATACGCCCCCACGATCCCATCGAATGCAAACGCCCCGCGTACGACGTCGTTCTCAAACCAGCCCGAAAGAAAATCCGCCGCGCTCTTGGTGAACAGATCGAGCAGCACCCGCTGATCCTCGACGCTCAACCCCAGCGCCCGCCGCGCCGCCGCCCCGCCTTTGATAAGTTCGATCCACCCGCCCCCGGCGTTCGGCGGCGTCGTGAGCACGAGATCGCGCAACACGCCAGCCGCCCGCTCAAGCGCCGCATCATACGCAGGCAACCGCTCTGCATCCCGCGCCGAAAACGCGCCGATCGCCGTCTGCCGCGCCGCAAGCCCATATGGCATCAAGAGGCCACGCGTCTCATCCACCGGCCAGAAATTCGCTACCGGCCGCTCGGCAATCACCAATCCATGGCGCGCCAGATCAAGATCGCGAATGACTTTTGGGTTGAGCAGACTGACCGTATACGCCGCGACCGAATTACGAAAACCGGGATGGAATTCCTCCGTCATCGCAGCGCCGCCCGCGACCGCATTCTTCTCCAAAACGGTCACGCTTAAGCCCGAGCCCGCCAGATAAGCGGCGCATGTCAATCCGTTATGTCCGCCGCCAATTACGATCGCGCGGGTGTTGCCAATATGCCCCAAAGTCTTTCGCATCTGCGTTGTGTTACCCCGGAGACTAACCCCGCTCTACGGCGGATTGCACAACTAACGGTCGTTCGCACCTGCGAACCACATGCCTGTTCCGATTCGAAACGGCTGTTACTGTCACACAGACGAAGTCGCAAGGATCGCGTGAAGGCTTAACGTTTTTTTAGGATGCTCCGAGCTACTGAAGGAAAGACCATTGGTTGAGTTGTTTCATCTAACGGGATCGGTTGAATGAATATTATTCCGCTCCAATTCGCAAATAATCGTTCCACCGCGTCTGCCTCCGCAGCGTTTGATCACAAGCGCCCGTCGGTCATTTCAACCGGCATCCTCACCGGCATTGCGATCGTCGCCCTCGTTCCAGCCATTTTCTGGACGTGCCTCATTTGGGGCGTCAGCCACACTTTCGATCTGGGCCTAACCACGATCACCCTCGCCACCACGGCCACAGCAATCGCAGTCTTCCTGAGCATCGTCTGCAGCGCCGTCATCGCCGCTGATTGATCGTTAAGATCCGCTCCATTCGCATACTTGCCGGTAGCAGTGTCCTGTCGTCGCCCCGACCGAACATTTGCCCGGCACAAACCGGCACATCTTGCAGCTGTACGTCGATATGCATCCGCGGAATGACCCGCCCTTGCTGAAATTGCACGTCCGCAGCGTTTGACAATTCCTTTGTGGATCCACCCCGTTTGTCGCCTGCGCCATTACGAAATCCCGCGCCCGGAAACTGCCGGCCGGAAAACCGCCACCGTCCGGCATAGCCCCAACCGGCGCACCGTGGAGCGCGCAGCCAAACGCGGCAACTAACGCCAGCATCGCCGCATACCGTGTAAAGCCCATCTTTTTCATGAGATGATGCTCCCTGAAGCGTTCGGGTTCATGTTAACCTTCCAGCCTAACTGACAGCCTGTCTTCGGTCTAAATAACAGTCTGCGGCCTCTGAATGCCGCTGTCAAAGCCCTTGCACCCGCTCTCGATCGGCAGCACAAGCTCCGCAAGGGTGGCGCGTATCGCGAGACATACAAGAAACGCGGAGTATGAACATGACCAGCGCCCGGCCAGCGCCCGAAACGCTGCACGACAATGCACCGCACGTTCTGCTCGTCGACGACGACCAGAAAATCCGCGACTTGCTCTCGCGCTATCTGAGCGAGAACGGTTTTCGCGTCACGCCCGCCCCCGACGCCGCCGCCGCACGCGCGGCGCTGCGCGGCCTGTCCTTCGACATCATCCTCCTCGATGTCATGATGCCCGGCGAAAGCGGCCTCGACCTAGCCCGCGATCTCAAGAAAACGCGCCCTATCCCGATCTGCATGCTCACCGCCCGCTGCGAATCCGAACACCGCATCGAGGGCCTCGAAGCCGGCGTCGACGACTACATGCAAAAACCGTTCGAGCCGCGCGAACTTCTTCTACGCCTGCGCAACATCCTCCGCCGCGGCGACCCATCCTCCACCGGCAGCCGGGAAGAAATCCGAATGGGCCCCTTCACCTTCCACGTCGGCCGCGGTGAATTGAAACGCGATGACGTCTCAATCAAGCTGACCGAACGCGAGCGCGAAATGCTGCGCCAGTTCGCCCAACGCCGCGGTCTGCCCATTCAGCGCCACGAACTCGCCGCCGAAGGCGAAACCGGCAGCGAACGCGCCGTTGACGTCCAGATCAACCGCCTCCGCCGCAAAATCGAATCCGACCCAGCCAACCCGGTTTACTTGCAGACGGTGCGCGGCAAAGGGTACATCCTCTATACCGATTGACCCAAATTCAACCTGCTAGCGCCAGCCCTTGCTTGCCGAAGCGGCGAAGAGCCGCCGGCGCGAGCGCCGGACTCAAAAAGGCCGACCTCCTTCAGGTCAGACTTTTTGCAAGAAAAGAGAGAGCGGCCAGCCCCCTTGCTGGCCGAAGCGGCGAAGAGCCGCCGGCGCAAGCGCCGGACTCAAAAAGGCTGACCTCCTTCAGGTCAGACTTTTTGCAAGAGGAAAGAGCAATGGTCGCAGCGCCGGACACGACGACATCAATCGCACCATCGCAGCCGCTGTTTTCGCGCGCCCGTCTGGCCGAGCGTAGCCGCGCCGCAACGGAAGCCTTCCTCGCGACCGCCGCCGAGTTCATGCCAAAGGGCCTCTACGCCCGCGCCCTTATCATCATCATCGCCCCCATCGTGATGCTCGAAGGTGTCATTGCTTTCGTTTTTATGGAGCGCCATTGGCAAGCGGTGAATCAACGCCTGGCCGAATCCACCGCCCGCGACATTGCAGCCCTTATCGAAGTCTACGACGACGAAAAGCAAAAGAGCGATCACTCCCGCCTGATCCAGCTCGCCCGCCAGCGTCTGAACCTGACCATGCAGGTCCTTCCCAAAGCCGAGCTCCCGGCTCTGATGCCGAAACCCTTCTTCGGCCTGCTCGACAAGACGCTCTCCACTCAAATCAAGAAGCAGGTCGACCGCCCGTTCTGGATCGACACCATCGGCCAATCGAGCCACGTCGAAATCCGCGTGCAATTGCCCGAAGCCATCCTCCGCTTCGTCGCCACTCGCAACCAGACTTACGCCTCCAACACACACATCTTCCTGCTCTGGATGGTGGGCTCCTCGGTCATCCTGCTGACCGTCGCGATCCTGTTCCTGCGCAACCAGATCCGCCCGATCCTGCGCTTGGCCGAAGCCGCCGACGAATTCGGCAAGGGCCGCCCCATCCCTGAAGACTTCCGCCCCCGTGGCGCACGCGAAGTCCGCCAGGCAGCCCTCGCCTTCCTCGAAATGGGCGACCGGATCAAAACCCACGTCGAACAGCGCACCACCATGCTCGCAGGCGTCAGCCATGACCTGCGCACCGTCCTGACCCGCTTCAAGCTCGAACTCGCCTTCATGGGCGACAGCCCCGAAGCCCGCTCGCTATCGAGCGGCGTCAACGAAATGCAGCACATGCTGGAGGACTATCTCGCCTTTGCGCGCGGCGACGGCGGCGAAGAATCCAAACCCACCAACGTCCGCGAACTACTCGAAGAAATCCACGAAGACGTCCAGCACCTCGGCACCCCGGTCGAAGTGAAACTCCGCAAGCGCCGCACTGATCTGATCCTGCCGTTAAAGCGCAATGCCTTCAAACGCGCGATCACCAACCTCGTCTCGAACGCCGCCCGATTTGGCAACCAGATCGTCGTGCGCGCCGCCACCGAAGGCCCCTGGTTGCGCATCGAAGTCGACGACGATGGCCCTGGTATCGCCGAAAAGGAACGCGACAACGTCTTCCGGCCGTTCTACCGCATCGACCATTCCCGCAACCAGGACAGCGGCCACTCAGGCTTAGGCCTCGCTATCGCCCGCGACATCGCCAAAAGCCACGGCGGCGACATCACGCTGGGAAAATCCTCCATGGGCGGCCTCCGCGCCATCATCCGCGTCCCGCTGTAAC
>JANLYB010000121.1:0-13006 GCA_031365425.1 Hyphomicrobiaceae bacterium
TTGGGAACCTGATAACGGTCCACGACCCTGGCGTAGGTAATAACAGTCGGCTGACCTGAGCCAAGCGATGGCCAACGGAACACATGCCCTTCGAAATGCAATGGTTCGCCCGCACTAGGATTCGCGGTCGCCACGACGAGCATAGCAAGCAAACAAGTGATCATTGGGAATTTTGGTTTGATGGCTTACGTCCCCCTAGCATCCATGCAGCCGCAGGAAGCAAGCCTGGACTATAGCCGCGCTGCTTAGGTTGGCGACGCCGACGGTGTCGAAAATACACGCACTGTTGCCAAATGGCCTTTGCAGCAACTCGGGGGTGCCCCAAGCCGCTATGGTTGCGAACCATTGGTCGGCGAGTTTTGGCCCGCGTCGAGGTTGTATCGTTGAACAATGAATTCAAAAAAAGGCACACCGGGAAGACGAGTTCCTGCACGTAGCCCTTGACGCCGAACACCGCCCGGTCGTCCTCCCGGATCAGATTGTCCATTACCTTCGCGTCGTGGACGCGCCCCGTGGTGACGCCCGCCGTGTGAACGAGCCCGCTTCGCACGTCGACGCCGATGTGCGCCTTCATGCCGAGATTCCACTGATTGCACTTCTTCGATTGGCTCATCTCGGGATCGCGCTTGCTCATGCGGATGTTGGTCGGATGAGCCAAGACAGTATCCAGCAGAACTTGAAAGCACGCGCAGTTTTGCTACCCATGTGCTACCCAGCGCACTTTTTGTTGAGGTGGTTGTTTAGCTATGTCATTGAAAAGATTGGTTGCGGGGGCAGGATTTGAACCTACGACCTTCAGGTTATGAGCCTGACGAGCTACCGGGCTGCTCCACCCCGCGTCACCATTGGGGGCATCACTTTAGACGTAACAATCGCCACATCTTTAGCTGTCGCCATCAGAACAGCCAACCGCACCTGCTGTTGCAAGCTGCGGCCCGATTTGGCCTTCTCGAACGACAAAGCCGCCCATCGGCACGGGCGGCTTCGATGACGTTCGTATAGCACGTATTCGCGCCCTGTGAACCCCAACTCTCACGCCTTCACGGCTTTTTTTGACGCAGGCTCGTTTCAGCTGCAGCATCCATTGCAGGGGGGGCATCGGCTCGCTGGCCTTTGAGCAAAAAATACACGTTGCGGGCGTACACCAGCACGCCAAACTGGCCCAAAATGATAACTGGATCGACCTTGTACAGACCGTAAGAGAACACCATCAGCCCCCCGATCAGGCTAAAGTACCAAAAGTTGGCCGGAACGACGGATGTGCGCACCCGCTCGCTCGCCAGCCACTGCAGCACCCAGCGCATCGAAAACATCAGCTGTCCGATGATGCCGACGGCGAGCCACGTCTTTTCTGTCAGCGATGTCTGCAACCACCAAGCTGCCAGTTTACCGGCGATAGACGCGAATAAATCCATGCGGCCTGTACCTTGTTAATCGAGCGGATGAGGATGCCGCGCAAGAGCGCTTTTATCAGTCCGACCGCCGCAACGTTTGCGTCAAATGTTCGCGTGGACGTTTGGCGTCACGCTTGGTCGGAAATCTGCGGCACGACTGTGCGCCACCTGATCCAGGATACACCGACCAGATCATACAAACCCACGATCGCCCGGTTGAGGTTATTGTACTTGGAAACGCCTGCCTGCCGCGCCCGGTCGTTCACCGGTGCGTAGTCGACTTTGTATCCATATGTTATGAACATCGCCGGCATATAGCGATGCATGCTGGCGAAAAACGGCAGACGTAAAAAGGCGTCGCGCCAATACACCTTGATCCCGCAGCCCGTGTCGGGACACCCGTCCTTGAGGATCGAATCGCGGATCCAGTTGGCAGCCTTGCTCGCCCAACGCTTTGAACCCTCAGCCTTGCGATTGGTGCGCCACCCGCCGACCAGAGCATTGCCCTCGCCATTGGGCGGACCGAGCTTTGCAAGCAGCTTGGGGATATCGTGAGGATCGTTCTGGCCGTCCCCATCCATGGTCGCGATGATCGGCGCCGTCGCGGCGAGCACCGCCGTACGGATCGCCGTGCTCTGCCCGCCTCGGGTCGCATGACGGATGTATTTCAAGCCAGGATATCGCTTGGAGGCAATCAAATCCTTGATCTCGGTCGCCGTGGCATCTGTACTGGCATCGTCGACAACAATCACTTCGGCCAGGATATCTGCTGGAACGGCCTCGAAAGTCTCGGTGATCAAGCGGCCGATGTTGCCAGCCTCATTGAGGGCAGGGATCACAACGGCGATTTGGAAGGTCATAGGGCAAAAACCGGTCTTAGAGGATCAAGAGATGAACGACTGCCACGTAGCATGACTCAGCCACCCTTGGCACGTGCACAAAGCGGGCTTTCAGCCCTGATTTGCGCTTGGCGTCAGGCTCGGCACCAACGCACAACATGGGCACTCATGGCGGACTAGCCACGAACTCCCGCAAGCGCCGCGGACCGAGGCACAATTGCGTTCCCGCGCGCAACCAATGGCCGGACCGCAAAATGATAAACGGCGAACGTGATGCCCATCGCCCCGAACATGATCGCGGCAAATCGCAGACCAATCGGCCAGGACACATCGCATAGCAAATATGCGAGCGCCACCAACGGCAGATGATGGAGCACATAAACGGAAAACTGTGCGCGAACGAGATAGGCTTCTCCCGGCAGGGGCCCTAATCGGCGCAGCGGTTGTGCACCAATCAGAAAGCCGATGACGCCCCAATCGGCCATCCCGCGCCCAATTCCAGCAAAAATGCCGTCCCACGCTCCCAACAGCAGGGCAATGCCGACGACCGCGACGCATACGAACCTCGGCCATTGACGCTTGAACGGAGCTTCCAGCGCCGGACAGCGGATCATGGCGGCACCTGTGACCATCATGATCGCATAGATGGCAAGATTGGCCCAATCCTCCGACAAATTGTGCAGATCACCCCACATGGGTCTGAGAAATGCCTCGATACCCAATAGCAAGGGCAACGGGAGCCATATCAACCAAGGCGCGGCCCTATTTCCAGCGTTGGGGCTCATCTGGTGGAGGGCGATGAAGACCGGCGTAAGCAGGACGGTTAGGATGATCAGATAAACCAGGAACCACAAATGGCTCCAGGAGAAGACTTCTAGCCCGCTCAGAAACGAAACATAGAAGTCAGACCATGATGGCGCTACCCAGTCAGGCACCAATTCGACGCCAGAATGGCTCATGTCCCGCCCGCCTCGCAACTCCAGATACTTGATCGCCGGTGCGATGGTGAGCAAACCGAGGATCAGAGGCGGCAACAGGCGGCGGACCCGGCCCCCCACAAACACCATCCACAACGGCTGACGCTCAATCGAATACATCGCAGCCATGCCCGCCAGCAGGAAAAACAACGGCATATGCCAGGCATTGATCATGCGCGACACGCATTCCAGGCTGACAAGCTGTGTGGCGCTTTTGATGTGATAGGCGGGCTGGAGGTCAAACACCTCTATCGTGTGAAATGGAAACAGCAACAAGCACGCCGCAACGCGCAAACGGTCAAGATCTGGCCGCCGTGCAACGAGTTGGTCCCGGGCAGCCTGCAATAACCTCATTCCTCGTATCTTCCTCTACAGACCCAGCGCTCCCGATGGAGAGCCCGCCTGCGCTTTTAGGGTCAGCACACCTGACAGAACAGCCCCGATGCCGGTTTTCGACAAGTTCCTGCAATCTCAAGCGCAACATCCAACAGTGCGATTGCAGCAATTCAAAGCCGGCCTGGCTCAGTCTTGAATGGGGTCCAACACATCTCAAACCGAAGCATCGTCGATCGTTGCACACGGGTTTGCCAGCTTGCTCAGCGCGGGAATATCGGCCAACCGGATTTCGGCGCCGTTGACGGCGACATGGTAGGGCGCCAACGCAGCAAACGAACGCGAGAGGACCTCCGGCGCCATCCCTAGACGGGCCGCCAGAGTCTTCTTATCGAATGGCAGCTCGAATCGTCCCGTCCCGCCGGTCTCGCTTTCACGAACGAGGAGCCAATTGGCCAACCGTTCGAGATTTGACCGCAGCTTTTGGTTCTTCAATTCCTTGACCAAATTGCGATACGCGAACGCGAGCTCGCGCGCGAGGCTCCGCGCAAACGCCGCGTCTTCGGCAAATCCCTGCCTCACGGCATCGGCTGGCACCAGCAACACTCGTGAGGGGGCCATCGCGCGTGCCGACTTGAGATAAATCCGGTCGAGTAGAACCGCTGCCACAATGAAGCTCTGCCCGCGTCCAATCACGCCGACGGTGGTTTCGCGACCGTGATGGGTGGTATACAATTCGATCTGACCATCAACGATGACATGTAGAAAGTCTGCCGGCTCACCTTCCCGCGCAAGCTCCACGTGGGCAGGAAACCGCTGAAGGAACGCACCGCGCAACAGGACATCGACCCGGTTCGGGTCCATTTCCCCAAACAAGGGCAGATGCCGCACTTCTTCGAAGTCTTCGTTCCGCATAGCATACACTTTCGACAAGAAACGTGCCACACACATCAATGCTCTAATTGATTTTAGTCAATTTATTGCTTTCGTAAAGTAGCTTCTCGACTAGCTACTTACCTTCCATATTATTGATCATCGTTTTTACCTGACTTGAATCGCTTTTTGACACAACCGTGCTTGACCGCGATCAAGGGCGCGGCAGCCCGGCCAAGACCATCGTCCCCGCAGCGTCGCAACGTGACGCGTCAAGAGTTGGGGATGCGGGCATGGCTACAACTGCAATCAATCCATCTGATCAATCGCGAGCGCTTTGGCTTTCGACCTTTGCATTTACGATCTGCTTCGCCGTGTGGACGATCTTCGCGATCATCGGCATTCAGATTAAAAAAGACCTTGGCCTGACAGAGACACAATTCGGCCTTCTGGTGGGCACGCCCATCCTGACCGGCTCCCTGATCCGCCTCATCCTCGGCATCTGGTCCGACCAGTTCGGTGGCCGCGTCATCCTCACCATCACGATGCTTACAGCTGCCGTCATGACGGCGCTGCTGACCTTCGCCCACGATTACACGACCTTTCTGATTGCAGCCCTCGGCGTCGGTATCGCAGGCGGGTCATTCTCTGTCGGCATCGCTTACGTCGCCAAATGGTTCCCTAAGGAAAAGCAAGGCACAGCGCTCGGCATCTTCGGCGCTGGAAACGTGGGTGCTGCAGTCACGAAGTTTGCCGCCCCCGTCATCATGGTTTCCTATGGTTGGAAGACCGTAGCGCTCGTATGGGCAGCCGCTCTCGCGATCACCGCTGTGATCTTCTTCCTGTTCACGAAAGATGATCCAGATCTTGCCCGCCGCCGCGCGACTGGCCAGAAGCCCGAGCCTCTGTCTGCGATGCTGGAACCGCTGGGCGACCTCCAGGTCTGGCGCTTCTCGCTCTACTATTTCTTCGTCTTCGGCGCGTTCGTCGCGCTGGCCCTCTGGCTTCCACGCTACTTGATCGGCGTCTATGGCCTTGACATCGCAACGGCCGGCATGGTCGGCGCGGCCTATTCGATCCCGGCCTCGATCTTCCGCGCTTACGGCGGTCACCTCTCCGACAAGTTCGGCGCGCGCCGCATCATGTACTGGACGTTCGGCGTCTCGGTGATCTGCACCTTCATCCTGTCCTATCCGCCGACCACCTACGTCGTCGAAGGCATGCGCGGACCCATCAATTTCTCGACCCGCATGAGTGTGACC
Organism: Hyphomicrobiaceae bacterium; assembly: GCA_031365425.1. Lineage (GTDB taxonomy): Bacteria > Pseudomonadota > Alphaproteobacteria > Rhizobiales > Hyphomicrobiaceae > JANXVY01. Next base: position 5,679 of record JANLYB010000121.1, read on the forward strand.
GGCTTCATCGTCACCACCTTTGTACTCGGCTTCTTCATGAGCTTGGGCAAAGCGGCCGTCTATAAACACATTCCCGTCTACTACCCCGATCGCGTCGGCGCTGTCGGCGGCATTGTGGGACTAGTCGGTGGCTTAGGAGGGTTTGTTCTGCCAATTGCCTTTGGCGCCCTGAACGATTTGACGGGAATCGCGCAAAGCTGCTTCTGGCTCCTGTTCGCCGTCGTATCGGTCTCGCTTGCCTGGATGCACGTCGCCATCCGCAACATGGAACGGGAAGCGGCAGCGGCGGGAGTGGCGACGAAGTCCCTCCCCGAACTACCCGAAATGCAGCCCATCCACACGCCCGCCCAACAAGGCGCACTCGCAGCCACGGGGGCGATCCAGGATTGGCGGCCTGAGGACAAGACATTCTGGGACACGCAGGGCCGCGCTGTTGCCCGCCGCAATCTCTGGATTTCGGTCCCCTGCCTCCTCTTGTCCTTCTCGGTCTGGATGGTCTGGTCGGTGGTTGTCGCAAAACTTCCTTCCGTCGGCTTCAAGTTCACCAACGAGGAACTGTTCTGGCTCGCCTCGCTCCCCGGCCTGTCGGGTGCCACGTTGCGCATCTTCTACAGCTTCATGCCGGCCATCTTCGGCGGCCGCCTGTGGACGACGCTTGCCACTTGGTCGCTGCTGATCCCGGCGGTCGGCATGGGTTACGCAGTCCAGAACTCGCAAACGCCCTACTATATCTTCCTACTGCTCGCCCTTCTGTGCGGTTTCGGTGGCGGCAACTTCGCCTCGTCGATGGCCAACATCTCGTTCTTCTTCCCCAAGGCTGAAAAGGGCAATGCGCTCGCCATCAACGCCGGACTTGGCAACCTGGGGGTCAGTGTCGTCCAGTTCGTCGTGCCCATCGCCATCACCAGCGGCGTCTTCGGCTGGCTCGGGGGCGAACCGCAGAGCGCTACTCAGGCTGGCGTCACTACGACGCTGTGGCTGCAGAATGCAGGCTACGTATTCGTCCCGTTCATTATCGCCAGTGCATTCGCCGCCTGGTTCGGCATGAACGACATCGCCACCATGAAGGCCTCGTTCGCCGATCAGTCCGTGATCTTCCAGCGCAAGCACAACTGGGTCATGTGCTGGTTGTATACGGGCACCTTCGGGTCCTTCATCGGCTTCTCGGCGGCGTTCCCCCTGTTGTCGAAGATCCTCTACCCCGACGTCAACGCACTCAAATACGCCTTCCTTGGACCCCTCGTCGGAGCCCTTGCCAGGGCGGCTGCGGGTAAGCCATCGGATCGCATTGGCGGCGGACGCATCACCTTTTGGGTGTTCATCGCCATGAGCATCGGCGTTGTTGGTGTCCTCTACGCCATCGGCCTCAAAGGCTCGGCCATGTCGTTCCCGATCTTCTTTGCCAGCTTCCTGTTCCTGTTCGCAGCAACCGGCGTCGGCAATGCATCAACCTTCCAGATGATCCCCGCGATCATGCGCAAAGAAACCGCCCGCATCCATCCGGACCTCAAAGGGACAGATGCCGTCAAGCAGTCCGACAAAGAGGCCGCCGCGATCATCGGTTTCACTTCGGCCATCGCTGCTTACGGCGCCTTCTTCATCCCCAAGAGCTTCGGCACCTCGATCGCCATGACCGGCGGCGCGGAAGTCGCGCTCTACGCCTTCCTCGCCTTCTACTTGAGCTGCATCGCCATTACCTGGTGGTTCTACACCCGGCCGCAAGGCCTGCTGCACGACATCGAACGGTCAGGCCCCAAAGGCCCGCCCATCGCCCAAGCTGCCGAATAAACAGCCGGCCCGCCTTCGCCTCAAACATTCTGCTCGATCAGGACAGTGAAGCCATGAGCAATTTCATCGACCGCCTGACCTTCTTCAATAAAGCGTCAGAACCCTTCTCGAACGGCCACGGCATCACCACAGCCGAAGACCGCCGCTGGGAAGATGGCTATCGCAAGCGCTGGCAACACGACAAAATCGTGCGCTCGACGCACGGGGCTAACTGCACCGGCTCCTGCTCGTGGAAGATCTACGTCAAGGGCGGCATCGTCACGTGGGAAACCCAACAGACCGACTACCCGCGCACCCGTCCCGACCTCCCCAACCACGAACCTCGCGGCTGTTCACGCGGCGCAAGCTACAGCTGGTATCTCTATTCCGGTAACCGGGTGAAATATCCGCTCGCCCGGTCCCGGCTGCTCAAGCTGTGGCGCGAAGCGCGCGCGACCATGACTCCGGTTGCCGCCTGGAAATCCATCGTCGAAAACGCGGATAAGCGCGCGAGCTACACCCGCAAGCGCGGCCATGGCGGTTTCGTGCGCGCATCCTGGGACGAAGTCACCGAACTGATCGCTGCCGCCAACGCCTACACCGCCAAGACCTACGGCCCCGACCGCGTGTTCGGCTTCTCGCCCATCCCGGCCATGTCGATGGTGTCCTACGCGGCTGGTTCGCGCTATCTGAGCCTCATCGGCGGCGTGTGCATGTCGTTCTATGACTGGTATTGCGATCTCCCGCCCGCCAGCCCGCAGACCTGGGGCGAGCAGACTGACGTCCCCGAAAGCGCCGACTGGTACAATGCCGGCTTCATCATCTTGTGGGGCTCCAACGTTCCCCAGACACGTACGCCGGATGCGCATTTCTACACCGAAGCCCGCTATCGCGGCATGAAGAGCGCCGTCATTTGCCCCGACTATTCGGAAGCCGCCAAGTTCGGAGACATCTGGCTTAGCGTCAAACAGGGCACAGACTCGGCCCTCGCCATGGCGATGGGTCACGTCATCCTCAAAGAATATCACGTCGATCGCAAGGTCACGTACTTCCGCGACTACGTGCGCCAGTACACCGACATGCCGATGCTGGTGAAGCTCGTCCGCCAGGGCGATAAGCTCATTCCTGACCGCTTCGTGCGCGCTTCCGACTTCGATGCGGGCCTGGGCGAAGCCAACAACCCCGATTGGAAAACCGTCGCCTACGACGAGACTACCGGCAACATCGTCGCCCCCAAAGGCACCATCGGTTTCCGCTGGGGCGAAACCGGCAAATGGAACCTCACTGAACAGCAAAGCTCAGGCGCTGAAACCAAACTGCGCCTCTCGCTTGCTGACATCAAGGACGAGTTCGCCGACGTCGCGTTCCCCTATTTCGGCAACATCGAACACGAACATTTTGCCTCGACGAGCCACGCCAGCGTGCTGAACCGCCGCATCCCGGTGAAGCGGCTGAAGCTCACCGGCGGCGAAACCCTCGTCGCCTCGGTCCACGATCTCTTCCTCGCCAACTACGGTATCGACTGTGGCTATGGCGGTGATAACGTCGCCAAATCGCTCAACGATGACACGCCGTATACTCCCGCTTGGGCGGAGAAAATCACCGGCGTCTCGCGCGACAAGATCATCCAGGTCGCCCGCGAATTCGCCACCAACGCCGAAAAGACCAATGGCCGCTCGATGGTCATCATCGGCGCTGCCATGAACCACTGGTACCACGCCGACATGAACTACCGCGGCGTGATGAACATGCTCATCATGTGCGGCTGCATCGGCCAATCGGGCGGTGGCTGGGCGCACTACGTCGGTCAGGAAAAGCTGCGTCCTCAAGCGGGCTGGGCTCCTCTTGCCTTCGCCCTCGATTGGGGCCGCCCGCCCCGTCAGCAGAACTCGACCTCGGCCTTCTACGCCCACACCGATCAGTGGCGCTATGAGACCATGAACGTCGGCGACATCGTATCACCGACCGCTCCCGCCGGTCCCTGGGACGGCACGATGATTGACTACAACATCCGCGCCGAACGCATGGGCTGGCTCCCGTCCGCCCCGCAACTCCAGACCAACCCGCTGCAAGTTGCCAAGGATGCCGCAGCTGCCGGCATGGAAGCCAAAGACTACGTCGCCAAATCGCTCAAGGACGGCAGCCTCAAGCTCTCCTGCGAAGACCCCGACAATCCCAAGAACTGGCCGCGCAACCTGTTCGTCTGGCGCTCCAACCTGCTCGGCTCATCGGGTAAGGGCCACGAGTACTTCCTCAAGCACTTGCTTGGGACCACTCACGGCGTGCTCGGCAAGGACCTGGGCGAAGAAGGCCGCGCCAAGTCCAAGGAAGCCGTCTGGCACGACCACGCGCCTGAAGGAAAGCTCGACCTGCTCGTCACGCTCGACTTCCGCATGTCGACCACTTGCGTCTATTCCGACATCGTTCTGCCGACCGCCACGTGGTACGAAAAGAACGACCTCAATACCTCCGACATGCACCCCTTCATCCACCCGCTGACGAGCGCAGTCGATCCCGCCTGGGAGGCCCGCAGCGACTGGGAAATCTACAAAGGCATCGCCAAGGCTTTCTCAGCCGTTGCCCCCGAAGTGCTCGGTGTGGAAAAGGACGTCGTCCTCAATCCCATCAAGCACGACAGCGCCAACGAAATCGCCCAGGCCTTCGAACCCAAGGACTGGAAGAAGGGCGAATGCGAGCCCATTCCCGGCAAGACCATGCCGCTCGTAATAGTGGTCGAACGGGATTACCCGAACATCTACGAGCGCTTTACGGCACTCGGGCCCCTGATGGATTCCATCGGCAACGGCATCAAGGGCATGGCGTGGAAGACCGGCCATGAGGTCGAGCACCTCAAAGCTCTCAACGGCGTCCACACCGAAGGGGCCAACAAGGGGCTCGCCCGCATCGTGTCCGACATCGACGCCACCGAAGTCATCTTGATGCTGGCTCCGGAAACCAACGGCGAAGTCGCCGTCAAAGCCTGGAATGCCTTGGCCAAAGCCACCGGCCGCGAACACGCTCATCTCGCCTTGCCGAAGGAAGACGAAAAAATCCGCTTCCGCGATGTCGTCTCCCAACCGCGCAAGATCATCTCCGCCCCCACTTGGTCCGGTCTTGAAAGCGAAAAGGTCTGTTACAACGCTGGCTACACCAACGTTCACGAACTAATCCCCTGGCGCACTCTCACCGGCCGCCAGCAGCTCTATCAGGATCACTTGTGGATGCGCGCGTTCGGTGCCGGCCTTTGCGTCTACCGGCCGCCGCTCGACTTGCGCGCCATCAAGCCCGTTTGGAACCACAAGCCCAACGGCGAAAAGCAGATCGCGCTCAACTTCATCACCCCGCACCAGAAGTGGGGCATCCACTCGACCTACACCGACAACCTGCTGATGCTCACGCTATCGCGCGGCGGCCCCTGCATCTGGATCAGCGAAGCCGACGCCAAGCAAGTCGGCATCGTGGACAACGACTGGGTGGAAGCCTTCAACCACAACGGCGCACTCGTCGCCCGCGCGGTCGTCTCCCAGCGCGTCAAGGACGGCATGGTCATGATGTACCACGCGCAAGAGAAGATCGTGAACGTGCCCGGTTCTGAAACCACCGGCAACCGCGGCGGCATCCATAACTCGGTGACCCGCATTGTGTTGAACCCGACCCACATGATCGGGGGCTACGCTCAGCTCGCCTACGACTTCAACTACTACGGCACCATCGGCACCAACCGCGACGAGTTCGTGATCGTGCGCAAGATGAAAGTCGTCGATTGGCTGGAGCGCCCGTATTCGGACGCCAAAGCCGCCAAGCACCATGCCAGCGCAGCCGAGTAAGAAGGAACCACCCTCATGAAAATCCGCGCTCAAATCGCAATGGTGCTCAACCTCGACAAGTGCATCGGGTGTCATACCTGCTCGGTCACCTGCAAGAACGTCTGGACCAACCGCGAAGGCCTCGAATACGCTTGGTTCAACAATGTCGAAACCAAACCCGGCATCGGCTATCCCAAGGACTGGGAGAACCAGAACAAATGGAACGGCGGCTGGAAGCGGAAACGCAACGGCAAGATCGAGCCTAAGATCGGCGGCAAGTGGCGCATCCTGGCGAACATTTTCGCCAACCCCGACCTGCCCGAAATCGACGATTATTATGAGCCCTTTACCTTCGACTACGAACACCTCCAAAAGGCGCCCGAACTCGAAGCCTTCCCGACCGCCCGACCCCGCTCGCTCATCACCGGCGAGCGGATGGAAAAGATCGAGTGGGGTCCCAACTGGGAAGAAATTCTCGGCGGCGAATTCGCCAAACGCTCTAAGGATGCCAACTTTGAAGGCATCCAGAAGGAGATGTACGGTCAGTTCGAAAACACTTTCATGATGTACCTGCCGCGCCTGTGCGAGCACTGCCTCAATCCGGCGTGCGCGGCAGCCTGTCCATCGGGCGCCATCTACAAACGCGAAGAAGACGGCATCGTGCTAATCGACCAGGACAAGTGCCGTGGCTGGCGCATGTGCGTCTCCGCCTGCCCCTACAAGAAGATTTATTACAACTGGTCCTCGGGCAAATCCGAAAAGTGCATCTTCTGCTACCCGCGCATTGAATCGGGCCAGCCGACCGTGTGCTCGGAAACCTGCGTCGGCCGCATCCGCTATCTCGGCGTTATGCTCTACGACGCCGACCGCATCGAAGAGGCCGCCAGCGTCGCCGATGAAAAAGATCTCTATGCCGCGCAGATGAAAGTCTTCCTCGATCCCAACGATCCAACCGTCATCGCCCAGGCCCGTCGCGACGGCGTGCCCGACGCCTGGCTTGAAGGCGCACGCCAGTCGCCGATCTGGAAAATGGCGATGGAGTGGAAAGTCGCGTTCCCCCTCCATCCCGAATACCGCACCTTGCCGATGGTCTGGTACGTCCCGCCGCTATCACCGATCACAGCAGCGTCGCAAGCCGGCGCCATGGGAACCGACGGCGGCATGCCCGACGTCCGCTCGTTGCGTATCCCGCTACGCTACCTCGCCAACCTGCTAACCGCAGGCGACGAGGAACCCATTGCCGCGGGCCTCGAACGTATGCTCGCCATGCGCGCCTATATGCGGTCCAAGACGGTGGATGGAGTCATCGACGAAGCAATTGCCAAACGGGTGGGACTGACTGGTCTCCAGATCGAGCAGATGTACCACACGATGGCGATCGCCAATTATGAGGACCGGTTCGTCATCCCGACAACCCATCGCGAAGTCACGCAGGACGCCTACGAACTGCGCGGAAGTTGCGGCTTTACGTTCGGCGATGGGTGTTCGCCCAGCGATACCAAGGTCAACCTGTTTGGCGGCGTTAAAGCAAAAAACAAGGTGGGGGTCTGAGATGAGATCGCTAAAAGTCCTTTCCGCACTCCTCACCTATCCGACTGAGGAACTGGTCGCGGCAACTTCCGAACTGAAGTCGGTCATCCGCGACGAGGGCGTTCTCAAGCGGACGGATCTGGCCGCCCTTGACGGCCTGATCGACAGCCTTGCACAAGGCGATTTGATGGACGTACAGGAGCGCTACATTCTCCTGTTCGACCG
>JANLYB010000129.1:0-4801 GCA_031365425.1 Hyphomicrobiaceae bacterium
CGCGGGGCGTTTGGCGATCCCATCGTTGAATGCATTCCTTGGCTGGTGGCTCCGAAGGAACGGGCGTCCACTTACCGATGAAGGTAAGCCGTGGTCTCTAACCATCAGTTTGGTTAATCCTCACGACGTCATGTATTTCAATACCGATGCACCCGGAGAGAAGGTCCAAGACACCGGGTATCTCATGAAGCACGCTGCGCGTGCTCCAGATCACCCGCTCTACAAGGCGACCTGGGACAATCCTCTCCCGAAAAGCCTGCTTGAGCCATTCGATGCTCCCGGGCGGCCGAAAGCACACGGAGAGTTCGTCAAGGTCTGGGACTATGTGCTCGGACACATTCCACTCGAGCAGGAGCGCTGGCGGCGCTTCAACGACTACTACATCAATTGCACTCGAAGTGTGGATCAGCAAGTCGGCCATATCTTGAAAGAACTCGATGCGCTTGGTCTTTCCGACAATACGGTCATTGTATTCACGTCCGACCATGGAGAGGCAGCAGGCGCCCATGGCCTGCACGGCAAGGGCCCCTTTGCCTACGAAGAGACGATGCATTTGCCCATGTACATCGTCCATCCCGACGTCAAAGGCGGTCAGTATTGTCATGCACTCACAGGTCACATCGATTTCGTGCCGACACTGCTGTCGATGGCGGGGATTCCGGCTGGACGGCTCGGGGAGATCGCAGGACGGGAACTTCCAGGGAAGGATATTTCGACGGTATTCTCAAATCCTAATGGTGCCGGAGTTCACGCGGTGCGCGACAGTGTCCTGTTCACATATAGCGGGCTCGTGACCAACGATCATGAAGTCTTCCGGTTGAACACGGAAGCTAAGATCGCGGGCAAGAAGCCTGTCGTCGAACTCATTAAAGCCGGGTACCGGCCGGATATGAAAAAACGGGGCAGCATGCGAACGGTGTTTGACGGCCGCCATAAGTTTTCGCGCTATTTCGCACCAGTGGATCGGAATCAACCAAAAACAATCGAAGAACTCTATCAGTGGAACGATGTTGAACTGTTCGACCATAAAAATGATCCCGTCGAGATGAAGAACTTGGCCGTCGACAAAGATGCCAACAGTGCTTTGATCATGTCCATGAACTCAAAGCTCGAAGCGATCATCAAATCCGAGATCGGTGTCGATGATGGCCGGGAGATGCCAAATATTCCGACAGTCGATTGGACTATCGATAGGGTGGACTTGTAACAGTTGACGCTCATCCAGTGGATTGCTGATAATAGAACCGTCGAAGCCGGGCTATGTTTGGACATACGATGGGGCAGGTACCATCGTCGGGCGGCAGTATCCAGAACGGATCGTCGATCTCAAGTCATCTACGGTCGAGGCCAAGGACAAGATCTACGGTGCACGGGGAAGTGCCGGATTTGACCGCGATGCAGACGACATCCAGAGCCGGCACGGCAGCCGCAAAAGCGGTATTCCTATGCGGGGCGGCAATCCTGACAAGCGCAAGCTCGGCTCGAACGCCTCATCGTCGGATCAATTGAAGTTCGATCTATGACCGGAAAGCCAAAACGCTTCACCAAGTCGACGTTGCCAAGCAAGCCGTGCGCGGCCTGCGGCCGGCCGTTTGCGTGGCGGAAGAAATGGGCGCGGGTTTGGGACGAGGTCAAGTACTGTTCCAACCGTTGCCGGGCGGCAAAGCCCCAAGCCAAGCCGTCAAGAATAATCTGGTGAAGGCTTGAGGCTGGCCAAAAACGTAGCCGCACTTTCGGTGATGCGGACCTTCTCGGCGTCGTCAAACTTGTCATGGGTCCGCACCATCTGCGCCATGCGCGGGTTGCTTTTGATCGTCTCTGCGTGGCGGGAAATGAAATTCCAATACAAAGAGTTGAACGGGCAAGCCTTGGCGCCAGTCCGCGCTTTGACATCGAAAGCGCAACCCTTGCAGTAGTCGGACATTCGATTGATGTAGGCGCCGCTCGCGGCATACGGCTTCGACGCCAACAGGCCGCCATCGGCAAACTGGCTCATGCCGATGGTGTTGGGCAGTTCAACCCATTCGTAGGCGTCGGCGTAGACGGCAAGGTACCACTCGTGCAGCGCTTGCGGTCTGATGCCGGCGAGCAGGGCGAAGTTGCCGGTGACCATCAAGCGCTGGATGTGATGGGCGTACGCCTCTTCCTTGGTCTGGGTTACCGCGGCGCGCACGCACGCCATTTCGGTCTCGCCCGTCCAGTAAAAATCGGGAAGCGCGCGGGTATGTTTCAGCGCATTTGATGACGCGTACTCTGGCATTTTCAACCAGTAAATCCCGCGCACATATTCGCGCCAGCCAATGACTTGCCGGATGAACCCTTCCGCAGCGTTGAGCGGGACGGCGCCGGAGGCGTAGGCCGCCTCCACCTTGCGGCAGATCGCCAAGGGATCGAGCAGCCCGCAGTTCAGGTACATCGACACGACGGCGTGATAGAGGAACTTGTGGTCCGTCAGCATGGCATCCTGGTAGTCGCCGAAGTTCGCTAGGCCTTCGGCAACGAACCTGTCGAAAGCAGCTTCCGCGTCGGCACGGGTAACGGCGAACCAGAAGGGGGCAGCGTCGCCGAAGTGATGGGCGAAACGCGATTTCACCAATGCTACGACTTCGCGCGTGATCGCGTCCTGCTGAAAGTGGGCGGGCTCCGGCATGAACAAATCAGCTTTGGCTGGCTTGCGGTTGTCGTGATCGAAGTTCCAGACACCGCCAGCGGGCTTGTCGCCGTCCATCAACAGGCCGGTTTTGCGGCGCATTTCACGATAGAAAAATTCCATGCGCAATTGTTTTCGGCCCGACGCCCACGCGGCGAAATCGGCGATAGGGCAGATGAAGCGATCATCGGGCCGGACATCGACCGGCAAACCGAAACGCGCGGACCACCCGCGCATGGCGTTGAGCAAGCGCCACTCGCCGGGTTCGGTGACGACGATCCGTTCCGGGCGATGGGTCGCGACCGCGCGGGCGACCTCGCCTGCAAAGCTCCCTGCATTGCCGTCGTCGTCGAGTTGGGCAAAAACGACTCGCCAGCCCAGCCCGCGCAGCTCATCGGCGAAGTGGCGCATCGCCGAAAACAGCAGAATGATCTTCTTCTTGTGATGCCGGACATAGGTGGCTTCTTCAACCACCTCGCACATCAGCACCATGTCGCGGGCTGGATCACAGGCGGCCAAACTCGACACGTCCGGCGAAAGCTGATCGCCGAGCACGAGTACGAGGTTTCGGATTTTTGTCGTGGGCATCATCAGGTCCAGTTGCGGCAGCGGTCATCGCGGGGGGGACGCAGGCTGAATGACCCTCAGGCCTTGCCAACACAAAGCGTCCAGCGCCCGCCGTCGGCACCGATGATCTACCCCGTCATCCAACCGGCGTCCGCAGAGATCAGGAATTGCGCCAGCGCTGCCATCTCGTCCGCGGTCCCGAGGCGGGGGATTGGATGAAGTGCCGCGATCCCCGCTGTAAACGATCCTAGGCCGGCATTGGATTGTGACAATATCCGCTCAGATCGAGCGAACCTAAAACTGGGACGCCCCTCAACGACCGTCCGCTTCCGCCTGAGTTTCGAGCCGGTGTCGTCAGCGATATCACCGGCAGGTCGGTGTCAAAACTCACCGAAACGCTTCAATGCTGAAAAATAACAAAACCGCGATTGTCAACAAAAACCTTAGATAAATTGCTGTTTTGTGTGCATAGATGTTAAGATGCAACAAGCGGCTACTAGCGCTTCAAACTAGAGTTCAGGTGCATTTGGGGTAAGTCATGCCGGAAGTTTCTGCGTTCGAAAATCAGCGGGAAATGCCTCGATATTCAAGGGCTAAGTCCACCGCCCTTAAGAGAGATCCCCCCCCTCAGCCGGAAGATTCGCTTGTGCGTCATCTGGCGACTGATGAGTCCCTATTCCTCGAAGGCGAACTAAAAAACTCCATCTACAAGGTCGAGTCGGGCGCCATCTGTGTGACTGCAAGCCGCTTGGGCCGCCCTCCAATAATCGTCGAGCTTGTTTTTCCGGGCAACTTGATCGGTTTAGGTTTTTTGGAGTGTCACATCCACAACGCGAAAGCGGTCGTCGAAAGCAGTGTCAGCTGCTGGCCCCTCAGTATGCTTCCTGGCCTCGTCGAGCAATCCGACACAGGCAGGCAGAGGCAATCAGATGCGACCGAGAGAGAGTTTGTCTATCGGCGTAACTCCTTAGTCAATTCGACCCTAAATAGCCCCCTGCAACGACTAGCCGCGTTCTTAGTTGCCATGTCACGGCTCAACGAGATTGAGGGGCGAGATCGAAACATCATTTCAGAGTCACTCGGATGTGGGATTGTCGCCGACTATCTAAAAATGGATTTAAATATGTTTGGCCGCGCACTCGTAGAACTTCGAAGGCGAGAATTGATAGAACACACACCACCCGAAGGGCTTCGACTTTGTGATCGTGAAAAGCTAGAGCTGTTAGTCTCAACGGCCTAAGATAATACATCGGTTTGGACCACTTCAACGGAGGAAGCCCAACGGCCCTGGCCCTCTGTATCAGACGGCGGTCGCCCACTATTGTTGTCCTCAATCAATGCTCCACTTCTTGCTATCTGGCTAGCGCACTTAATTAACCGAAATTGCGTCCATGTTCTTAAGCGAGATCATAACTTTCTGAGTTGTAGCAATTCCTTTTCGCGCCTCTTATCAATCATTTACATCCATAAGCCAATCGGGCTGATAGGGCGAAGTCGAACGTGGGAATATACTATCGGACTGCATTCAATAGTGGAGGTGTAAATGAGACGCAAAATATTTCGATGCGAACTCTCTCCTCTTGC
>JANLYB010000138.1:0-7890 GCA_031365425.1 Hyphomicrobiaceae bacterium
ACCCCAAATGGCCGGGCGGCCGGTAAAGACCAGCGCCGGTATCACCGGTCCCTCGGCAGTCGCTGGCGCTTGTGCCAGACGAGCGGACCACGACCTTGTCAATCGTACCATGCTGGGTCCGGCCTCCTTAGCTTACGTCGCTGGACTGCAGCATGCCGTGATCTTGATTAGGATACTACCGCTTCCTCAACCTCACGAACTTTTGACATCACCTTTCTCGCGTGCTGCGACCTCACAGCAAGCGCTGCATTCTGAATTGTGCGTGCGATATCAATGGCATCAAGATCATAGCCTTTAGACAGAATTGGTGTCGCTCGTGACTCATCCGTCCATAAGCACACAAGTACCATCGCGTTTGGCAAAGATTGACGAATGCGTCGGAGGAGAAAGCGTGCATGGGACTCACTTGATCGGCTGTCGAGATATGAAATGGCGACAATTTCGATTGGAAGTGTCACCCCTTTTAGAAATGTTTTGTTCAATTCACGCGCTGCTATGACGATCGATTGTGCGCCCTCTTCCAATAGAGCGCGAGAAAATAACACGCCAGCTGCTTGGTCCAACGGCGTCCGACCCCCAACGATAAGTACGCTTGTGCCGATTTCCGGAGTAGCCATTGGCTCCGTTCTATGATCCAGGCGTTCCGCCGAAGGTGGCGATAACTGGGCGTCAGTTTGTGCGGCGGCAATCGCCACTTTTCCTTCTGGCGCCGCGCTATCGGTCGTTAAATCAGGCAGGTAACCAATAAGACCCTCCACGGTCCGCAGGACAATTGACATGCGTGCCGTGTCGAGCGCTCCACGCTCGAAATCCGATTGTGCCAAATGAAGCCCAGGAAGAGCGATCTCGTCTGCATACGCTATGAATGACCGGTCCTTGAGCTTCGCTTCGGCTTGGCTCGCAGCGTCTTCGGCGTCGCCCGCAAGAAGCCGCTGATAAATCATCTGTGGAGGTGTCAAGGCCGGCATAGCTCCGAGCAAGACTTCGAGAAAGTCGAGTCTATCTACGTGTTTGCCAAGCACGATTAGCAGAACCGTCAGCGGCGTCGCGAGCACGAGCCCAACGGGTCCCCATGCCCAAGTCCAAAACATCATGGCGAGAAGCCCGGCCAGGGGCGACAATCCGGTTAGCCGGCCTCGAAATCTTGGCTCGACGAGCTGGCCCATAATGAGTTCAGCCGCCAAATAAAGCAGCGCTGTGGAGGCTACCATCGTCCAACCCGGATCTACAGCGGCGGCGATCGCAATAGGCAATGCGGCTGCAAGTAAGCCACCGAGACTCGGTACAAAGCGGAGTACGCCAGCCATTATTCCCCAGAGGATCGGATTGGGGACGCCGATGAGCAGCAGCCCAAATGCCAAACTCGAACCGTAAACAGCATTTGCAAAGGTCTGCGCGAGGTAAAATTGGCTCAGACGACCTGCAGCGTCATCCATGGCCTCTGTCGTGCGTTCAAGGTCACGGGTCCCTGCGAGCCGGATCACGCGATCTCGCAAATCCTCCTGTTGGAGAAGAATACAAATCACGAGCAAAAGGACGATGCCACTGGTGGCAAGCGGTGTAAGGGCCGTAATCAAAAAGCGTTGGAAAGATTCAAACGCCCGGGCCGGCGGTTGACGAATCTCAACTGGTATCGGAATTTCAACGCTTGGTATCGATGGTGAACTGCGTGATAGAGTGGTCGCCGGTTCTTTCCGCGCCGACTCCAGTTCATCTCCCAGCTTGCCGAGAGTATCGCTGGCTTTCTTCAAAACGCCACTCGTAACCGGCAAGTTGCGCAGAGCGTTCATCTTGTCGCGGAGGGTCGCCTCATATTTTGGTAGGTCGTTGGCAAGATCCGTAACCTGCCGCGCAATGATTACTCCAAGGCCCACAATTAGGCTGGACGCAATCAGGACCGCAACTAGTACGGAGGGGATGCGACCAAATCGCAATCGCTTCAGAATTTGAACTAACGGGTTGAGAACAAAGCTCAGTAAGACTGCGATCACAATCGGAATAAAGATAGCGTGGGCCAACGTCAGAGCCGCAACAAGGGCGAGGGTCGCGATGATGGCAAGGGGGCCGGCCAGATCCCATCCAGTTTGACGAACGGCTTCAGAATTATCGATCATGTCGATTTTCTAATTGAGTGATTCTCGTAGAAGCGTAGACGTTTTACGCGAATTCACGCGTCCGGCTTAATTGCAATCAAGCGTTCGATATCAATTGCTTTCTGGGCAACAAAGGAAACGTTTGGTATAATGATGCTCCCGGACTGAAGGTCCTTTCCGTAGAACACCAAGTCTCCTGACCCAAGCCCCAGCACAATGTGCCGGAAATAGTCTTGTTCCCGCCGCTCAAACCGCATCCCCTGAGTATCGTAGTTCTGAGCTCCCCCGCCGATATGGCTGATTTGAGCAAATTGGCCAGGACGTACGCGCCAGTAGGACAATCGATCGAATACAAAAACACCGAGCAACCAAGCGATCAGCAATGCTGTTGAGAACACCACATAAAAGCCAATATTTGCCTTTGCAGACAACTGAGGTATCAGAGAAAGTATCTGGTCCCACCACCCAAGCCAGGCGAATAGGACGGTAATAAAACCAACTGTGATCAGCGTTACCACAGAGTAAATTCCACGCAGCTTGGCGTTAGAGAAAACGATCAACCCAATCACGACGGTGATGAAAAGGAGGCCAGGATTATTGCTTGGATGGATGTAGCTGATGTTTCCCCCGTTTGTGGTTACGAGATTTCCTTGGAAATAACTTACGAAAGCCATGACATAGCCAACGACAACGGCTGGCCACCAATACAGGAGATTGGAATGACTAATAAGTATTACCTCATTTGCCTTCGTTACCCTCATGTCTGGAAATGCGCTTGCGACCATCAGAAATCTCCTATCACGCGAAACAATTCGGCTCGCGGCAATCCGGCATAAAAATCAGGATTGATCAGATAAACGCACAGTTACCGGAAATTGTTCCATGCATAGTGCGTGAGGACTTACATTCTGCAAGAGCTTGGACGCGACGTCGTGGCTGGACGCTTCTCAGGCGTCGGCCCGAGCCACTCGCGTGTGAACTCATCAACAACGTTGAGTATGCGATACTTCTTGCCATCATGGGTCCGGCGCTCGACAAAGTCATACGACCGTGTGCTCGATCACGGCTCGGCGGCGTGCGGAGCTAAGAAGCGTCCCTTGGCAGCCTCTTTCAAGATCAACTTATCCAGCGTCAGGTCCGACACGGCCCGGCGCAGCCGCTGGTTCTCCTGCTCAAGCTCTTTCATCCGCTTGACGTGATGCAGCTTCAGGCCGCCGTACTCCTCGCGCCACCGGCCATACGTCACCTGCGTCACCCCAATTGCGAGGACCGCATCGGCACCGTTCAGTTCCCTGATCTATCGAAGGGTGCGGTAGCGTACTCACGCGGACTTCGCAGTTAAATGAGCGTACGATTGCTAACTGTGGTGGTGGTACCGCACCCGTTTAGACGCTGCAGTGGTCAACCACCAGTGTGCGGTTAAGGCGAGCGAGGACATAAAGCGCGCGACTGCGCCCCGAAGCATAAATTCTCGGAGCACTCGCAGGATCGCAGGCCTACTCACCATCGCGGGCCTGCCCCAAATGGAAGATAGTAGGTAGGGAGTAGTGTCGTGGGATGGATTACCGCCTTCGCGCCCGTGAACCCAGCAAAGGGCATGTGTTTGATCAACGGCAGTTTACCGGCAGAAAATGCGCATCTCCGTGAACTCCTGGCGCAGTCAGGGATCAATGCCGAACGGCTGCTCGTACAAGCCGGCATCGTCGCCACCGAAAATGAAAACGCTTTGCATTTGCAGCATTTGTTATTGGAAGAGCTGCACCACCGTTCGAAGAATTCGATCGCCGTCATCATGGCAATCACGTCTCAAACTCTCAAGAATGCAGCAACTTTGGAGGAGGGGCGAATTGCTGTCGAAAACCGCCTGCTTGCCTTGAGCCGCGCACAAAACCTACTGGTACAAGTCAATTGGGCTCATGCAAACGTCACTGACGTGATTCACGCGGCGATCGAGCCATTCGACAATCAAACGGCGTCCAATTTTATTGTTGAAACGCCGCAGCTGGACATCGACGCACCGCTCATCATGCCTCTGACCCTGTCGTTGAACGAACTTTGCACCAACGCAGTCAAATACGGAGCGCTATCGATCTCGTCGGGGTGCGTCGCGATTGCGCTTGCTGTCAGCGGCGATAATAAGCGGTTCAAACTCAGATGGGTGGAAAAGGGCGGGCCGATTGTTCATAAGCCAACGACGCGCAGCTTCGGGACGAGGCTTGTCACGTTGCTTGCTGATCAAATCGGCGGTGACGTCAGCCTGGGCTACGAGCCCGACGGGTTCACATACGAACTCGACGTTCCACTTCATCAGCACCGCGCGTTAGAAGCAGCGGTTTAGTCTTGCAGAGTAAGGCAACGACACGTCCGTTCCCCACCCGAGAGCTTTGTCTAAGGCCGCTTATCGGAAAGCCATCCAGCCAATCAACGTCACGGAACCGTCAAGAACATAAATGGCGCCCTCGACTTTGGCTTTCTCCAAATACGGACTCGAATTACGGACATGTCGCGTACCAGCCGCGCCGAGGTTGTCTGATCATCGTGTTAGCTTGGAGCCCTCCTTGGCTAATGCCGCTTCCTGTAAAACTTCACCAAATCGTTCCATACGCCGCTTACAGACGTTGAGCGCAAAGTGCGCGGTTGATTAAAAACCCGTCACAAACATGGAACTCTTAACCATGTAATGCGTCGTGTATGTGGACCTGCTGTGTTGTTGCATCACGGGTCCGTCGTCACTCATTCAGAATTGCAACAACATCTAAAGGACCAATCAGATGAAGACCTTGGCAGCCGCCGTTGCCGGAGCTTGCGCTCTGTTGCTCACGTCCTCCCTAGCCTCCGCGATGACCGATGCAGACTGTGTTGCCGCGTTCAAATCAGCGGACACGAATGCTGACGGTGTCCTGTCTGAAACTGAAGGGTCTCGCTACTTCGCGGCGATGCGCGTCGCACAAAAACCGATGACTGAAGCCAGCATGACGCAAGCCGCGTTCATTGAGAATTGCAAGGCCGACGTTTTCACCGGAGCTGCGAATGATGCGGGCGCCCCTCTTCCTGGGGCTAATAGTTTCACTGAGACGCAGGCTAAAGACCGCGCCATTGCAGCCGGATTGAGCAACGTCTCCGCACTGACCAAAGACGAAAACGGTGTCTGGCGCGGGACCGCCACTGACGGCACGAAATCTAAAAAAATTGCCATCGACTACAAGGGCAATGTGGTCACGAATTAATAAGTTATTGGAGTTGGAATCATGGAAACGCATAGCAGAGTTTACGACAGCTACGCGCAGGCTGAACGGGCGGTCAAAGATCTTGAGATGGCCGGCGTCCAGCATAGCGAAATCAGCCTCGTCGCCAATAGACACGTCAGCGAGAAATACGCCAACGTCGATGAAAGTTCGCCGGCCGCGACTGGCGCCAGTGTCGGTGCTGTGGTTGGTGGAGGCGCGGGCCTCCTCGCAGGCGTTGGTCTACTCGCAATCCCTGGACTCGGTCCGGTCGTTGCCGTCGGTTGGCTCGCCTCGACTGCACTGGGGTTAGTCGCCGGATCCGCAGCGGGTGGTCTCGTTGGGGCGCTCGTCGGTGCGGGCTCGTCAGAGGACGATGCACACGTCTATTCGGAGGCCGTGCGTCGCGGCGGCACCCTGCTGACTGTTCAGAGCGATCAGCCGCGCGAGAAGATCGAAGCCATTTTGAACGGCTACAAGCCGATTGATCCGAATACTCGCGGCGACGAGTATCGCAAGACCGGCTGGACGCAATTTGATCCCGAGGCTCCGGCCTATCATCCCGATCAGGCCGAAATCGAGCGGATGCGTCGTCCCTACGTATAACGAGTGGATGAGTATTGCGGGGTTCAGGCGAGCGAAAGTTCCAAGAACGCGCATGGTAAGTCGCAGGGCCAGAGCAGTTCGAAAAATTCGAAATAGCAGATCACGACCTCTCAGCACCACAACAGGAGACTGTCATGAATTGGGATACCGCAAAGGGCGATTGGAAGCAGTTCGCCGGCAAAATTAAGGAAAAGTGGGGCAATCTCACCGACGACGATCTGGCCAAGATCAACGGCCAACGCGAGCAGCTGGAGGGAAAGATCCAGGAGCGATACGGCATAGCAAAAGACGAAGCCAAGAAGCAGGTCGACGATTGGTCGAAGATGTAAGTCATCATCCAACAGTCGTGCCACGGGAGGCAGGGGTCGAGGCCCTGTTTGCGAATCTGGGCGCTGCAAGGAGGCAAACACATGTCGACTAAAGATGCGAGCGGGCAAGTAACGGAAACGCCCCAAGAAGCGACGCAGTCTGAAAACTCAAAGAATTCCTTTGTTATCCTGACCGTATCGTTAGTGGTACTGGCCCTAATCGGCGTCGGGCTCTTGTGGTACTTCGGCATACTTCCTGGCACGCACACCGGCCAATAAGGCCTGCTGAAAGATCTCTGTGGAGATTGGGCGGCATCTGATGGGCATTCCAGGCAATCGGCAGAAGCCGGAAACATGGTCTCGTCGTCTCCATCGTCCTCAAATTCGTTGGTTACCTCGCTCGGCCTCTCAATCGACGATCTTAAGTTTTGGTCGTTGACGCTCAATCGTCGCCACTTTCACGGCTTTATATTTTGCGCTGACGAGGATGCCATGCAAAACTATGTTTTGTGCTGTGATCAGAGTATCGTAGGACCCTTGGTCGCCGGTTGCTCGTGCTTCCCTTGCGAGAATATCAAGTTGACTGACAGCTCTTACCAATAGCTCCATGTGACGATACTCCTCCACGCTGGACTGGCTTGCACCTCAATCCGATAGTGTGATCATTCCCCGATGACGGGCCAGGGCGGCAACGACTGAGGCTGGCATCCGCCAAGACGCTTCGACTTGAAGTGCGCTCGCGACGCGCGCCGGAACGCCATGGAAATACGGCTGACGGAGGGCTTCGGTCAGGATGGACGCGACTGCGTCGAATTCGCGTTTTCCGACATCGACGCTCGACGGAAAAAAATAACTTCCGCCTTTGTCCGTCTTGAGCTGCGCGTACCATGCATCGCCCAGGAGCTTGTAAAGCGCCGTCTCATTCAACTCATCGAGCGGGCTTTGATGCATAACAGCCTCCAGCGCCACGGGCGCAGATGCAGGGCCAGCGAGCAGGAGGCCTGCGCTGCAAGCCTCCTGTCCATTTGCAGTCCGGTGCGTTTCAAGATGGTCTGCAGTATCTGGATGACAGCGGTATCCCCACGGCCATCCCCGATCATGCGCTTTTAGTTCCCCAGAGTCCCGGTGGGTACGGTGGCGCACCATCGCCCCGAGTGCACGGCACCGTACGAACGGTGGAAAAGCGCTGACGGCCGTGGTAAACCCTGGTGGTGCGCCCACACGGCCGGAGGTGAAATCAAAAATAGGTTGCCCGTCATGGTCAATCAATCAGACGTTCGAAATCGCTTGCTCGCCAGCTTGCCCTCCAATGATTTTAAGATCATTGCGCCCTATCTCGAAGACATCGAGCTTGACCGCGACCACGTGCTGATCCTGCCGAATATTCCGATTGAACAAGTTTATTTCGTCGAGAAAGGCATGGTGTCCGTCGTTGCCGAAAAGGCCGACGGACGCAGTATCGAGGTGGGCGTCTATGGCCGCGACGGGTTTTCCGGCATGCCGCTGCTCCTTGGCTCCGACCGGACGCCACATCATCATTACATGCAAATTGGCGGATGCGGTTTCCGGATGGAAGTTGCAGATTTTGAGAGCCTTGTCGCCGATAGTCCAACGCTTCGCCTGATCCTGCTCCGCTTCGTGCATGTATTCATGACTCAA
>JANLYB010000157.1:0-4627 GCA_031365425.1 Hyphomicrobiaceae bacterium
TGCGCGATTGGTACCTGGATCCGATCAGCGCATCGGCCGGCGAATCCGGCTCCTGTTTTTTCATGCCTACCTCGACTGTCCCCGCGTGCAGCGCCAGCAACTGGCGCACGTCTTCGAAGCTGGCAACTTCCCGCTCGTGTATGGCCTCGCTCGTGCTGGCGCACAGCTCCTTGCTCCCGAGCTTGCCTGGATCAATCCAGGTCTCGACTGGTCAACCAATAACCGCCGGGCGACGGCACCATTTCTCGCGCACACCATCGAGACCGCTGACGTAATGATTGGGTTCGATTGGGCATGCGGCCAGTCAGACGCATTGCGATTGATCGACCACCACGAGATGTTGCCATTCATGCCAGAAGCGACACGGCAACTTCGCCGTCGGGAAAATCCGTTCAAACTGAAGCCGTCAGTTACCATCCCCAGTGAGCGCCAACCGGTAACGATTGCCGTGGTCCCCGATCGCCTATTTTCGTTGACGAGCGCAAATCAGCGCAGCAATTTCGCGCTTGAACTCGATCGTGGTGAGATGGATATCGAGTCACGCAAAGTCATCGGCAAATCGAGCATCCGCCGCAAGTATCTCGGCTACTGGAATGCTTGGAACCAAGATCTCCATACCGAGCAATGGGGCTTCAAAGCATTCCGTGTTCTCTTTGTGACCCCGACCGAAGCGCGGTTGCAGAACATGATCGATGCTCTCGGCCGGGTCATACCGGGGGGCAGCAATCTATTTCTTTTTTCTACACCCGAAAGATTGACCACAGCTGGTGCAATAGGCCCGGCATGGATTTCCGGAAAAGGTGAAATCACTGATTTGTCATGATCGATCAGTAGGCTGCTGATATCCCTCCCTTGAAAACAGTTCCAGCTAATGATGATCTCTCAGATCTCGCTTACCCTTCCTCGACATTCCGCTTTCGATGCGGGACCGACCATGGTCGGCAACCCAGTATGAGGCGCGCTTTTGACCCAACCCGTCAGGATCTCGGAGCGAAAACTCCGCGGTGCCAGTACGGGGATTCACATGTGGCTCTTCTTCCAGTTGGCTGACGAGCGTGCGCGCCCTTGGCAAAGCTACGTCAAAGTTGTCAACCCGGAAGAACATCGCCGGGTACGTCTGTCCTGTCTATTCGATCGCCCTCAATCTCGGGAGGCGGTAAACCCGAGCCACGCCAGTACGGCAGCGACAATACCAGCAACCCAGCTGGCCCATACTGGCAACCCCATGTCACCGACTGTGACGGGCCAGCCGCCGCCCGCACGTACTAGCTGCAAGATGGCAACCACTGTGAAGATTGCTGCCGCAAGGACCGAGTAACTTCTTGCAGTCATGGCTCACTCCTTCCAATTTGTTAGCGATACAGACGCAGCCCGCGCTCACGGCAGCAATAGTACGTCGGCCACCTTCTGATGGCACTCGACGCGCTCACACCGTCGGCTTTCTCAGGAAACCGAAATAGAGGCACAGCACGAACAGGACGACACACCGACCACCGCTGATCGCCGGCGTCTCGACGAAGTCTGTTCCTAGCACAGGCACGGAGAAATTCGCGAGGTAGAGATAGAAGAGGATGCCCGAAGAAACGAAAAACGCGCCCGCCAGGAACTTGACGAATTCGCGGCTGCGCCAGGCGAGATAGAGCGCAATGCAATCGACATTCCCGAAGGAGAAGAAGTTGACGCGTCCGCCTTCAAGGTGCTCGTTCGCCAAGCGGTCGCCCTCAACGGTTCTGGCAAGTCGAAACCTTCGAAGAAAGCGAAGTCCTAAGGGATTCCGCCCCTGAACATGTCCGACATCGGGGTGGGCGGAGGTGTCGTTCCGCCCAGCGTAGACCACGTTGTTCGAGATGAACATCAACATGGAGATCTAGAGAAGGCAGAACGCATCGAAGTGTCAGCATCTCCCGCTTAAAGCTGCCGTGCAATTCAATAACCCACCTTGTAGTCGTCGCCGAGCCCGCGTTCAGTTTGAACGATCAGGAAGGCTTCCAGCTGCGGGCGTGTGGGAAGCCCGGCGCGAGCGCCGAGACGCCGACAGCTGAGGGCTGCGACCGCGGACGCGATGCGCGCGCACTCCGCGTCGCTCGATCCCTCGGCGAGTGCCCAAGCGAAGGCGCCGTGGAAGGCGTCACCTGCGCCCGTGGTGTCGACTGTCTCGACGGGGAAGGCCGCCTGATAGCCCTGCGAACCCTGCCAATTCGTCCAGAGATATCCTCCCGTCCCCAACGTCACTCCGGCGTGGCGGACCCCCCAGCCCATTAAATGCTCTAGACGCTCCCGGTCGCCGGAACCGTCAACGAACTTGGCGAGCGCGGGGGCGGAAAAAATCGCATAGTCCGTTAGGCCGATGACTTTTGGGAGCAGCTGTCCGCTGCCGAGATCTATGTCAAGAACAGTCGGTATGCCCCCGATGCGTGCGGCACGAAATACCGCTTCGGTGCCCTCGAGCCAGGTGAGATCGCTCAATACCGCGCTCGCGGCAGCAATGTCCGACACCGGGAGCCAATCTGCCGCGAGTGGCAAGGCGTGATCGTCCTCACTCACGACCAGCCGCTCGCCGCGCTGGTCAACGATCACCGCTGAAGTTGGTGACCCAATACCAGCAACCCCGCGCAAATGAGTCGTGTCGACGCCGATGCGTTGAAGCTGCTCTCGGATGATCGCGCCAGCGGCGTCACCACCAATGCGGCTCCAGAGGGCGACCTTACCGCCCAGTTGCGCGATGGCGGCCGATGCGTTGGCCGCCATTCCGCCACCGCACGCGATATGTTCCACCGCTCGAAGTTTTGTTGGTGCGGGTGGAAATGCGGGAATTTTATATACGTAATCGAGCGCCGCGTGACCGACGGCGATAATGGTCTTGCCAGACATGACGAGCGTGACTTTCCAAGGGCGCGTAGCTCCAGCCAATTCACACTAGCAGCGCGGCTCTTGCTAGGCAAAGCTCGGATCCAGGAGATGCGCCGCGTTGGCTGACATCGGCCGAGCATTGTTTCAGCGGTATCCGCTCGCGGGGGCGATGGGCGGCCGCATCTTCATTGCGAAGTATTGGGCCCGCGATGGACGCGATTGGCCCATGATTTCGGTTGCCTCTCATCCGAACAAAGCTCGCTCCCAGGGTGTAAGCCGACGATAACGTCGAAACTTCCGAATCCGTGTGCATAACTTCCCCGTCGGCCGTCCGAGACTGCTACAATTATGGGGTTTTATGGCCCCAGCAGACACCCTTTTCCCTTCCATTGACAGTCGGCTGCCGAGGCGTACCATTATTTAATATGCTCGCGATCTCCCTGCAAAATGCCTTGTCCGAAGCCGGGCGTCTTCCGCAGTCACTGCAAAACGAACTCGGTCGCGAATTACTGGAACGTATTGAACGGGCCCGGTTGCTCTGGGACAAGATTGACCAGCCCGCTCAGTCGCTCGAATGACGTCATAGGTTGAACTTTTGAAATCCGCGCGTCGCTCGATTGTCCGCAAGGCGAAAAAACTGCACTTATGCTATACTGGGATATATGATCCAGTTGCTCGAACAAGCCATCGAGAAAATCCGCCGCCTCCCGGATGATCAGCAAGTCTACGCGGCCGAGATGCTCAATACCATTGCCGCCCACACGGCGGACGGTCCACTCACAACGGATGAAATCGAAGGCATCAAGCACGCCCAGGCACAAGTTGGCCGCGGTGAGTTTGCAGACGAGCAGGTCTCCGCATTCTACGAACGCATCGGATTATGAAGCCCCCCCGGTATTCACCGTCGGCCGCCCTCGATCTTGAAGCAATTTACGCTACCATCGCCGCCGATAACAAATCCCTGGCCGATATGCTATAATCTCTGCATATGAACAAGACCGTCGCCGACCAACTTCTCGACATTGTGACCGCCGTGCGCGAGATGCCCGACGAGGCCCAGGAAGTTCTCGTCCATGAGATTGCGGATCATGTATCTGAGTATGCGCACCCCCGTCTCAACGACGACCAGCGCGCCGAAATAAAACGCCGCCTCGCCAATCCGAGTCCGACTTATGCCTCGTCAGAAAAGGCACACGCATTCTTTGCCCGCTTCGGCATCCGCAGCGCATGACCGTCACGTTCCGAGACGAGGCGCTCGAAGACCTCAATGGCATTGCTCACTTCGTTGCACGTGACAATCCAGCAGCGGCCGATTGGGTGATTGCGCGTATTCATGAAGTGATTTACGGCACCCTCGCCCCCTATCCCGAGAGTGGCCGCATCGTGGACAGCGCGGCGCACGAATTCGCCGTCCCCCATCTTCCCTTCCTGATCATATATGTTCCCCAGAAGCTTAGTATCGAAGTGATCGGCGTCTTCCATACCTCCCGCGATCCCCATTTCAAGCACGACCGGCGGAACTGAAAGGAACACGCAAACAAAAAAGCCGCTCGCCGAAAAGGCAAGCGGCTTCAACTAGTCGGCCAGGCCGTTTGATACCAAGCGCGGCGTTCACTCGATTTCTACGGCAGCCTCACCGGCACTCTATCCAGCAAGGGCAGGTTACGACCACGGCCAATTTTACCACCCCCGCCGTGAATCTCTCAAAGTTGGCTTGCCGGACCTTTCCACCTGCTTTTGATGGGGACCGTCCAACTGTGAATACAGACCATGGGTA
>JANLYB010000246.1:0-2421 GCA_031365425.1 Hyphomicrobiaceae bacterium
CCGAGATAAAGCGTCGTGTACTCGATTTTTACGCTCAGCGGCACATTGTAATATGCAATGTTTTCAGGTGCCTTGGGATCATACCGCCACGCCGCCAGCAACTGAGGCAAAGCAAACACCGCAATCAGGATCAGCATCGGACTTGGGAAATACGACCAGACACCGAGCAGGATCGGCACGCCCAAAAACCATATCCGCGGCGACAGCACCGCAGTGATCCGACCGCCATCAAGCGGTGACAACGGGATGAGATTGAACAAATTCAAAATCAATCCGCTGTTGGCCAAAGCAAGCCAGATCGGACCGCCCCCATTGCGCCACACGAAGTAACATGCGAACGCCGCAAGCGATCCAACCAGCGGCCCCGCATAAGCAACGTACGCTTCCGTCTCCGCGTCCTTGGGCTGATCCTTCAACGCGATAAACGCGCCCAAAAACGGGATGAACATCGGCAGGCTGACCGGCAACCCGCGCCGCATCGCCGCCAGATAGTGCCCCATCTCATGCACGAAAATCAGCCCGACGAAGCCCGCCGCGAACCGCCAGCCATACAACAGCGCATACGCCCAGATTGACGCCACGATGCTGAGCGACGACCAAAGCGCCGGGCCGAACTTGGACGCATTCAGCAGCACAAACAGCGTTTTCATCTGGCTCCGATCACTCCGCCGGTGGCGGCCGCTTGAACAACCGCCCAATCACAGCCGCTGCACCCAACAGCGCCACCAAGATGAGCTTAGCCGACTTTGCAAAAAACGCAGCCAGCAACGCAAACATGCCGAGCTTCTTTGCGGCGACCCCGGCAACGAGTGCCGCCAGTCCATATTCCGCGACTTTGTCGGTGCCGGCCTGGAAATCGCCGTACGCCTTGCCCGGCACATAGGTGAGCGCGGCGAGCAGTTCCTGCGCCCGGCCCTTTTCGCGCATGATCACGTCTTCCGCACCGATCATGTTCAGCTCGAAATACCCCTCCCGGCCGAGCGCATAGGTATTGTAATTGACCGATCCGCCCTTCGTTTCGCCCTTGCGGCGAACGTGCGCCGCCCACACAAGCCGGTGCGTGTCGCTTGCATACTTGGGCGGCTCGACCCAGCCGGTGATCTCGATCGGCGGAAACCCGCGCGACGCACGGTCCTTGTTCCCCTCCTCGGTGCCGTCCTTAAGCGACTGCAGCAACTCGTCGGCTTTCCAATCCTTGGCGTCGTCGTCGCGCACATAACCGGCGCTGTTGTAAACGAGGGTCGCAAACCACTCGACGGCGTCCGTCTGCGTGACAAGCCCGAGGAAATTCGATCCCGTCCGGTTGCCCATTGCGCGCATCAGCCGGTCGCCCTCGGCCTTGGGAATGAACGAGTATCCGGCTGGCACCTTCAAGACGGCCTGCTTGAGCAGAGGCACCTCGGCTGGCCCTACCGTGCGCGCCTTGAGGGCCGCTTCGAAAGCCTTTTCGCCTTCGATCTGTTGGGCTTCTTCGGAATTGGGAGCAGGCGCTGGCTTCTCCTGCGCCACCGCGTGCGCGCCAAAGGCCATCAAAGCCAACAAGCCAAGAAGTGCGCCAACCGGCGCCAGTCTGCGCATCAACATAAATGCCCTCACAATAAAAATGCGGCGCCACGGAACGTTTTTATGAGCCATAGCCGCACGCCCGGCAAACCACAGGTAAGCCCAACAACTTCCTTTGCGCAAATGCGCGATGGTCTTGTATGAAACGGACACGTCCCTGCCCGCCCCGGAGCGCCCCAGGAGCCCCCATGCCCGCCACGACAACCCTGCTTGCCTTTGCAGCGCTCGCACTCGGCATGGTGCTGACGCCCGGACCCAACATGATCTACCTGATCTCGCGCGCCATCTGTCAGGGCCGCACCGCAGGCCTGATCTCGCTCGCAGGAGTTGCCGTCGCGTTCGTCCTCTATATGCTGGCTGCCGTCCTCGGCATCACCGCACTCCTGTTTGCCGTCCCCTTCGCCTACGACGCCTTGCGCTTCGCTGGTGCCTGCTATCTGGCGTTCCTCGCGTATCAGACGCTGCGCCCCGGCGGCCGCTCGCCCTTCCAGGTGCGTGAACTCGCACCCGATAAGCCCGCCAAACTGTTCTCGATGGGCCTGCTGACGAGCCTCTTGAACCCCAAAGTCGCGATGCTCTACCTGTCGCTGTTGCCACAGTTCATCGACCCGGCATTGGGCAACGTACTCGCCCAATCGCTCACCTTCGGCGCAGTCCAGATCGCGATCTCCATTACCGTCAATGCCATGATCGTCATGTCCGCCGCGACCATCGCCGCCTTCCTCGGCACCCGTCCCCTCTGGCTCACAGCCCAGCGTTGGCTCATGGGCACAGCACTTGCGGGCCTCGCTGTCACGATGGCAAGTGAAGCCCGGCGGTAGCGCATTCACTTCAGTCATAAAAACTGGTGGGTCTGGG
>JANLYB010000105.1:0-7799 GCA_031365425.1 Hyphomicrobiaceae bacterium
TGCGGCAACGGCCTCAGATCCCCATACCAACAAAACGGCGAGGCCGCCGGGTGGTAAGAACAGCATTCAACCATCCATGGACCTCTCCCGCGTACCCTCTTTTTAACCTCACGCGCTGATCGCGCTCCGGTGGGGCGCGCAGCCATGCGCGGGTCGCTTTGCTCCCCTGCCCTTCGGGCGAGTGAAGAGAGGCTCCGGGTTGAAAGGCTGCGGGGGATTGGTGCGTGTGGCCCCTGGGCGCGATGACTGAGCTGTCATGCGGCTCCGCATGGTGCCTTGGAGAGTGCCCCCAATATTTGGCCCATGACCCCCTTGCCCCAGACCTAAGTCCTCGCTACCAATTCGCGGATGGCGAGCGGGGTGATCCTACGGCTGAGCATAATAGCTGCGGTGAGCTGCATGGCAGCGGTGACTGCTGTTCAGGCTGGGCCGTGCGCCAAGTCCGATTTCGAGGCCGTGGTGGACGAAGCCGCAGGTGCGCTACGCGATCTGAACACGGCCAACAAACCAAAATTCCAGGAAAAGCTGAGGAAACTTAAGGACAAACGCGGTTGGGCGCACGAGGTATTCCTGAAGGAAGCCGCCCCTTTCGTCGCCGACGAAAAAATCAACGCTTACGACCAGCAGTCCAACACGCTGCTCGAAAAGATCGCCACGGGCGGCGAAGCGGGAGCCGCCGCTGCAACGCCTGATTGCGCAGTGCTGGAAACGCTGCGGGCTAGCATGAAGACCCTGGTCGAAACGCAAACCACCAAATGGACCTACATGAATACC
Organism: Hyphomicrobiaceae bacterium; assembly: GCA_031365425.1. Classification (GTDB taxonomy): domain Bacteria; phylum Pseudomonadota; class Alphaproteobacteria; order Rhizobiales; family Hyphomicrobiaceae; genus JANXVY01. Next base: position 775 of record JANLYB010000105.1, read on the forward strand.
AAACTCGACGCCGAGTTGGGGAAGTAGGGTCGCGGCCCCTGCGCCGTCATCGCGGAATTTGATCTCACGACCCATTCATCGTCTGGTTTGAACAGGGCTTGAAGGGGGGTGCGTTGCGGCCATTATGTCCAACAGTTTGCACTATCCCTGCCGAGCAATGGGTCCTCGCGCCAAGCGCGAGGATGTCAGATTTGGGGTTCCCCTTGTTTGCGATCAGGATTCAAAGCAACCCCTCACTTTACTACCCCTGCTGTCTGGCCAAACAGAACTTTGCGGCTTTCGTCCGTAACCGTGGCTTGATTGTTGACCTCGTCTGCCCGTGCGTAGGCCCGCACCGTCGCGGGCCGTGCGCGAATGGCGTCGAACCAGCGCCGCACATGCGGGAAATCATCCAAATTCTGCCCCTGCCGGGTCCACGGCACAATCCAGGGATAAGCCGCCATATCGGCAATCGAATACGCCGCGCCTGCGACGAACGCCCGATCCGCAAGCCGCTTATTCAAGACCCCATAAAGCCGGTTCGTCTCCTTCACATACCGCTCGATGGCATATGGAATCTTTTCAGGCGCATATTGCGAGAAATGATGGTTCTGCCCGGCCATGGGCCCAAGCCCGCCCATCTGCCAGAATAGCCATTGCAACACTTCCATCCGCCCGCGCGTATCGTTGGGCATAAACTGCCCAGACTTCTCCGCGAGATAAACCAGGATAGCCCCGCTCTCGAAAACCGAAACCGGCGCTCCGCCATCCTTGGGTGCGGAATCGACAATTGCCGGAATTCGATTGTTCGGCGAAATCGCCAAAAACTCCGGCTTGAACTGGTCCCCCGCCGAAATGTTCACCGGCTTGATTGCATACGGCAACTGGGCTTCTTCAAGAAACATCGTGATCTTGTGGCCGTTTGGCGTGGTCCAGTAATACAGATCGATCATGTCATGCGTCCCCTAGTTCGTCGTTCCCGAACGATAGATCAATCACCTTGCCATGACCAGAGTGCCGCCGCCATGATGAGCCCCGCCGCGAGCAGCAATGACCAGAACCCGACGGCAATGAAGGCATGCGCGCTGATCATCGCCCCCAGCAGAAAACACACAATCATCGGGATCAAAATTTTGAGCTGAGCTCTGGCGGCCTTTACCCGCGCCTCATCCGCTGCCGGGTCGCCCACGTGCAACAACCCGAGCCGCGCCAGGACGAGATCCGTCGATTCGACGGCCACTTGCGTCACGTTGCCGGTCATGAAATTGGCCGGCACCGAGCCCTTGAACAGGCCCCGCACCAGCGCACTCTGCGACCCCATCGCAACGAACGCTAGAATGGCAGCGCCAAGTGCAAGCGGCGTTTCCGCCGTCGTAAACTGCCCCCCCGCCACAGCCACAAGCAGAAACAGCCCGATCAAAACCGCCACCATGATCAGCGCTGCCGGCATCGGGTTGCGTTTCCGCCGCCTTAACCCGGCGAGAAGAAGCGTCATGAAGACTGCCCCCACCATGAACATCGGTATGGCGAGCAGCTTGGCGGCGAGCCCGGTCTCGGGCCGTACGAACGCAGCTCCTGCCGCCACGAACGACCCCGTCACCTGCGACGTCAAAAGTCCCGAAAACCCCAGAAATCCGGTGGTGTCCACGAACCCCGATACGAAACTCAACATCGGCGGAATGACGCGCCGGAATACCTCGTCGTGGTCATCGGATTGTCGCGTTGCGATGGTCACATCAAACCCCTCGATTGCCGGATGAAGTGAACGTGCTATGTCCGGTTGCCACGTTTGCATTTCCCAGATTTCGAGCGTTTGGACCAGCCCCATGTTTGCTTTGCTACGATCTGCTGTCCGCCGGTGTTTTCCCGTCCTCTCCCTGACTGCGGTCGGCCTGATCCATACGAGCGCCGCCAGCGCTGCCGATCCCGGCCCCTGCCGCGAAACCCTCTTTGAGGGAAAGTCCTTCATTGTCTGCAGTTTCGACCTGCGCACGACGACCCTGCGCCTGCACTGGAAAGACGCTGGCGGCGCAGCCTACGGTAACGTTGGTACCCTCGCCCGTGTCATGAACCGCAGCGGCGGCCCGGTCCTCATGGCGGTCAACGCCGGCATGTACCACGCCGACTCCTCTCCCGTCGGCCTCTACGTCGAAGGCGGCCAGCAGCTCAAGAAAGCCAACACTGCCGGCGGCCCCGGTAACTTCCATATGAAGCCCAACGGCATCTTCTATTTTACCTCCGAGGAAGCCGGCGTCATGGAAACGGGCAAATACCTTAAGGCCAAACCGGCCGCCGACTTCGCCACTCAATCCGGCCCGATGCTGGTCATCGACGGCAAGCTGCATCCGCGCTTTTCAGCCGATGGCCCCTCGCTGAAAATTCGCAACGGCGTCGGCGTCCGCGACGCCCAGACGATCGTCTTCGCGATTTCGAACGAGGTCGTCTCCTTCGGCGATTTCGGCCGCCTGTTTCGCGACGCCCTCACATGCCCCAACGCCCTGTTTCTCGACGGCTCGATTTCCAGCCTTTGGGCTCCCTCGGTCGATCGCTCCGACGAATTCTGGCCGGCAGGTCCCATCCTCTCGGCAAAGGCCCGCAAGAAATGAGGGGGCGCCGGTTGAAGTGAGCTCTGTGAAATTAAACCTTTTGCTTCACACCCTACTTCGTATCCCGGCCCAACCTGTGGGCGGCAACGGCAACGGCCGCCCCGAGGAACGTCCCTGCGATCAAATCACTGACCCAGTGATAATTGGCTCCGATCATCCCAATGGCAACCAGCGCCACCGGCAGCGTAGCAACCCATCGCCATCTTGGCCAATTGAGCCCAATCGAAACCGCAGCCACGCTCACCGCCGTCATATGCCCCGACGGAAACGAGTGATACGCCCGTCCCGCACCCCAACCTTTCAACGGGAAAAAACCGTACACGCCATCCCTGATGTAGCTCGGATTATTTCCGGTCCAGGTCTCCGGCCACGTCCGCCCGAATACAAACTTGAGCTGTTCCTTGAGCGCAATTGCAATGAGAATGGCGATCGCAATCCGCAGCGCAATCATTCCGCGCGGACCCGGGCGAACCCCGAACAACGCGGCAATTGCATAGCCACCCGTCACGATCCCCGCGTACACCGGGATTGGATCGACGATGTGGGTCAGTGCTGCATAGAACCCCTCGTTGACTCGCAACGTTACATGGGCAAAGTCCGCGACCGGCCGGTCCACGAACGCAATTGCGCCCAACACACACACAAGACAAGCCGCCATGCTGACCTGTACGGCGCGAGTTGGGTCTTGGGTCCGGCTGGCTGGCGAAGCGGTCGTCTTATGTTGCGGCATGAGGAGCCCGTGAGTGATGCGATCGTCTCGCGAAACTATGCGCTCAATCTTGCGGGTGTGTGAAGTCTGCTGACGTATCATAAACCCCAAGGTGTTCACAGAGTGCTGGTTCGCCTGGGTGCCGATGGCCTCGCAGCCATTTGCGACTTCTTAATTCAAACGTGAATGAAATAGAGGCCAGCAGCCTTTTTGACGGCTATCGCAGGTACAACCATGTCAGTCATCGCAACGAAAACCCTGCGCCCACTGACAGCGCCCAAGCCAACGAGCCGCTTCATCTTGTGCGTGTTCGCTATTGCACTGGATGGCACCGCGAGCACATCTCCAGTCCTGGCCGAGCATCCGCACTCCGTCCGCAAACGCGACCAAGTTCCAAATCACACAGTCGCAGATGCCGCTCGCCCTCAGTCAAAAAACTATCGCCTGCAGTCTGACGGATCCGATGTCCAGTCCGCGACCTCGCCCCAAAAATCCGGTCTCGGGGCCTTTTTAATCTTCCTGGCCGCGCTGCTGGCAAGTTTGGTATTCACATTTCCTCGCGGCGGCGCCACGAACTCAGGGCATACTCGGGTCGCGCGCCTTCAACGCTTCGCCTCTTACCTCATGGCATCTGCCACGTTGCTGATGGCCGCGACCGGTGCCGGCATCGCGCTCGTTGCTCTTATCGCCCGGCACCTTCCTCGCCCTTTCGGGAGCCGTCTTGCCGGTGAGCCGTGTTCCATGCCAAAAAGCCAGCGGCTGGTTCAGCGCCGCGCAAGCTGATATGAAGCACCGCAACGGCCCCGTAGCTCAGCTGGATAGAGCACTCGCCTTCTAAGCGGCGTGTCTCTTTCGAGATAGTTTAGGGAGTACAAGCAGTTCGTGTTTTAACGGTGAGCTACGAACCGTGTAGCGAACCGTCTCGTCAAAATTGGTCCCGTAGCTCAGCTGGATAGAGCACCTGCCTTCTAAGCAGGATGTCGCAGGTTCGACCCCTGCCGGGATCGCCATTTTTAGAAAAGACACATAAATTCAAGGATTTGTGTGGGACATGTGACTGCCAATTGTTTTAGAGAAACGTAACATCGTCCTTTGCCGAGCTTCGGCAGAAATGACACCTGCTTTGCGGATATTGCGGACTTCGGCCGCCTTTTTTTCATCATCGGATCGGATTGGCGAAATGACCGCAGCGCCTCTGGCAGCGGACGCAGATTAGATCAGCCGCGCTCAGCAGGAGCTGGGTCAACTATGTATACGGAGGAGCATTCGATTGCTAATGTACCCCTCACCTGAAAACTGAGGCAAGACCTGCAGCGTGCGGTTGGCGAGGAGCGGAATTCTTATGGCTGCACATCGCTTCAACGTCAGTTCCCGCCTCGCGGTGTTGCTTGGCGAGAGTTATAAGAAGATCGAGCAGGCGCTAAAGGAACTCGTTGACAATTCCTGGGACGCCGATGCTCGGGCCGTTTACTTAGAAGTACCCGAAGGCCCCGAGGCGAACGCGACCATTGTGATCTCCGACGACGGCGAGGGCATGTCGCCGGAACAAATCGATACCGACTATCTGCGGATCGCAAGGGACCGTCGAAAGGACCGTGGCCCGCGCACCAAAACGGGTCGGCTTGTGAAAGGGCGCAAAGGAGTCGGCAAGTTCGCCGGCATCATCGTTGCCGGGCGCATGCATTTGGATACTCGACGGGGCGGCAAGAAGAGTACGGTCGTCATTGATCGACTAGAGCTTGAAAGCGGTCCAATCGACATCGACAAAATTGATGTGCCTGTGGTGTCAGTGGACGACGACGCCGCCGCGCATGGGACGACAATTTCCCTGACGAAGTTGTTCTCTCACATAAACTATCCATCGCCCGCTGCCCTGCGACATGCACTTGCCCCAGAGTACGGCCGGCAATGCCTCATGAAGGTTTTCGTCAATGGCGAGCCGCTCTGACCCACCTGCAGATCCAAGGGCACGCCATTCCGAAGGATCTCGACGTTCCCGACGTCGGCCAAATCCGCGCTGAATTCGTCATCGCCGATAGAAAGCTGAACAAGGCGCTGCGCGGCATCCAGGTACGAGTAAATGGGAAGAGTATCGGCGATCCGACGATGTTTGGTCTGGAGGGAGACGAGCAGGTGCCTGCCAAGCTGCTGGAACACGTGACAGGCGAACTTTTAGCAGATTGCCTCGAAGCAGCAGCAACCTCATGCGGGTGGACGGAATTCCTAGAAAGTGACAAATCAGTTCAAGGTGTATTCGCTACTGCGCGAGAGCATCTGAGGTCAGAGCTTAGCTCGGTCTTTGCACGACAGATGGCGGCTGCACGTGCCCGATATTTTAAAAAGTACGGGCCGCGCTTAGATAATCTGCCCGAAGACAAACGCGAGCATGCCAGAACGGAGATTAACCGCATTCTTCAACAGCATTACGATGAGGAGCCGTATCCAAGATGGAAATAAACTTTGGTTTCCCGTAGCCATGCTGGGCGTCGAGGTGGATGCAGATCACGAAGTACCAAAGGGCCACGACCGACTTGCTGAGCATGACTAATGCAGTATATGCGAGCCGATAAGGGATGCTGTTGCCAATCCGCCAAAGCTGTTCCCAGCGAAGGATTGAGATCAGTTTGCGTTCGGCTTCTTTGCGCCGGTCATGTTGGAGCGCAGCCTCCGCGAGGGTATAGAGGCCACGCACTCTTCCCATAATTCTGGCCTGACGCAATCGGTGGTTTGCCACCATCGCAATCGGGACGGAGAACATCAAAGTGCCTGAGCAGCAATAGAGAGTGCAGATCGGGACCTCGTCCCACGTGCCGCTGAAACCGCACGCTGCAACCAAAAGGATGAAAACGGCTACGCTCGCTGTTCCCATGTAGAGCAGGTCGGGATGGTCGCCGAGAAAGTCGCGCGCGGAGGACCAACTGCGGCGAACTTTGTCCGCAAAGCTGCCGGCGGCGTGAGTGGGCATTTATCGCTCCGTTGCGGGGGACCGCGATCGTTGGCCTTAAGCTTCCTGGATGCTTAGGCGGTGGGAGTGAAAAGCGCGGCAGTTCTCCCCTCAGCAGCCGACGTCATAAGTCGCCAACTTCAAGTTCACTTTGGGCCAAGACCTGCCGCAAGGAAAGGCTGATGATCAGACTACCTGTGCTTTTAACGCGCGCGATATGAAGCTTTATTCGAATCCGTCAGAAGATTTTAGGCTGCCAGCGACGCTACAATCTTTTCTGGGATTGCATGGTGGATCATGTGCCCTACGCCCTTCTCGACATGTAACTGGCTGTTCGCCAAATAGTCTTGCAATCGCGTCGATTGAGCGTCGGTGTCGACCACGTTGTCTTGGTCACCTGCAAAGATCCTGACGGGGACCGTGACCGATGAATAATGATCGACGATCGTCTCGACGGCATTTGGCATCATCGCGGTCTCGGAGGCAACGGCTTCCAATTGGGATGGGCGCGCGGCCATCTCTTTTGAGTAGCTCGCGTTGAATCGCTCCGACACTGGACGCGGGTCAAACATGTTCTTGATCGCTGATTTTGATGCCAGTCGCGCGAGAATGGGCGATATCGTATACTGAATGATGGGACCAAGCACCGGCATTGCGCCCGGTGCCGACATCCAAGTATCGAGCCTCAAGGTCGGGAAATAATATCCCGACAGGAGCACGAGCCGGGAAACGTCGTTGGGATAATCTACGGCCAGCCTGAGCGCGACGAGCGTTCCCCAGGAGTGAC